>JBHHVB010000016.1:0-49656 GCA_046754065.1 Gammaproteobacteria bacterium
GATCCGGGTGCCGAAGAAGCGCTCTATGATTCCCGCGCCATGCGCCAGTTTGTCGGGATTGACCTGGGTAAGGAGCCCGTGCCGGATGAGACCACTATCCTTAACTTCAGGCACCTGATGGAACGCCACAATCTGGGCGATGAAATGTTCCGGCTGGTCAACGTGTATCTGGCGGAGAACGGTTTAAAAGTAAATCGCGGCACGATCGTGGATGCGACGATCATTGATGCACCGACGTCGACGAAGAACAAGGACAAAACCCGTGATCCCGATATGCACCAGACGCGTAAAGGGAATCAGTGGTACTTTGGGATGAATACGCATATTGGCGTGGACAACCAGACAAAGCTGATTCATTCGGTGGCCGTCACGGCGGCCAATGTGCATGACGCCCAGCTACTCGGCGACTTGTTGCATGGTGATGAGACTCACGTTTAGGGCGATTCGGCCTATGAAGCGCCAGTTCGGTTTCACCAAGGTTCGGTACCGTGGTCTGGAAAAGAATGCTCGGTGTGTTTTTACCAAGTGCGCGCTGGTGAATCTGGTGCTGGCCAAGAAGAGATTATTGGCCGTTTGACAGGATAGTTGCGCCTGAAAACCCTGAATTAACCAAAAACAGGGTTAATTCAGGTGCAAAGGCACGCTTTTTTATCGGTCGTTTGAGTGAGGAAGACAGATGAAACAAAAAAACCTCAATTGTTCAGACTTTCCCTAGATTGTCTCCTATCGCTGTTTTGCTGTCATAAAGGCTTTTAAAAGAGCAGCTAGTCTTCCCCTGGAATACAAGCGCCACTACAAGGAATACTAATCCACGCTCGTTCCACGTCGATTCGTAACGCTGTTAAACGACCGCCCCAAACGCATCCGCTATCTAATGCGTATACGCCTTCAATGCCTTTATGACCCAATGTCGACCAATGACCAAAAATAATATTTAGATCTGAATTAGCTCGATTCTGCACTTCAAACCACGGTTTGAATCCTTTTGGCTGAGTGCCGGGTTCGCCTTTTTGTTTTAGCGTGAGTTGTCCCTGATCGTTACAAAAGCGCATTCGGGTAAAGCAGTTGATGATAAAGCGCAGCCTGTCCCAACCAGCCAGATCGTTGGACCATTGTGCTGGTTCGTTACCGTACATTCGCTCAAGTAACGCCAGATAATCATCACTCCGCAATATTGCCTCTACCTCTGCTGCATTGGCCCTGGCTGTTTTTAAATCCCATTGAGGAGGAAGTCCGGCATGAACCATTGTGTAACAAAGGCTCTCGTCATGATGAATTAGAGGCAGTCGACGCAACCAATCCAACAGAACATCGCGATCCGGGGCCGCCAGAATCTCTTCAAAAGTATCATTGGGACGTGCAGATACAACACCGTGGGTTACAGCTAACAAGTGCAGGTCATGATTACCCAAAACGGTTATCGCGCTGTCTCCCAGTTCTTTTACAAACCTGAGCACCTCTATCGACTTTGGGCCACGATTAACCAGGTCACCAGCGAACCACAAGATATCTTTGGATGGATTGAAATTTAATTTATCCAGCAACCGTTGCAGGTCATCATAACAACCTTGAATATCACCAATTGCATAAACCGCCATGACTCATTCCTTGTTTTGACCAGACGATGTCCGCAAAGAAAAAGTGACCGGACCATCATTAATCAAGGACACTTTCATATCAGCACCAAACTGACCACAACTGACCTTATCATGTTGCTCACTGGCTCGATCAACAATATAGTTAAATAATTCCTCTCCAAGCTCCGGAGATGCGGCAGGCGTGAAACTGGGGCGTGTACCCTTTTTGGTGTCAGCTGCGAGCGTAAACTGGGGCGCGATCAACAATCCTCCGTTAGTATCAACGAGGCTTAGATTCATCCTGTCCTGATCATCCGGAAAAATGCGATAGGTTAATATTCGAGATAATAATTTATCAGCAACAGCGGGAGTGTCATCATGCTCCACAGCAAGCAATACCAAGATGCCTCGATCAATATTGGCGATTACATCACCACCTACAGTAATACCAGCTCGGGTAACGCGTTGCAACAAGGCGATCATGCCGGAAAACTATGATGCAAATCGCAAACTCATGGACTTGGTTGCTCTAACCAGTGCGTCAATAATGCCGGGTTCACTCGAGGCATGTCCCGCATCCGCAATAATATGAAATTCAGCCTGGGGCCAGGCCTGATGCAATTCCCATGCGCTTTCAATAGGACAAACCACGTCGTAGCGTCCGTGTACGATAACACCGGGGATGTCAGCCAGGCTATTGGCGTCATCAAGAATCTGGTTGGGCTTAAGAAATGAGTTATTCATAAAATAGTGGCATTCAATCCTCGCCAGACTTAACGCGGTATAGGGATTAGAAAAATGGTCAATGACTTCCCTGCGGGGTAATAGTGTCGCGGCACGTGCTTCCCATTTTGACCAAGCCTTGGCGGCAGCCATTCTGGCGACTTCGTCACCACCAGTCAGTTTTTTAAAATAGGCGCTGACAAAATCATTCCTTTCCGACTCTGGGATAATGTTGACATACTCCTCCCAGTAATCGGGCAATATTCGACTTGCGCCCTCCTGATAAAACCACTCAATCTCACGAGGTCGGCAGAGAAATATTCCTCGCAACACAAGGCCCAAAACGCGATCAGGATGTGATTGCGCATAAACCAGACTTAGCGTTGACCCCCATGAGCCACCGAACAACAACCATTTTTCGATATTAAGATGCTGCCGTATTGCCTCCATATCCTGAATCAACGCCTGGGTATTATTGCTTTCCAGCTCGGCATGCGGGCTGGATTTGCCACACCCACGCTGATCAAACAGAATAATGCGGTACTTATCTGGATCAAAAAAGCGTCGTTGATAGGGTTCACAACCCGCACCCGGACCGCCATGAACCACGACGACCGGAATACCATCTGGATTCCCGCATTCTTCGATGTGCAGGATATGGGGTGATTCTACTTCCAGTGTGTGCTGGCTAAACGGTTTTATATCCGGATAAAGTGTCAGCATCAGCCCTAGATTAAACTTTAGATTTTGCGATCTGGTCCATCAGATTGAGCCCCGAAAATGCATCCTTTGCATAATGCACCGATTCGCTGATCGTATAGGCCTCCCGGCAATCTTTTTCAACATATTTACGTGTTAGCGCAGCGCCACCCAGCAACACAGGAATTTCAACGCCCTGACTTTTCATCTCTTCGAGGTTGTCTTTCATTATCACCGTCGATTTAACCAGTAGCCCTGACATACCAATTGCATCAGCATTATTGCTATTAGCTGCTTCAATGATACTCGCGATGGGTTGCTTGATACCGAGATTGATTACCTTGTATCCATTGTTCGTCAAGATAATATCGACCAGATTTTTACCAATATCATGTACATCCCCTTTCACTGTCGCGAGCACCAAAATTCCCTTTTCCTGACCCTCCACCTTTTCCATATAAGGCTCAAGACAGGCGACGGCAGATTTCATCGTTTCGGCTGACTGCAGGACAAAGGGCAATTGCATCTCGCCAGAACCGAATAATTCACCGACTACTTTCATCCCATCGAGCAGGAATTGATTGATGATTTCCAGAGGCGCATAAGATTCCATCGCCTTGGCCAGATCATCCTCCAGTCCCTGTTTATTTCCATCTATAATACGGTGTACCAGGATGTCTTCGATTTTCTCGGGTCGTTTGGCCTTTTCCTCAGACACATTGACATCTTTAAACATTTCGACAAAGTTTAATAGCGGATCTTTTTCATCACGCCAAACATTGAATATCAAGTTTTCAGCAGCCTGTCGGTGAGACTCATCGATTTTATGCAGGGGCATTATTTTCGAAACATGAATAATGGCTGCAGTCATACCGCGCTGCTGCGCGTGATGCAAAAACACTGAATTTAATACATGCCGGGCTGCTGGTTTAAGCCCAAACGAGATATTGGACAATCCCAATACGATCTGGCACTCAGGCAGCTCTTTTGCTATCCGTTCAATTGCATCAAGCGTGTTTTTACCATGCTTGCGATCATCTTCAACACCCGTACAGATTGTAAACGTCAGTGGATCAAACATCAGGTCTGACGCCGGAAGTCCATGTGCATTAACAGCAAAATCATAGAGCCGATGGGCAATAGCCAATTTATCATCAACACTTTTTGCCATCCCTTTTTCATCAATGGTCAGCGCAACAACGCTAGTGCCATATTTTTTGGCCAACGCGAGCACCTTGCCCGCTTTTTCTTCCCCATCTTCAAAGTTAATTGAGTTGATAATGCTCTTTCCACCTAACAGTTTCAGCGCAGTCTCAATCACTTCATATTCAGTTGAATCGATCACCAGTGGCACCGTAATCTGACCCCGATAACGGGAAATCAGTTCCGCCATATCCCTAGCCTCCGGGCGCCCAACGTAGGCTACACAGACATCCAGCGAATGGGATCCCTCTTTAACCTGCTCGCGACCAATGTCGACCAGGGCATCCCAGTCTTCTTCTGCGAGCAGCTCACGGAACTTTTTGGAGCCATTCGCATTGGATCGCTCACCAATTGCGAATATTGCATTCTCCTGCCGAAGTGGTACCGAAGAGTATAGTGAAGTTACTGATGGCGTCAGCTCAACATCGCGCGACAGTGGACTACTCTCGTCGCGTTCATCCAGCATGGCACGCACAGCCTTGATATGATCCGGTGTGGTACCACAGCACCCACCAACAAGATTAATACCATCCTCTTCGACAAACCGCTTGTGCCACATCGCCAGTTCATCGGGGACAAGTGGATACTCGGTTTTTCCGTCCACCAGCATGGGCAAACCCGCATTTGGCATAACAGAAATAAGGCCTGGCCAGCTCTCGGAAATATACTGAACATGTTCAGCCATCTCACTCGGACCGGTCGCGCAATTCAGGCCAATGCCATCAACATCCATGGCAGCCAACGCTGTTACCGCACATGCGATATCGGACCCCACCAGCATCGTACCAGTGGTTTCTATTGTCACCTGGGCAAATATGGGCACCTCTTGTCGATTTGTTCGTTGCCTTGCATTTCGACAACCATTGATCGCCGCTTTTAACGTAAGTAAATCCTGATGCGTTTCTAGCAATAGTACATCGACATCACCATCAAGAAGACCGCAGGCCTGCTCGGTATAAGCCTCCTCCAGCGTGTCATAATCGATATGCGCCAGACTGCACAATTTGGTACCTGGTCCCATTGAGCCCAGTATATAGCGAGGCCATTCTTCAGTAGCAAACTCGGCTGCTGTGTTCCGCGCAAGCTCCGCGGCCAGCTTGTTTAACTCATACGCCTGATCCTCGAGTCCAAACTCTGCCAGGACAACTTTGTTAGCCCCAAAGGTATTGGTTTCAACACAGTCCGCACCCGCATCAAAATAGACTCGATGCATGTTCTGGACAAAATCTGGCCTGGTTTTGCACAGAATCTCGGAACAATTTTCCAGGCCCAGAAAATCTTTCTCCAGATCCCAGTCTTCTGCCTGAATTAACGTACCTGTCCCACCATCACAGAGTAGAACCCGCTCCCTAATTCTTTCAATAAATTTTTGGCTCATAAATCTATAGATCAATTATTGCTTATTATCATGATGATGATCTCATTCATTCAACAGTTTAACATACCAGTGGAAAAACTATGACCATTATGGTCTGAAACGAATAGACTGCGGAACAATGACCCTAGGTTTTATCTTGTTATCCCGGTTGCAAAGACTAAATTTTCTGCGCGACAATCAATGCTTCATCGCGAAAGCCCTGTTGAATATCCCCAACCCTGGCCTCTTCACGATACACCAGAATTCGCAAACCTTTAAACAAGGCAAGCAATTCGTTATCCGCTAGCCTGAAGTTCTCATTTTTTGGTCCTGCATCTCCCACCTTTTCACGGGTAAACGTTTGGTAATAAACAAGTCCGTTTGGTCGAAGCGCATCTATGATGTGAGGTACAAGCTCTCGATCAAGATAATGACTGACAACAATCACATCAAAACTGTTTGCTTCAGGTGGAGACTTCTCGACGTCCCTCGCTTCACATCGCAATGAAATTTGATTGTCGATCGCAAACTGATTCAGCTTGGAGATGATCACCGGAGAGATATCCCAGGCCGTCACATCCAGTCCTGCAACGCATAGATAACGTGCATTAGCAGCCTGGCCACAGGCGATTTCCAGACCCTTACCGCTTGTGGGTAACAGGTGCGCGTTTTCCTGCAGCACCCTTGATGGCACAGCAGTTAAACCACTGCCCTGATAGACTGCATCCCACTTATCCCTGATCTCATTCATTGGTATTTGGATACCTAGAAATATGTGCTCTATTTTTTCCAGAACGCAGGACTTAAGATAACCAGCAATGTGAAGATTTCCAGACGGCCCAACAACATCGCAAAACATAATACCCACTTTGCGGTCGGGCTTATGCTAGCGTAGTTTGCACCAACCTCACCAAGGCCAGGACCCAGATTGTTAATACACGCCGCTACCGCCGAAAATGCTGTCACAAGATCGAGACCCGTTGCCGCCAGAATGAGCGACATCAAACAAAAACAAATAACATACAGGGAGAAAAAACCCCAAACTGAATCCACGACTCGTCCAGACAGCGGTTTACTGCCAATCTTGACAGTGAATTGCGCATTCGGATGAACTAGGCGCCTAATTTCACGCATGCCCTGTTTAATCAGCAATAACACCCTGATTACTTTTAATCCACCACCAGTTGAACCTGCACAACCACCAATAAAACTGATCAGCAACAATAGCACCGGCAGAAAAGAAGGCCATTCCTGGTATGCAGCAGTCGTAAACCCAGCAGTTGTCCCGATTGACACTACCTGGAAGATACCATGGTGCAGTGCATTTCCAAACTCGGTAAATGTTCCGCTCATATACAGATAACTGGTGGTAATAATCGCAATCAGCGTTAATACGGTGATATAGGCTCTAAACTCGGGATCGGTAATATAGGGACGAAGACTGACATTCCTCCACGCGAGAAAATGCAGGGCAAAATTGACGCCAGCCAACAGCATAAAAACAATCGCAACAGTCTCTATGTACGGGCTATTAAAATAACCGATACTTTCATCATGGGTTGAGAAACCACCAATCGCAATAGTAGAAAAACTATGAACGATTGCGTCAAAGCTGTTCATTCCGGCCATCCAGTAGGCTAACGCACAGACCACGGTTAAACCCAGATAGATATACCAAAGCGCTTTGGCGGTTTCGGTGATCCTTGGCGTCAACTTGTTATCCTTCATCGGGCCTGGGGTTTCTGCACGATAAAGCTGCATACCACCAATACCCAACATGGGCAATATTGCCACGGCCAGTACGATAATACCCATACCACCCAACCACTGCAGCTGCTGGCGATAATATAAAATCGATCTCGGCAATTGATCAAGACCGACTATTACTGTTGCGCCGGTGGTTGTCAGACCTGAAAGCGATTCAAACACTGCATCGACAAATGACAGATGCGGCCCAAGTACCAGAGGTAACGATCCAAAACTACCGAGCACAAACCAGAACATGACAACCACAATGAAACCATCGCGTAACCTTAATTCATCTTCATTTTTCCATGAAGGCAACCAAAGAATAAGGCCGACCGCCAGCGTCAGAGCAAATGCCGCAACAAATACCATCAGCGTATCTTCCCCATACGCCCAGGCAATAACGACCGGCGAAAGCATGGTAAAACTGAATAAGGTTAGCAGAATACCAACAATACGTTGTATGGCACGATATCGCATTTGACTATATTGGTGACCCATGATGTTTCTTTGTAGTAACTATAAAAAGGTAACACTCACTTGAAAGAGGCGCTCAACTTCGGTAATTCTCTTTTTATCAATCAGGAACAAAATAACATGGTCTTCGGGCTCAATCACTGTATCGTGATGCGCTATTATCACTTCATCACCACGCACGATCGCGCCAATTGATGTGCCTTTGGGTAATTTGATATCTTCTACTGCACGCCCAACAACTTTCGAAGACCGGGTATCACCATGAGCGATGGCCTCGATCGCCTCGGCTGCGCCACGACGTAACGAATGCACTACCACCACATCACCACGTCTAACATGCGCGAGCAGACTTCCAATAGTCGCCTGATGGGGTGATACCGCGATGTCGATCTGTCCACTTTCTACAAGATCAACATAAGCGGCTCGATTAATCAGGGTCATGACCTTTTTCGCGCTTAACCGTTTGGCCATCATTGCGGATAGAATATTAGCCTCATCATCATTAGTCACAGCACAAAATATATCCGAATTCTCTATGCCTTCTTCAATGAGCAGATCTTCATCCGCGGCATCTCCCTGTAACACAAGCGTCTTGTCCAGCACTTCAGACAGGGAATGGCATCGCTGCTTGTTATGCTCAATCAGTTTAACCTGATAATTTTGCTCGAGCGCCTGGGCAAGCCCCATTCCGATGTTACCACCGCCGACGAGAAATATGCGCTTCACCGGGTTGTCCAGTCTTCTGAGCTCACCCATCACCGCCCTGATATTTTCGCTTGCGGCAATAAAAAATACTTCATCATCAACTTCTATAATCGTATTGCCTTCGGGCACAATCGCTACACCGCGACGAAAAATGGCGGCTACGCGTGTATCAATACCAGGCATGTGTTCTTTAATTTCTTGCAATTCATGGCCGACCAATGGCCCACCATAGAACGCCCGAACTGCGACAAGGCGGACGCGGCCACCGGCAAAATCCAGCACCTGTAGCGCCCCCGGATACTCAATCAGTCTTTGCACGTAATCAATAACGACCTGCTCCGGGCTGATAACCATATCTACGGGAAATGCTTCCTGCGTAAATAACTGCGGGTTGACCAAAAAGTCCCTGGCCCTGACTCGAGCGATTTTTGTCGGCGTATGAAATAACGTATAGGCAACCTGGCACGCAACAATATTCGTTTCATCACTATTGGTTACTGCGAGTATCATGTCCGCATCATCAGCACCCGCCCGACGAAGCACACTTGGATGAGAAGCCTCACCCGCAACGGTGCGCAAATCAATTCTGTCCTGCAAATCCCGCAAACAGGCCTGATTCACGTCAACGATGGTAATATCATTCGCCTCACTCGCCAGATTGGCAGCAACCGAGGATCCAACTTGTCCCGCACCTAAGATAATTATTTTCATGATAATTATTATTAATTAGAGGTTATTTATTATCATTCATTTTTAAAGGCTTTTCTTAGCCCAACGACTGCACAATGGATCAAAAGAATCAGTACCTTAATATCACTCCCCATGCGGGTCCTGTTTTTGTTTGATTCCATACTCTTTTAATTTTCGGTATAAATGCGTCCTTTCAATTCCCGCCTGTCTTGCAACCTCACCCATATTGCCATTAGCCTCGCGGAGCTGATATTCAAAGTACGCTTTTTCAAACTGCTTTCGCGCTTCTCTCAATGGCATATCTACGCCAAGAGAGGACTTGGGGGCCTCTTGCTGACCTTTCATGCCGAGCGCAAATTCGGCCTCATCCAGGTTAATCTCTTCTCCTGACCCAAGTATCAACAACCTTTGCACCAGATTTTTTAATTCGCGAACATTGCCCGGCCACGGATAGTTCCTCAACCGGTTAATTGCAGCGGTTGAAAATGTTCTGTAGGCCAAATTCTCTTGGGTCGCATAAAAATCAACATAATATTCCAAAAGCTCCGCAATATCCTCATTATGCTCCCTCAAAGGTAAAATCCGTAATGGTAATACGTTTAACTGATAATAAAGATCTTCCCGAAATCGCCCGGACTTTACATCAACCTCCAGATCTCTGTGAGTCGCAGCAATAACCCTGACGTCAAACTGCACCGGATCACTTCCCCCTACCCTCAAGAACGAACCGGTTTCCAGCGTACTCAATAATTTTGCCTGCACAGCGCTATCCATATCCCCTACTTCATCCAGAAATAGCGTCCCACCATTCGCTTGCTCAATACGCCCATAGCGAATTTTTTCACCGTCTTCGCTACCAAACAATTCAACTGCAGAGTTTTCGCCTGCAATTGAGGCTACGCCAACATTAACAAACGGCCCCTCTGATCTGGCACTACAAGCATGAATATAATGTGCGTATAACTCCTTGCCACAACCAGGCTCACCGGATAACAAAACCCAGGCATTGTGCTGAGCGATGCGTCTGACCTGGTCATTCAAATTCTGGACCGTTATACTTCGCCCGACAGGCTCAACAAGCGGTTGTGCATGTTGCCGTAACCCTATATTTTCACGCTGTAGTTTGTATGCCTCAAGCGCTCGCTTGACAATCAAAAGCAATTTGGCGAGAGAAAGCGGTTTCTCGACAAAGTCGTAAGCGCCAAGGCGGGTCGCTTCAACTGCGGTTTCAACCGTTCCGTGCCCAGAAATCATGATGACAGGCGGACCAATCTCGTCCTCCTCCGACCATTCGCGTAACAAACTGATTCCGTCAATATCCGGCATCCAGACATCAAGCAATATCAAATCTGGACGACGCGTCCTCCTGGCCTTCTTTGCCTCTTCACCATTCTCAGCGACGCTAACCAGATACCCTTCATCCTCAAGAATTTCCTTAACGAGTTGCCGGATATCAGGCTCGTCATCAACGACTAGTATATGGGGCGCACTCATTATGTATTTTACTCACTGTTAACAATATTTTTTTGGTCATCTGACGACAACTGTCCCTGGTCGTCCGAAAGCAATGCAGCGTCCTTTTGTTCCACTTTCGCAGTTACCTTTACAGGCAAATCTATCGTTATTTCAACACCACCTTCTTTACAATTTTCTGCCTTTACTATACCACTATGTTCTTCAACTATCTTTTTTACAATAGCCAGACCAAGCCCACTTCCCTTTGGTTTGGTAGTCAGGTAAGGCTCGAAGAATTGTTTCATGACATCTTCGGGCACACCGGGACCATAATCGCGAAGCCTCAACTCGATCATCCTCACACCAGCTGACAGAACATCCTTTGTTGCAATAAGAACCCTGCATACTTGATCACTATTGCTGGCCTCTTGCGAATTTTTAATCAGATTATGAAGCAACTGCCTCAATCGACCTGAATCAGCTTCAACCCGTGGCAAGGCTTTATCAAGTTGTGCTTCTATCCTGATACCGGAATCCCCACGATAAAGGTCAAGCACCTCATTAATCACTTCATTGAGGTCAAGTGACTGCAACCTGAGCTGGGGCGATCTGGCATAATCGGAAAATGCCTTTACCATTTCTTTCATGACTTCGACCTGCTGAACAATGGTATGCGTTGACCGGTCGAGAACCTCAGCATCATCCGGGGTCATCGTTTTTAAATATTTGTGCCTTAACCTCTCCGCCGACAATTGAATAGGGGTCAGTGGGTTTTTGATTTCGTGCGCCAGACGTCTCGCCACCTCCCCCCAGGCAGCGTCACGCTGAGCTTGAACCAATGTAGTCACATCTTCGAATACAATGACATAACCGCCTGACGTTCCTCCACCTGATAATGACGCCCCGCCACACATTAGCACCTGACGTCCCCGGGATCCGAATATAATTATCTCTTCTCGCCACTCAGATGCGTCACCCGACAGGTGCGATTTGACGGATTGCACGAAATGCTCCAGATGATGATGGCCATCGCTAGCGCATTCGAGCGGGTTTCCAATACAATCTTTTAAATCGGCGTTCAGTATTTGCCGCGCCGCAGCATTAATTGACCTGACAACATGACGCCTGTCCAGCGTCATCACACCTGAAGACAGGCGCCCCAGAACCGCTCTAAGGTAAGCTCGTTCACCCTCCGCTTGCTGCTGACTTTTGTTGGCTTCATCCCGGGCCTGAGATATTTTGCGAGTCATCTCATTAAATGACTGCACAAGAAAACCAAGCTCATCATTCGAATGAAGCGGTAACCGTCGGTCGTAGTCCCCGGCCGCGACCGCCCTCGTACCAATTGCCAAAACCCTGATCGGAGCCACGAGGCGTCGCGCGGAAAAAAATGCTGCCCAAACCGCCGTTAAAAGACTAAGCAACAGAACTAGCGATAACGTTAACACAAAGCTGTATTTAAGCGGATCTCTTAACAAGGTCAGCTGTTTATATCTCGTAATCGTCGACTGCACATTATCTGCCAACGCACTCATTCGTCCAGAAACGGGATACAGTGCGTGCACGACGCGCGGTTCCAGCAAAGGATCGCTATCCGGCACATTGACCACGATCCTGATAAACAGGCCCTTTTCCTTAACAGTGTCCAGGCCTACATACGGTACATTCTGTCGAAGTTGAGTCAATATTTCATCATTGGGCAGATTTGGCACGATATCCGATATATCTGCACTACTCGAAGAAATAATGTGCCCCCCTATCGACATCAGGGTAAGTTCATAGACATTACGTTGACTGCGCAATGCGTTAATGGTTAATGCTACCTCGCTATCCTGCTCATACTCAAGCGCATCTGCAATGGATAAAGTCTGTTTTAACAATTCACTTTTTCTTGCATCAAGCGATGCACGACTAAGCTCCAGTGCATCATCTAATGCGCCCTCTACCCTCACATCAAACCAGCTATCAATACTACGTTGAATAAATTCAACCGAAAAATAGAAGACAACGGAAACAGGTGAAACGGCAAGTATCACAAACATCACGACAAGCCGGACAGTTATCCTGGATCCGGTTGAACGACTGCGATACTGACGAATTAATCGTGCAATATTAGCAAGAATGAGTATCAACAAGGTAATCAGGCCAATAACATTGATCAGCAATAATGAGAGATATAATCCCTCAAATTGTTGCGAGTTATGCGTAGCTGCACTCATCAGGTAAAGCGAAACCAGAAGCAACACGCTCATTGCCACAACAGGTACGATACCTGACGTTATATGCTTCAGAACTCTAATGACCATTTGTACCAGCCGCTACTCAGCTGCCAACCGGAGGACACATACGACAATAGCCGAAGTGGCACAGGTAACGTATCGACGTCAACCTGCACCTGAATATTGCCATAATACTTCTCATCATCGACGAGCAAATTTTTATCTATCACGGGCAAACTAACTATGGTTCCCATCACTGAGGTCGCAACCTTGAAATCAGCAAAGCTTAGCTGCGAACCACTATTAAGATTCCTGACGATATACTGCTCGGTAAGTTCGTGGTAGGCAATTTGATATCTCTGTTCCAGCGTTGCGATTGTACTATCCCAAACATAATCCCGGGATTGATTAATCTCGATGGAGACAGCAATTGTAATAGGAATGCCACGATGAAGCGCATCGACCAGCTCATCACTAAATTTATAATTTACCTGGGCAGTGAGGTAAAAAACGTCCTGTGATAAAGTTGTGCTAGCATTTACGATTGAAATCCCTGCCGCTAAAGACTTTTGACTAACCACCAACAGGCACAAGACTAAAATGTGCAACAGGATAGATTTATCAAAAAATCTGTTCCGGGTGATCTGCATCGGGTGAATTACCACGTTATCCTAAACAGCAATCTTCTGAATTTTTGCATAATAAAATCCATCCATCCGGTCAGTTCCGGTGATCACTTGTCTACCCACCGACAAGGGCACGCCCCAGTTAACATCCAGTTGTATCTCCCTAGCCAGTCGTTGACTTCCCAGAAAATCCATCATCTGTAGCTCATTCTCCACCGGTAATACCGAGCAGGTCACGTATACGAGCACTCCACCGGGCTTAAGTAAAGGCCAAAGCGCGGCAAGCAGTTGTGATTGTGTTTTAACAAGTTTGTCAATATCACTCGGTTTTCTGAGTAATTTAATATCCGGGTGGCGTCGTATGACACCTATTGCACTGCATGGTGCATCAAGCAAAATTCTGTCAAACGGCTCACCATTCCACCAGGACTCAGTCGCACGCGCATCTGCACAAATTAATTCAGCCTTGGTCAGCGTCCGATCAATATTCTCCTGAACGCGCCGCATGCGTTTTTCATCGCTATCTATGGCAACAAGTTTAGCGACTAATGGCTCAAATTCATATATATGGCAGGTTTTTCCACCCGGCGCAGCACATGCGTCCAAAACAGATTGACCGGGTCTCAGGTCTAGTATCGGTATGGCTAGCTGGGCACCCAAATCCTGGACAGACACCAGTCCTTCAGAAAATCCTGGTAGATCTCTAACATCACAGGGCCTATCCAGCACAATGCCACTTTCAACCTTGACGGACTCGCTTGCACTGATGCCAAGTTCACCAAGTTTTGATACATATTCATTTTGAGAGGTTTTTCTTGTGTTGATGCGCAGGGACATCGGAGGATGCTGGGTATTGGTCTCAATTATTTGCTGCCATGAGTCACGCCGGCCCTTTTTTAACATATCAAGCATCCAGACTGGATGGGCAGCAGTAAACTGTTCATTACCATCAAGACTCTTTTTAATTAAATCAACATTTCGCTGATAACTACGAAGCACGGCATTCACAAGACCTTTCGCCCATTTTTTACCCAATGAAACCGTAACGTTCACAGATTCGGCGACGGCTGCATGGGCAGGAATGTTCAGATATTGAAGCTGATAAAGTCCAAGCAAAATTAAACATCGAATATCCTCGTCTTTTCTTTTCAGAGGCTTTTCCAGCAATTCCTCAACAATTAATGTCAATCGCGGATACCATCGTAGCACCCCATAACAAAGCTCCTGGCATAACGCACGATCCCGTGAATCAAAGAGTTTGGATATCCTGGACTGAAGCACCCCATCAAGAGAGCGTCCGTGCCTGACCACATCAACAAGGACATGAACAGCAATCTCTCTAACATTTTTATTTGCGGACATTCTCCAGTTCGTCAACTAGCTTGTTAAGTTTCATCCAACAAAATACATAGTCAGTTACAAGTCACCAAAAACGGTTCCAACGTCTATATCGCTGGCATTCTGAAAGTCTTTTACTGCCATGGCGCGACGTCCTGCTGCCTGAATCGTTAACAATCTGATCACACCCTCTCCAGTGGCAACGTCGATACCATTATCCCCCACACTAATTACCGTACCAGGCTTTGAGGATTCATTTCCCGAAACCAGCTCAGTTTGCCATATACGCAAACGGGATCCGTCACTCAAAAAGGTAAAGGCTACGGGGAAAGGGTTAAATGCGCGCACCATCCTATCGATATCAACGGCAGCATCGTCCCAGTTAATCCGTGCTTCATCTTTTTCAATTTTTGGTGCGTATGTACTAAGTTCGTCGCACTGTTTAGTAGGTGTGGTCTTCTGTGAGGCAATTAGATCAATGGCCTTGAGAATTGAATCTGCACCCATTGATGCAAGGCGGTCATGCAAAGTAGCCGCAGTATCATCACTGCGAATAGTGCAGGGCACCTCTAGCAGCATATCACCAGTATCGAGCCCTTCATCCATCTGAATAATGGTGATACCCGTCTCGTCGTCACCGGCCAAAATCGCCCGTTGAATAGGTGCGGCACCACGCCATCTTGGCAACAGTGACGCGTGAATGTTGATACAGCCATACCTGGGCATCGTTAAAATCTGTGCTGGCAAAATCAGGCCATAAGCAACTACAACCATCAAGTCAGCATTTAATTCCCGTAGCTTTGCCTGAACGTCGGCTGCCTTTAAAGAAACGGGTTGATAGACTGTTAAACCACGCGAAACAGCCAGCGCCTTGACGGGGCCAGGGCTTAATTTTCGTCCCCGACCTGCAGGCCTGTCAGGCTGTGTAAGAACCGTTACGAGTTCATGCTCGGTCGTAAGAATCGCTTGTAACGCAGTGGCAGCGAAATCGGGCGTTCCGGCAAAAATTATTTTTAGGGGTGGCTGCATTCAGGGGGATCCATTCATTCGGGGAAATCGAAAAAATTCTTACATCGTGTGACGTCGAACTTTGTCCATTTTTTTTCGGATTCGCTTACGTTTTAGATCCGACAGATAGTCCACAAACAGCTTTCCGTCCAGATGATCGATCTCGTGCTGGATACAAACAGCGAGAATGCCTTCAGCGCTCATTTCGACTGATTGACCATCCCGATCCAGCGCCGTCAACTGGATTCGGGCTGCGCGTTCAACGATGTCATAAATTCCCGGCACAGATAAACAGCCTTCCTCCATCTGCTCCGAGTCTTCTTTGGCGGTAATAACAGGATTGACCAGGCAAATCGGATTACTTTTATCCTCCGTAATATCAAGAACAATCAACCGCTTAGAAACATTCACCTGCGGAGCTGCCAGACCAATTCCTGGCGCGTCATACATCGTTTCAAACATATCATCAACCAGGACGCGAATTTCGTCATCAACTTCCTGCACCGGTAGCGCTTTTTTCCTTAATAAGGGGTCCGGATAGTGCAAAATGTGAAGGATTGCCATGTGTTACCTATAAATTTGTGATAAAAATACATTAAGCTGAATTGAGCGCAGACCGAAACGCGGCTCGACATTACGCAAAATCTCTGGTTTGTAAGTCCTCAATGGCCGGATTCTACATGAATCGGCAACATACTTGGAGTATCAAGTCTGTTTCAGCTAAACTTCGCTTAATTATATGCAAAGGATTCTTTATGTTTAACAAAAACATCCTGTTATGCCTGGTTCTGGCTTTTTCCTTTAGCCCTCTGGTTGTTGCAGACACCGTCAAATTGAATCCTGATCACCCCGAACGTTATGTTGTTGTCAAGGGCGATACCTTGTGGGATATTTCTGAACGTTTTCTGCAAGACCCGTGGTTGTGGCCAAAAGTATGGAATATAAATCCAGCAATCAAGAATCCACATTTGATATACCCTGGCGATGTTATTGCGCTCATTTTCGTAGAGGGTAAACCGATGTTAACGGTTGAGCGAGGACGCCCCACTGTCAAACTTTCACCCCAAAAACGCATCAGCAAAATAGACACCGCGATTCCTACTATCCCGATCGACGCTATTAAACAATTCCTGGAATATCCCCGCGTACTGACCGAAAAACAGCTTGAAAGTGCTGCGTACATCGTAGCGGGCGAAGAAGGACGACTGATTAGTGGCGCAGAAAACAAGATTTATGTGCGTGGTATTAAACACAATGACCTGCAGAAATTCAGTATCTATCGCCCTGGTGATGCCTACATAGACCCGACTTCAAAAAAGAAAGAAATCCTTGGGTATGAGGCCATACATGTTGCAGATTCTATCGTTCTAAAGCATGGAGATCCCGCCACATTACTCATTCAAAGCTCCAACCATGAAGTATTAATTGGTGATCGATTACTGCCCATTAGCAAAGATATGGATATTAACCAGTTCTTTCAACCGCATGCGCCGGAGGCGGACGTTAATGGACTGATCATTTCCGTACTGAACGGTGTATCTAGAATTGCCCAATTCGATATTGTCGTATTAAACCTGGGAACAGAAAACAATATTGAACCGGGACACGTGATGGCAATTCGTCAGAAAGGGCAGGAAATTCGCGATACCGTTAATCCTAAAATGGGTAAAACCGTCAGATTACCTGATGAGCATGCAGGCACAATGATGGTGATATTGCCTTTTGAACGAGTTAGCTATGCACTGGTTATGGAAGCCACCAAAGATATTCGCGTACTCGACAGCGTTGTGAACCCGTAATTACGTTTTAATAAGTTAATCAGGAAATACCAAATAAAAAAGATAACCATTCCCAACCTATCCGAGACCGATACGGACGAACTCTCGTACTGGTTGGCACTGAATCAAACCAAAGGAATTGGCCCTAACAGATTTCAACAGTTGCTGGAAAAATTCCAGTCTGTTCAACATCTGTTTGAAAACGCTGACAGCAAAGAGATTAGAGATTTACTTCCGGACAGTATTTACCGACAACTGAAAAAGCCTGACTGGAATCAAGTCGACAATACGCTGAAATGGGCAGACACGACGAACCAGCATATTCTGGTAAAGACAGACAGTGCGTACCCCGCGCTACTAAGGGAAATACCAGATGCTCCGCCTGTGCTCTATGTCAAAGGGAACATCACTGCACTTTCATCATGCCAGATCGCGGTCGTTGGCAGTCGCAACCCCTCGCCAACAGGCAGGGAAACAGCTCACCAGTTTTCGAGGCAACTGGGATTATCGGGCTTTACGATAACGAGCGGTCTTGCCGTCGGTATTGATGCGGCCAGTCATCGTGGTACGCTTGACGCATCGATGGCTACGCTTGCGGTCACTGCAACCGGACTTGACCAGGTGTACCCCAGGAGACATCAACAGCTGGCAATGGAAATCGCTGAAAATGGCGCGTTAGTATCCGAATTTCCACCGGGAACGGGGCCAGCGCGAGAGAATTTTCCGAGACGCAACCGAATAATTAGCGGACTATCTATAGGGACACTGGTGGTTGAAGCGGCTCAACGCAGCGGCTCGCTGATTACCGCCCGCCATGCAACTGAGCAAGGCAGGGAGGTTTTTGCCATACCCGGATCGATTCACAACCCGCTTGCAAGAGGATGTCATAAACTGATCCGGCAAGGAGCAAAACTCGTTGAAACCATTGAAGATATTTTCGAAGAACTTGGACCCTTGGCGCACGCTATGGTATTCACGTCTAGTGAAACAACCGACCGGCCTGCTGCTGCACCTGAACTGGACGGTGATGCTGTACAGGTTTTGGCCTGTATCGGGTACGAGGCAACCTCATTTGACACAATAGTGCAACGAAGTAGATTGACGGCGGCATCACTTTCCTCCATTCTGCTGGTACTGGAATTGCATAAGTTGATTCGTCCCACCCATGGTGGATCATTTATGCGTTTGAGCGAAAGGACATAAAAAAACTTATGAAAGAAAATATGCTGGATGTATTAATGTACCTTTTTGAGTACTACCTTGAAGACGGACAGGGTATGGGTGCCGAACAGGAAAACATCCATCTTGCTTTAGAAGACGCCGGTTTTGGACAAAAAGAGATTGATAAGGCGTTTAACTGGCTGGAGGGATTAACGAATGATGGAGAGGCCTCGTTCACAGAGGTGGTACCTCAATCGTCCTCAATGCGGCTATATTCCAAATATGAAACGGAAAAACTGGGTGATGAATGCCGGGGATTCATACTTTTCCTTGAACAAATGGCGGTACTGACGCCCCGGACTCGTGAGCTGGTCATTGATCGAGCCCTGGCACTTGAGGTCAACGAGATAGACCTGGAGGAGCTGAAATGGGTCATTGTTATGGTGTTATTTAATAAATCTGGCAAGGAAGAAAATAACGCTTGGATCGAAAACCTTGTTTTTGACGACTCAGGGATATATCTTCATTAGTCAGGGATTGCGGAGTGACAAATCGCTGACGTTCTATCATTAACACTGTTTTTTGTTAAACACGAATTAATATCATGAGTAATAATCTGGTTATTGTTGAATCGCCAGCAAAGGCGAAAACTATAAAGAAATATCTTGGTAAAGGTTTTAACGTCCTGGCCTCATATGGCCATGTTCGAGATCTGCAACCCAAAGGGGGTGCTGTGGATCCAGACCATGACTTCTCGATGAAATACCAGATCATAGATAAAAACCAGAAGCATATAGATGCAATTTGCAAGGCAATGAAAAAGGCCGATGCACTTTATCTCGCAACTGACCTTGATAGAGAAGGAGAGGCAATATCCTGGCACCTGGCAGAGATCCTTAATAGCAAGAAATTACTTAAAGATAAACCGGTTCACCGTGTGGTGTTTCACGAAATTACCAAACGGGCGATTAATGAAGCGGTAGAATCACCTCGAGAACTCTCAACGGACCTGATCAACGCGCAGCAGGCAAGACGCGCACTCGATTATCTGGTCGGATTTAACCTGTCTCCTCTGCTGTGGAAAAAGATCCGGCGCGGATTATCCGCAGGTCGTGTACAAAGCCCGGCATTGAGATTGATCGTGGAACGTGAGCTGGAAATTGAAAAATTTGTCCCTCATGAATACTGGACAATGGACGCGGACGTGGCGAAAAAGAAGGAGTCCTTTACCGCGAAATTAACCAGATTCCAGGATGAAAAAATTTCGCAATTCAGTATCGGTGATGAAGACCGAGCGAGCGAAATAGAGCAGGCCATTCATAAATCCGCTGTAGGCAAATTTACCGTTACCCGAATTGAGAAAAAGAAGCGCAAACGTAATCCTGCACCTCCTTTTATCACGTCTACCATGCAACAGGAAGCTGCTCGAAAACTCGGGTTTTCCGCCCAGCGCACCATGAGAGCTGCACAACAATTGTATGAAGGCATCGATACCGGAGACGGCGCAATAGGTTTGATTACCTATATGCGTACTGATTCGGTGAGTCTTGCACAGGAAGCGCTCGATGAGATACGCGCACTTATTAACGAACGTTATGGTGCAGACAAAGTCCCGAAAACGGTCAATGTTTATAAAACCAAATCAAAAAACGCTCAAGAGGCACATGAAGCAATCCGACCAACGTCGGTCTATAACGATCCGGAATCAATTAAAGAGCACCTGACCACTGACCAGTATAAATTATATAACCTGATCTGGAAGCGTGCGGTAGCGTGCCAAATGAACCATGCCACCATTAATATGGTGGGAATAGATCTGGACGCTGGCGACAATACAACCTTTAGGGCAACGGGCTCTACCATCGAAAACCCCGGTTTCATGGCTGTCTACCAGGAAGGACAGGATGATGCAAAGCATGCCGATGATGAACGTATGCTGCCGACACTGAAAGAAGGTGACAGCATTAACCTTATCGCGTTACGTCCTGAACAACATTTTACCGAACCTCCGCCCCGGTACACGGAAGCAAGTTTAATTAAATCCCTGGAAGAACACGGAATCGGCCGACCATCAACCTACGCCTCAATCGTTGCGACACTGCAACAACGAGACTATGTAGAATTGAATAATAAGCGTTTTTACCCCACGGATGTGGGACGTATTGTAAACAAATTTCTCACCGAACATTTTTCCCGTTACGTAGACTACGACTTTACCGCAGATCTTGAAGATGAACTCGATGCGGTATCCCGCGGAGAAAAAGACTGGATTCCATTGATGCGTACATTCTGGAAACCGTTCAAAAAACTGGTAGATGAAAAGGAAGAGTCGGTTCAACGCAAGGACGTGACGCATGAGGCACTGGATGAGGAATGCCCCAAATGCGGTAAACCGCTTTCAATTCGGCTCGGAAAGCGGGGACGGTTTGTCGGTTGTGATGGATTCCCCGATTGTGATTACACACGCAATCTTGGTGATGACAATGAAAGCACCGAACCGGAAGTGGTTGAAGGACGCACCTGCCCAGAATGCGAATCTCAACTAATCATCCGTTTCGGCCCTTATGGAAAATTTATTGGATGCAGTTCATACCCGGACTGTAAATTTATTGAACCCATCGAAAAACCTGCTGATACCGGCATTGAGTGTCCAAAGTGCAACAAAGGTACGATGCTGACCCGACGATCTCGACGGGGGAAAATATTTTATTCATGCTCCGGATATCCAGATTGTGACTATGCGGTCTGGAATGAACCAACCCGTGGGCCCTGTCCAAGCTGCGACTGGCCAATGCTCACGATCAAGACTACGAAGCGTCGTGGTACAGAGATCGTGTGCCCACAAAAGGATTGCGGCTATGCGGAGCCACATACACCCGTTGAAGAGGCATCCTGATTAAAATCAGCGTATAAACTGATTAAATCTTCAACATTTATACAGAAAGGGCGTGGTCTACTGCGTTCCTGTCAAGATGAGGCGCAAACAGCTCGATAAATGCGTAGACATATCCACGCAGATAGCTACCTCTTCGAATGCCTATACGCGTCATACTTGGTTCAAACAAATGGCTCGCATCAAGCATGCCCAGCTTTTCATCTGTTTTGTCATCGAAGGCCATTTGTGCCAGTAGCCCAATACCCAGGCCCAGCTCCACATAGGTTTTGATAACATCAGAATCCAGCGCTGTTAACACAACATTGGGGCTCAGATTCGCATCTTCAAATGCCTGATTAATCTTCGAACGTCCTGCAAAAGCAAAGTCATAAGTCACAATGGGAAATTTTACTATGTCATCCAGACTCAGTTGCCGTATATCCAGGACAGGATGTCCTTTTGGGGCAATAACACATCGATTCCATTCGTAACACGGCATCATCGCCAGATCTTCAAACAATTCGATGCCTTCAGTTGCAATGGCGATATCAGCAACACCCGACACCGCAAGCTGGGAGATTTCTGTCGGATTTCCCTGATGAATATGTAACGTGACGTTAGGATACCGCTCAGTAAAGGCCTTGATAACCGATGGTAGCGCATAACATGCCTGGGTATGGGTTGTAGCGATAGACAAGGTTCCGCTTGCCTCGTTGCTGAATTCATATCCAACCTGTTTAATATGATCCATTTCGCGCAACACCCGTTCCGCCATAGCCAATACGGCACGCCCGGGTTGGGTGACGCCGACAAGGCGCTTACCATTACGCTCAAAAATTTGTACATTCAACTCTTCCTCCAGCTGCCTGATCTGGCTGCTGATACCGGGTTGAGCGGTGTGAAGTCGCTGTGCAGCGGCTGAAATATTAAGATCACTTCGCGCTACCTCATGAATATAGCGCAACTGTTGAAAGTTCATAAGCCCTGTCTCTTATAACCATGAGTTATAAATAAAGCATTAATTATTATTTTTTTCAATATAGTTAATTTGCTATATTTTTTCGCCCACTTCATCAGACCATTAAGAGTCACGCAAAAACGGCAATATACCAGCTCATCGAGCTAGAATAATTCTGATATGTTATTGTTTTATATTATTAATTTAAAATAGAAACATGGATCTGGCTTATACATTTTCCGGTTTTGCAGTGGGTCTGCTTATTGGCCTGACCGGGGTTGGGGGTGGGTCCTTAATGACACCCATCCTGATCTTTGGCTTCAAGATTCCGCCCATTATCGCTGTCGGAACGGATCTGCTCTTTGCTGCTATTACCAAGGCAAGCGGTACCCTGTCCCATTCACGACTGGGCAATATTGACTGGAAAATTGTCGGCTTACTTGCCTTGGGCAGCATCCCAACCACCTCATTAACGTTATATTTGATGAATAAATCCACGTCTGCCGGTATGGAAGTCGACACGTTAATTCATGTCTCGCTGGGAATTGCGCTAATACTGACATCAATGGTTTTGATCTTTAAACACAAGGTCTACGTATTTGGTAATAAAATTAAGTCCTTGATACCACATTGGAGGCGATTAAGGTCCCCAGCAACGGTTTTGGCTGGTATAATGCTGGGCATATTGGTTCCAGTTTCGTCGATAGGTGCGGGGGCGATTGGCGCAGCCATTCTGTTGTTTATGTATCCCTCCCTGCCCACGTCGCGGATTGTTGGAACAGATTTGGCCCACGCTGTACCATTGACGGCGGTCGCAGGTCTGGGTCATTTGCAAATGGGTTCAGTTGACCTGATGCTGCTAGGCGCTCTGTTGCTCGGCTCACTTCCGGGCATTTATCTGGGCAGCCATATCAGCACCGTGATTCCGGAAAAAATTATGCGACCGATTTTAGCCAGCATGTTAATGCTGATCGGAATGAAGTTTATTATTGTTAGTTAGCGCGTTTCCAGAATAATCATCGAAACGCTGGAGAGAGTAGAGTAATGATTGATGCAGAAACACTCGTAGACCATGAAGAAATTACACGCTTTGAAGAGGCTGTGCAGGCCTTTTTAAACAATGAGCTCGATGCCGATCGATTCCAGTCGATGCGACTTCAGCAAGGCGTTTATGGGCAAAGGCAGGAGGGCGTGAACATGGTGAGGGTTAAAGTCCCGGGTGGCGTAATGAACGCAGAGCAACTTCGCACCTGCGCAAACATACTGGAAAACTATTCGGACCACGACATGGCACACATCACGACCAGGCAGGATTTCCAGATTCATTATATCCCTACCGGAAAAACCCCGGCGGTATTAAAAGATATGGCCGCCGCCGGATTAACCTCCAGAGAAGCCTGCAACAACACGGTAAGAAATGTGACGGCGTGCCCACTTGCCGGTATATGTCCAAACGAGCATGTTGATGTCACCACCCATCTGGATGCCGCGGTTAGTCATTTCTTGCGACATCCGCTAACACAGCATTTACCACGAAAATTCAAGATGAGCTTTTCAGCTTGTGAAACGGACTGTGCGCAGGGCATGATGCATGACGTAGGTGTCATTGCGACCATGAGAGATGGCCAGCCCGGCTTCAAGATTCTCGCCGGCGGCGGTTTGGGACACAAACCACGCCATGCTGTCACCGTTGAGGAATTCATTGAAGAAAAGGAATTGTTGGCCAGCATGGAAGCATTAATCGCACTCCATAATCGCTATTCCGACAGAAAAAAGCGTGCAAAATCACGTATTAAATTTCTGGTTGATCGCTTTGGTGCGGATGAATTTATTGAAAAATACAAAGAGGAATATGCCCGTACCCAGACCGCGCTAGCCGATATCGAGCACCCGAAGGCTGAATGGAATCAAAAATCAAAATCTGTCACCTGTACAGCAGGTGCGCCGCGGCAGATTATCGAACAAAAACAGGACGGTCGCTTTGTTTTCCCCATTAGCGTACCCATTGGGGACCTGACCGCACCACAGATGCATGGCCTAGCCAACATGATGGAAAGTCTGGGTATCTCTGAAATACGTACAACCCAGGATCAAAACCTGATTCTCGTTAATGTCGCTGAGGAGCTGATTGACAAGATTCGTGGAGCGCTTGCCGAACTCGGGCTTGGCGAACCGCTAACTGGGGACGATGTAGTAGCTTGCCCCGGGACGTCAACATGCCGCCTCGGTATTACCTCATCAAAAGTTATCGGAACCAAATTAAGTGGCGCCAGTGCAGACTTGCGAATTCGAGCCAGCGGTTGCCACAACGGGTGTGCACAACCCGAGACCGGTGACATAGGAATTTATGGTGAGGGCAAACGCAAACACGGAAAACTCATTCCACATTATCAAATGTATTTAGGTGGTGATGGCAGACTAGATGGTGAAATAGGTTTTAAGGCACCGACATTGCCGGCAGCAAGAATTGAAACCGCGATTGAACGGGTTCAACAAGCCTACCTTGATAACCGGGCGACTGAAGAGTCGTTTTTTCATTGGAGCCGGGAAAAGGGGAAGGATTACTTTACCGAATTGTTATCGGATCTGACTGAAATAAAGGAAGAAGATGTCGCAGATGTACTGTATGACCATGGAGACGAGGCAGCATTCAAGGTCTTGCAACTGGGCGGGGGTGAATGCGCCGGTGCTGCACAGGAAACGGTTGCAGCGAATTTTGCGGACGCAGCCAATGAACGTAATTACCGAAACGCATTTCATCTTCAAAGAAAATATGAAGAGTCACTGGAGTGTGCGACTGAGGTAGCGAGAAAGGTTGGCCAATCCCTGTTGTTTCTTGCTGGACGCCCGGCAGTGGACGATCTGATCGAGATAGGCAATCAGATTCAGGAAGATTTCAAGACCGATAGCACCCTTGGCAATGGATTAGTAGCCATCGCTGAGAAACTGGGGCAACTCGCCAATAGCTATGATGATGGAAGCTACATTCAGTTGAAGTCAGAAATGGATGAATGGACTGCCCGTTCGGCTATTGCGTGCCAGAATATTGATAGTCAACTGGATCTGAGTGCATCGGTGCCGGATATTGATCTAGTTGAAAAAAAAAGCGCGGTGAATTCATAGACCTGACGTCATTCGGTTGTCCGCTTCACTATATCAAGGCCCGGAATGAACTCAGAAAATTTGCGGTGGGCGATGTGATACGCTTCAAACTGATAGACCCAGATGCGGCCAAACAAGTCTCATCAAGCCTGGAAAAAGATGGGCACCAGATTCTGGGTATTCAGGATGTGTTTATCGAGGTCAGCAAATCCGCCTGATCACCAAATCTCAAAGATGATATAGCTTCACCACTCTTCCGGCATCTTCAGGATGCCGGTGGAGACAACCTGATTCCTGCCATTTGCCTTGGCATCGTACAAAGCCCTGTCGGCCTGACCAATCAGGTAGTCGCCCTGAAGTCGAAGAGAATTGGGATCCTGCTTGGGACAGAATATTGTCAATCCGATTGAGATGGTTACGTTGAACTGACCATCTTCAGCAGTATCAAACATGCGCTTTTCTATACTCGTCCTGATACGCTCCGCAACCTCCAAAGCTTCACCCTCATCCGTTTGAGCAAGCAGGGCCGCAAACTCTTCTCCACCATATCGGGACAGGACGTCGCTGCCCCGCATTTGCGCCCTGATTAAGGCCGCAACCTCCCGTAACACCTGATCGCCAACCTGGTGACCGTAACGATCATTAACCTGCTTAAAGTGATCAACATCAAGTAACATACAAGACAGTGTCTCCGCATTTCGCTTGGTGGACTCTACCTCCTCAGTTAAACGTTGGTCGAAAAAACGCCGGTTATTAATTGCCGTCAATGTATCGGTTAATCCCTGTCGCTTGAGTCGCTCCAGATTGGTCGCATTCTCCAGACAAATCGCAACGATCGCAGCAAGATGCTCCAGAAAATCGGTTCTGACGCCTCGGACGAATCGCTCGGATGAAAAACTGCCAATATTCAGACAACCGATTAACCTTCCATAGCGTACCAATGGGAGCAATGCGATGCTGGAAGGCGATTTTTTCTTGCCAGGGAAAAGCACCGCGTGCTTCCGTGCGTTGTATGGGCCTAACGTCGGGAACAGGGATACAGGGTACAATGATTCAAGGTCTTCCCGAGAGCTCGCAAAGGTCAACGCTGGATGTTTCTCTAAATCTACACCTTCCTCGGTCAGGACGCGTTGAATTTCATATTCAGGATCAAGTAACAGCAGGGTCACAATATCCCACTTGAATGTTGTATATTCAGGATAAAGTACGGTTTCAATGAGCTCAAAAAGCGAATTCAGCCCTATCAAACGTAATTCGTGTGATTGGAAACGACGCTGTTTCAAATCGTTTTCTTTAGCCTGATCCACAAAGTTTTCCAGCTGAAACCTCAGGCGCTTGTTTTCTATATTAATATCCTTGCTCATCTCTAGTCTATTGACATTTAACCAATACGATTCTGGATGAATTACAATTTATACTATAAGCTTCCTGAAATAAATCAAACCGGAAAATAATCCAATTTAACAGTAACCCCCTGAATAAATTCAGTTGCCAGAATGATTAACCACCCGTTCAACTCAAAACACCTTTCATGGCTATTACTGTTAGCTGTCGCTATCAACTTCTTTTATAACATCCATGAAGTGCCACTATTTGATCTTGATGAGGGTGCTTTTTCTGAGGCAACCCGGGAAATGTTTGTACGGAACGATTTCAGCACCACCTACCTGAACGGTGAACCCAGACATGATAAACCGATACTGATCTATTGGCTTCAGGCAGCCAGCGTCAGTATATTTGGCCTGAACGAGTTTGCATTGAGGTTACCATCCGCTCTCTCATCAACATTATGGGTATTTGGCATCTATTTTTTCACCAGTAAACTGGTGAATCGTGAAACTGGACTCTTCGCAGCGATCATTCTCGCTTCAACAGTGGAAGTATCGATTATTGCTAAGGCAGCTACGGCTGATGCGTTACTCAACTTTCTGCTGGCAGCAACAATGATGATGCTTTTCCTTTATTACAAAAAACAGGAAAAACGTTATCTTTATTTAACCTTTCTGTTCATGGGGCTGGGGTTTTTAACTAAGGGCCCTGTGGCCCTCATGATCCCGTTTATCGTTAGCTTTATTTTCTATTTCCTCAAGAAAAGAATGCATGATTGGATCCGGGCGGTATTCAATCCTATTGGTATAGTCATATTCACTGCTACAGCCTTACCCTGGTATGCAGTTCAATATTTCCAGGAAGGCAATCATTTTATCGAGGGATTTTTCTTCAAACACAACATCGGCAGATTGAGTGACCCGATGGAAAGTCATGGTGGAAATATTCTCTTTTACATTCCGGTCATCTTAGTCGGGCTCATACCTTATACAGCAATCCTGTTCCTGATTCTCAAAAAATTCAGGGTGATTTTACAAAATGACCTGCAACTGTATTGCCTGATCTGGTTTTCGTTTGTATTTATCTTTTTTTCATTTTCCGGTACAAAACTGCCTCATTACATTATTTATGGCTACACCGGCCTGTTTATTTTACTCGGCATATATATCAACGAAATAAGATCGCGGGCACTGTCGCTGACACCCGCATTGTTCTTTTTTCTGTTCCTGGCATTATTGCCAGAAATATTAACCTTTGCACAACCCCATATAAAAGACCGTTATTTCCAGGACGCACTGGAAAATATTGGTGTATTTTTTACTCTGGACTACCGACTGTTTTTTCTGGCATGCATCGCAGCAACAATCTATTTCATGATCGAAAAACGAATCACGATTACTTCAAAGCTGGTTGTTTGTGGCATATTGACCGTAGTATCCATTTCTCATTTCCTGACACCGACAATCGCAAACATCATTCAGTCCCCTGTTAAGGAAGCTGCAATCATCACGAAAGAGAAAGATTACAAGATAGTGATGTGGAAACTGAATACACCAAGCTTTAACGTCTACAGTGAACGGTTGGTAGAAAAGAGAACACCCCGTCCAGGGGATATTGTAATAACGAAAGCGTACCATTTAAAAGGGATAAACAAATTTGAAATGATTTTTGAGAAAAATGGTATTGCCCTGGTCAAGATATTTTAATGATAACATCTAACAGTCAGCGTTATTCGCCCCACCTCGGCACAAGACTGTGTTCGATGTCCAGGTGATCCAGAACACGAGCAACAACAAAGTCGACCAGATCGTTCACACTCTGCGGTTGGTGATAAAATCCCGGGTTAGCAGGCATGATAACCACACCCAACCTTGCCAGCTTTAACATATGCTCGAGATGAATGGCCGATAACGGCATCTCCCTGTTCACCAGGATCAGTTTTTGTTGCTCCTTTAAAACCACGTCAGCAGCCCGTTCCAATAAATTTGAGCTGGTACCGTTTGCAATGGCTGATAATGTTGCGCTGGTACAGGGACAAACCACCATCGCCCTGGATACGCTGGAACCACTCGCAACCGGTGATGTCCATTGTTCCTTTGCGTAGACCTGCAACTGACCATATTGAGCGTTGAAATAATCGCAAAAAAACTGTTCCATCTCCTTTGCCTGGGACGGTACATTTAACTCAGACTCCATCGCCAGCACGACCTGCGCAGGCGCAGATACCAGCAGGTTAACTTGTTCATCTGCCTCAAGTAGACACTCCAGCAATCTCAATCCATAGATAACACCCGAAGCGCCTGTCATCGCGAGTGTTATTGAGTTATTACTCATTTTAACGCCTCAATCAGTTTTCTATGTAGGCCGCCAAATGCCCCGTTACTCATAATGAGCACATGATCACCGGACCTGACATTCCTTACTATCTGTTCCACCATTTGATCTACGTCATCATATAAAAATGACGGCGAAGCCATGTCATCAACAACATCTTGTAGTGACCATGATATATCGGAAGGCTTGAACAGGAAAACCAGATCTGCCCCTGCAAGAGATACTGACAGCGAATCCTTATGTACACCCATGCGCATCGTATTTGATCGCGGTTCAACGACGGCGATAATTCGTGAATCACCAACCTGTTTTCTCAAGCCTTGTATTGTTGACGCAATGGCGGTCGGATGATGCGCAAAGTCATCATAGATTCGAATGCCGTCAATATTGCCCAGCTCTTCCATACGTCGTTTTACGCCCTGAAAACCCGATAATGCGTCGACAGCATGCTCAGGCATAACTCCAGCATGTCTCGCTGCGGCAATGGCAGCCAGCGCGTTTTGTACGTTGTGCTGCCCCATCAAATCCCAGTCAAGCCTCGCAATAAATTGATTTTCAAAATACACGTCAAACTGCTGCCCATTATCTGACATATTTTTTGCCAACCATGTTGATCTGTTGTCTCTAGGCCCGGTATCAGTAAACTGTTCAACTGGCGTCCAGCACCCCTGCTCCAGCACTGTTTCAATGTTCTTATCGTCAGCAGGTTTAATCACCAGTCCATTGGATGGAACGATCCTCAACAAATGATGAAACTGACGTTGAATCGATGCTAAATCAGGAAATATATCAGCATGATCATATTCAAGATTATTCAAAATGAGTGTTCTTGGTTTGTAATGGACAAATTTTGATCGTTTGTCAAAGAAGGCTGTATCATATTCATCTGCTTCTACAACAAAGAAGGGCATTTCGCCCAAACGTGCTGATGCATCAAAGTTATTCGGTACCCCGCCAATCAAAAATCCTGGATTGAGTCCTGCATATTCCAGTATCCACGCCAGCATGCTTGAAGTAGTCGTCTTCCCATGCGTACCCGCCACTGCCAGCACCCAACGATCCTGTAACACATACCGGGACAGGAATTCCGGCCCTGACGTGTAAGCGATACCTCGTTCCAGTATATACTCAACTACCGGGTTACCACGTGACATGGCATTTCCAATAACCACCAGATCTGCCTGATTACCCTTCAGATCCTGCACGTTATACCCTTGTGACAACACGATACCGTGTGATTCAAGCTGGGTACTCATAGGAGGATAAACGTTTGCATCCGAACCCGTTACTTCCATGCCTAACTGGCGAGCGATCAATGCCAGTCCACCCATAAAGGTGCCGCAAATACCGAGTATATGGATTCGTAACATGGTCTTTATTTCATGGTACTTAGGAAAAATGTATTAAGCATACTGAAGGAGATGAAAAAATAGAGCAGTGACAGCATCGCACCAGTAAACATCGTTGTTGACAACGCATGGCGTAACACATGACCAAATACCGCCATATTCCAGAACACCCATACCCAGATCACCAGCTCAAGGACAAACGGGCCTGAATCTACGTTATACTGAAGAAGAAATATCGGAATACCCACCAGATCCAGTATCGCACCACTACCAGCCAGGGCTGTTAAAGTTTGCACATAGCGTTCGGTGGACAATCGAATCCATAAGATCATATATGATAAACCGGCTATCAGGCTGAGATCCATTAATCCCACGACCACCGATTTGACGAGACTCCATTCGAACAGCGATAAGATAACGCTCCCGATAAAATAGGCGATTAATGTAATGAGTAACAAAAATTTTGAATAAGGAATATCCTGGGGAGCAATCTTGAATTTGCAAATATCGATATATCGACTAATGATCTGATACACAGTAATTTAATCCGAGTCTTTAGACACTAAAGTATTTCGCTTCCGGATGGTGAAGCACGATGGCACTGGTACTCTCCTCGGGCCACAGCTGATCCTCATCCCCCAGGGAAACATTAATTCGCTCAGCACCCAATAATTCCAGAATCTGGTCCTGATCATGCAGGTTAGGGCATGCGGGATAACCAAAAGAGTAGCGTGATCCTCGATACCCCTGCTTAATCATGTCAGCAATATTACGCGCATCTTCGCGACAAAAACCTAATTCTGTCCGTATTCTTTTATGTATATATTCAGCCATCGCTTCTGTTGATTCAACATTAAGACCATGCCAGTAAAGGTACTCCTGATACTTGTCACCTTCAAACAGCTCACGCGCATAATCTGACGTTTTCTGACCTACCGTAACAAGCTGAAACGCAACCACATCTGTTTCGTCACTCTCGACGGAACGAAAGTAGTCCGCAATACATAGACCACGTCCTTTTTTCTGCCTAGGAAAAGTAAACCTGCAACGCTCGATTCGCTTTTTTTCATCCTGAAAAATAATAAGATCGTTGCCATCGGACAAACAGGGAAAATATCCATAGACCGCCTGAGGCTGAATCATCTCCCTGTCTTCATTATCCATCATCAGGCGATTCAGAATCGGATCGACCTCCTGCTTCGCCCAGGCCTGATACGCCTCTGGCGATTTTCCCTGTGATTTAAATCCCCATTGAAATTTATACAGGGTCGTCTTGTTGATATAAGGAATTACAGCACGTAGCGGGATATGCTCAATGCAACGACTGCCCCAAAACGGCGGATTGGGTATTACGTTATCCCTTTGTATTGCCTGGTTTTTCAATATGGATGACATGATTTTTATTCTATTATATTTGACGGGGTAGTCATACAGAGAATTTTTTACACGTGTTTCCACATGCGCAATATACCACCTGTATCTCTATTTAACACAGGTGAACCAATGTGGATAGATAAGTAGAATCAGATCATTAATTACCAGCAGTCTTTGAAACCTAAATAGACCGTTGACAGATATATGCCGTTATTTCCTGCATTCATCAGGAAATCGAGCGCCATTTTTCGGTTCAGGTCGATCTGCAAGTTGGGCATACCAAAGGCGTCCTCATCGGTCGCCCCGGGTACAAGCGACTCAACCTGTGCACACCCACCTTGAGCGATTATCAGGGCCGGTTTTATCTGATCGACTTGAGCTGCAGCAAAGGAAACTACATTGTTTTTTCTGGTGCGCGCGTTGGTCTGGTATAAAAATCCGTTTTGAGAGGTAGAGGATGATTCCGTTCGGGATTGGGCGCATTGACTCACCCGGTAGTCATCATCGAGGCAGATCTCCAATGATTCCTGGGCGCGGACTGTCGTTGAAAAGATCACACCGATTACGACAAGAATAATCAAGACAGTCATAATATCCGGTTTGTGATGTGAATAGCGCACGACTGACCCATTGCCTTTCCAGTTAATCGATACGCATAGTTTATTGTTTTAAGTATAATTTTTCCGTGAAGGGCATCACAACTCAGGATAAACACAGCAAGCGAGAAATGCTCTATAATTAACTGACTATCAATAGCTTAGAGCCTTTCCGGGAGAAACCAGATTGCTGGTTACACAGTTAACCGAATACTTGCCACCTGACCGGCAAATACAGTGGTCGCAAGACATTAAATCAGAACATGAACGTACTGACCATCAAGGCATGCTTGATCCGACCGGTTACGCCATTTTCTCCTTGTAGTCGGCATCTAACCAGCATGCAGGCAAATTCTCTCCAGACGGAAAAACAAGATCGGATTTATCAAACTCTTCCGCATCCTGCAGTTCCTCTCCCGCATGAAAACGACCACTGATTGACGTCTGGCAAGGGTCAACCAATGCCTTGTAATCGAGTACTTCGACATAATCACCAGAATCTCTTTCTCTCAAATACATAGCGCATCCCATCCTTTTTTTGTTCCTGCAATCATTTTATTATGGTTCCTAAAGATCACCAAGTCGAATTGTCGCTTCAAACTATGGCGGCTTTATTTAATAATGATTCTTATCAATACCCCTGGATCGATGTAGAGACTTAACATGAACCACTGGCCTGCCATCCAAAATCAGATAACCCTGGCAACAGGAAGCGAATTCCATATCTTGTCGAAAAAAATGGTAAGCGGTGGCAGTATCAACCAGGCCTACAAACTCGTCAGCGAACGAGAAAACTACTTCGTGAAACTGAATTCGGCCGCAATGGCGGATATGTTCGATGCAGAAATGGAAGGCCTGAAAGAAATTATCACCTCAAACACGATTAGGGCGCCAAAACCTGTTTGCTGTGGGATTGATGGGGATATTGCTTACCTGGTGCTCGAACACTTTGAAACCGGTAGAGGTCATTCTAATAGCGCAATCTTGCTTGGCCATCAGCTCGCTGCAATGCATAAAAAATCACACCAGCAATTCGGGTGGCACCGAAACAATACCATTGGCTCTACAACCCAGATTAATAAACCAGAAGAAAGCTGGGCAACATTCTGGATTGAAAACCGTCTGAGGTTCCAGCTTGATCTAGCCCGGCAAAAGAGTAGCTCAAGTTATTTATATCAATATGGAGAGAAATTGCTGGATAAATTACCCGCGTTCTTTTTTACCTATCAAGTATCCCCCTCACTGCTTCACGGCGATCTCTGGTCAGGAAACTATGCGATCTGTAGCGATGGCGAACCCATCATATTTGATCCCGCTGTTTATTATGGCGACCGCGAAGCGGACCTCGCAATGACAGAACTATTTGGTGGTTTTCCTTCAAATTTTTACCAAGCTTATGATGAAGTTTTTCCGGTTGATGACGGCTACCCGGTCAGAAAAACCCTGTATAACCTTTATCATGTACTAAACCACTTTAACCTGTTCGGAGGTGGTTACCTGTCTCAGGCGCAAAACATGATAGACCGGCTTTTGTTGGAACTGACGTAGCCGGTCTCATTTAATTTCCATCTGCAGAATTTTGCCGTTGGTTTTCTTTGCTAACGTTTCATATTCCCACAACGTGGTTGGATTCAGTTTTCCAAGCGGAATGGTAAACACTGGCGCGGGAATCTTAAGATACATGATTCGGTCATCTGACGGTTCATCACCAATCAAGATGTAAGCCCCAGGGGCTTTTGCATTAATTGCTGCACGCCTGAATGCATCACCAATCGTTTCATCGTTTCCGATAAAAGGGGCACCTTGCATGAGATGATCAAACATTTGCCCCATCGAGCCGGTATAGGTATCGGCCTTTCCGTCCGAAAACCAGGTGATGGCATCAAGGTGCTTTTGCGAGCGAATAACAATTACTCGTAAAACCGGAATCAGGAATGTCGAAACCCCGTGCATCGAGCCAGTTGCATCAACAACCAGGTGTAAATCCTTGCCGGGAATATCTCTTAAACCTTTCACAAAAAGATCAAAATCCTTTCGCCCCTGACCTGTACTCAATCCAGCCGTTTCAAGCACATGCTCCATCTGGGTATCGGTATCCATACCCGCCATGTCGCCTAATTCCTGAAGCAGCCGCTTTTTATCCCGCTGGCTCTTTTCCAGCTCTTCATGAAGCTGCTGGATCTCGGTTTTCATTCTGGGTAACTGGTGCTCCTTGGCCATGCGAGAGGTAATAAGAATAGTAACCAGTAAAAATATGAATGTTGCCAGCATCAAAAGCGCAACATCTGAAAAACTTTCATGAATATTTGTATAGGGAAATCTGCGTCTTTCTTTCACAGCACTATCAGGATCTGGTTCCTTTAACGGAACGGATAATCCGCTCGATCCAGGAGCCTTTTGTTTTGTTGAGCAATTGAGTTTCTTCTTTCAGAATCTGGCTATAGGTCTGATGGATTCTAATTCGATGATTCATTGACTCATTTTCATCGTTTGTCATTTCTTTCAGGTCATTCACTTCACGCCTAAAGTCTGTAATAGCAACCCCGGAATCCTTGAACGCGTCCTGCAGTGCATTCAGATGATGGCCCAAGGCCTCAATTTCGCCATCGAGAAAACGTAAATCTCTCTCTAAAGATGGCACCATATCGGCCGAACAATGCACCAGGCACACTCGCATCAGTTTATCGAACAGGCTCTCAACGCCATTTTCAGTAATTTGTGCAAATACTCTTAGCAACACGCCACCTAAAACGGCACCCAGCAATGTCGTATAGAAGGCCGTTCCCATGCCAGCCATAGCCTTGCGTAATCCTGACAGTAACATCTCCTGATCATGGCCCAATGCCTCCAGTGAACCCGTTAACCCGGTTAGCGTCAACGTTAATCCGGCCACGGTACCAATGAGACCGAGCGTCACAAGCAGGTTACCGATTACCTCGACCGAATGGCTCAATCGCTTGTAAAATGCTAATTCAACGTTTAACAATGCCTCGACATCAGGTCTGCCATTCACCTGCAAAATGGACTTTAGAGAATTAAAGAATCGACCCACAACTCGTCTGGCGGACCTGACCTGGGTCGCCATCAGGCCTTTTACTTTTATCGTATCTTCCATATAAAAGGCATCTATTGATTCAAGGGTAATCATGATGGTTAGCAGGAAACTACTTAGTATGCCAAACAGAAACAAACCGACAATCAGCCAGGTGATCCGGCTGGGATCGTTAATCAGAAACTCCCAGACTTCGGTATCCTGGAACAGGCTAACGTATACAATTAACGTAGCAGCCACCCAGATGACCCATAGAAACAGCGTACGAAAAGGTTTTTGATTCACGTTAGCAGTCCAAGAAACTCTGTACTTTAATCAAAGCAGTCACATCAAATTGCACAAGCATGCTGTCGGCAATCAAACCGGTGCCATTGCTGGATATTGGTATGAATCGAAGAATACCGACGATGTTTGTACTAACCTTCCAAAGCTTTTATCGGCGTATTTTTTGCCTCGCCTGTCGCACGAAGCCCCCTGACAACCTGCTTGGCCTCAGACAAACTGACCGATTCAGGCATATAATAAACGCCGCGAAATTCTCCATCTACCGGCTTAATAACTATAAAATAGGTATTCCCCCCCTCAAAATTAAATCTCCGACTTTTTGACATCTTTTTTACGGCCTGCCGAGGCCCCCACGAGGTCGATGAACGGGTAGTCACCCAAATGTCCCCAGGTTCGATATCAATCAGCGCATATTCCCCTTTAACAATATCGAGAATATGTTGTTGGTCCAGCTCGACCGCAAGCTTGTTATCCGCCATTCCAAGAAATCGCTCAGTTTGAGGCCTGATAAAATAAATATGGGCCAAAGGGCCAGCGGTTGCGTCCTTGATTAACGGATGGGAAGTATCTACAGCGGTACCCGCACAGCCTGCCAGGGCAATTGTGACCGCCAGCAAGATAAAACAATTGATTGATTTAACTAAAGTTAGTTGCGACGCCATCTCAAATTATCCGAATTCATTAGTTATAATCAGGCATTATATCGGCTTCTCAACCCAAATAGCATTACCGATTACAGTCATTGCAACTAATTTCTGCAGTTTGCGGAAAAATTGCTTTCTAGCTCTTGCCTCCACGGGCGTGATTTGCTCCAATAGACTTCTTTTTTCGATAAAATAATAAGAACTATCAGGGATTATAATAGATTTATGATCCCAAGCGAACAAAGACGTGCCGAACTAGTTCATTGGTTATTACGAAGCAGAGCTACTTTAGCTGGAAAAGTGGCTGATCAGCTTTCGCCCAGGTTCACACGCAACAACCTACTATTATAAAAATATAGAGACTTAAGGAGAGAAGACATGTCAGCAAAACACCCAGTTATCGCGGTGACAGGCTCATCAGGAGCAGGCACGTCAACCGTAAAAGATGCCTTTGAACATATCTTTCGTAGAGAAGGCATTGATCCCATTGTTGTGGAAGGTGATGCATTTCATCGCTATGACAGGAAATCAATGAAAGAAGCTGTTGCAAAAGCGAATGAAGCGGGTAACAACCTCAGTCATTTTGGACCCGATGCGAATCTGTTCGGCGACCTGGCGGCGCTATTCCAGAATTACTCTGAAAACGGCACAGGTAAAGTCCGCAAGTATCTTCATAATGAAGCTGAAGCAAAACCTTACAATCAGCAACCTGGAGAATTCACGCCCTGGGAAGATATTACCGGTGAAACTGACATGTTGTTTTATGAAGGTCTACACGGTGGCGTAGTGAATGAAGAGCACGATATTGCAAAGTGGGTAGATCTGCTGGTCGGTGTTGTACCTATCGTTAACCTCGAATGGATCCAGAAGATTCATCGTGATACGGCACAGCGTGGATATTCAACAGACGCAGTCACCGACACTATTCTCAGACGCATGCCTGATTATGTGTCCACCATTGCGCCACAATTTTCCCGTACGGATATTAATTTCCAGCGTGTCCCGGTTGTTGATACATCCAACCCATTTATTGCCAGGGATATTCCTACCCCGGATGAAAGTTTTATCATCATCAGGTTCCGCTATCCGCAGAAACACGACCTTCCGTATTATCTGCAGATGCTGCAAGGTTCATGGATGTCTCGCCCTAATACGATTGTCTTGCCAGGCGGAAAAATGGGACTGGCCATGGAGATCATTTTGACACCCATTATTCACGAATTAATCGAGAAGAAAGGCTAATCAGGAAGCAGATTCGCTGGGGTTAATGCTGCCGAAGGCGCATCGCCCCAGTGATACCCCCCATCAGGCATACGGCCGCAATGATCCGCTGAAAGTACAAGGCCTGATCATAACCGGATTGATGGCTGGTGAGCAGTACCACGCCGGCAACAAGCAGTAGCCCACCGAAGATGAACTGGAAAACATTGCTGTAAAGCCATTGCCAGCGTTTTGCTCCCCAGACACCGATAACCGCAGCAAGCCACCCCAGACCCATCCCGGCAACGACATCCATTGGCCAATGCACGCCTACAACGATGCGGGACAATCCAGCCAATATGGCCAAAACCAGCAATACCCCCGTTAGCCAGCGGATTTGAATACTCAATACCAGGACACCGGCTAGTGCAAAGGCCGAGGTTGTGTGACCCGAAGGGAATGATCCCATTTTATGTGCAGGACCAATGATATGGAATAACTCTGTTGCCAGTACAGCGGGAGGCCTTGCTACCTGAAACAGTGGTTTTAAACCATGGACAAACAGGGTTGCGATCAAGGCGGTCAAAAATACAGCGGCAACAATATCAGGACGTCTGCCAATAAATGGAAGCACCAACACAAATACGACCAGCCCATCTCCAAATAGCGTTATATTTGCCCACAGAGCCGGACCAGTCAATTCGCTTAAGGCATTGATCTCCAAGAAGAGTTCCTGATTCAGATCTAACAAAAAAATGACCAGCAAGCATACGATCGATGTGATGGGAACAATCATTTGCTCAAGCGGAAAATTCCTCGTTGCGTTCATAGCCTGATTTTTACATTGATATCATTGGCTTATCAATTGCGATTTAGCAAAATACCGCAATTTGGCTTGTTAGCTAACCCTCGGCATGCGTATCAGGCAATTCCCGATACCAGTTATCAACTATCGGCATCCACTTCAACCCATACGCCTGTAGCCGGTTTGAATCAACTGGGCGCAGATACTCATCTGGTATATTGATTCGAATCTGCACTGATGCTTAGCATATAAATGACGATATATTAACCTGATCGGGTATGCTCCTTCCAGGAGTGGGAATGGGGCACCGGCATAGCATACACCAGAAAAAACAATATTGGCTGTAATAAATTTTAAGTTGCAATTAATACAAACTGGATATCATTGTTGATGATATTGGGCAGTTTCCATAGAATATCGGCGTTGGCCCACTTTTGTAGTCTGCATGAAATTAAGCACCCTTTTAAGGCCTGTTTTATTTCTAACTTTGGCTACCGCTTAAGCCTGCTCAAGGTCGCAAAAGGAAAAGCAAGTGATCGCCAGGGAACACACTTTAATAAAAGGAAGATCTATAGTTTTTTAAGACATCATAGCGCTTTGAGTACACTCAATTGAATCTGCGTTATTAACTATCATGGACATGATGACTATAGACACCCCGGGCACAGATCAAACTTAACAGCATGCAGCATCAAACAAAAAATACAGCACCCGTATTCGGGCTTATATGCCTAATATCGGTAATCCTTGCCCCATTTTCTGCAAACGGCGGCGAGGATGAACTTAAACTCGTCCATCCGTATCTGGCACAAGGGATGTACGATCGGGTAGAAAAATTAATATCCCATCTTCAATCTCGCCGGATTATAAGTACAATGCCCGACGACGTCAGGTTGGCATTGGCAAAACATTTCTATGATCAGGAGCTCTACCAGGATGCCCAGAGAATCCTCAATGGACTAAAAGAAAATTTACCCCTCGATTTACTTGAGGAGAAAAAATTTTTACAGGCGCAACTTTTACTCGACGCAAAACGCTATGAGGACATTCTGAGCCGCTATACTTTGTCTGATGACAACACACAACCCTGGTCTTATTATGCCCGCTATAATCTGGCCATGACGTTGATTGAGAGCGGTCAAAAGCACAAGGGACTGAATATTCTTCATGAACTGAGCCAAACGAATCCCATTAGCGATGAAACTGCTGCACTGAAAGATAATGCGAATATAACCCTGGGTTTCATTTATCTTGAGGACGAAAATGCAACGCTGGCGCGCAACTATTTTCAGAAAGTCAATCTGTCAGGTCCGCTAGCCAATCAGGCATTACTTGGGACCGGGTGGGCCCATGCGCTCGGCGGTCAGTATACCCGGGCAATTAAACCCTGGACTGAATTGCAGAAACGAAACATTTATGATCCCTCAGTGCAGGAGGCATTGATCGCTTTGCCTTACGCACTCAGCAGAATGAGTTCCTTCAAACAGGCCATTGAGCATTATCAAAATGCAATCGATGTGTATAAATCAGAGTTAAGCGAGATCAATCAATCTCTCGAGAAAATCAACAAGGGTTACTGGATCAGCAAGGTGATAGATAACGAAAAAATGAGGAAGCGCAATGTCAGGGACACGATCCTGACGACGTCGCTTGTAGACCCTTATTTAAGCCCCCTGGTAGAACATCATCCATTTCAGATGAAGCTAAAAGAATATAAGGCAATGGATTCTCTATTGCAGTTACTCGAACAACTCTCAGACAATGTTAATGCCTACTCAGCGGTCATGTCCAACAGGCTTCGCACCTTAAGTGATTATAATTCTGGCAGGTCATCTTTAAGAAATACAACCACCTTGTTACTACGTAACACAATAAAGGCCTATAGTACCGAGATTGGGCAATTCAGGGCAGCTAATCAGCGCATCAATTTACTGAAATCAAACCAGTTAAAAGAATTAGCTCTGCTCAAACTCGCTAGCGAAAGCACAACCAACCGATTCAGCTTTCAGGAAATGCTCGCAAATAACGACGCCCTGGCAATCTATTCAAATATGATTTTCTGGCAAATCATTACTGAATATGATGCTGAAGTCCGAAATAGTAGAAACAGCTTGTTAACCGGCAACATTTCCAGCCAGGGTAATCTGCAAAGACAAACAGATCTTTTTAATCAGGATCTGCAGGCGCTCGCCAGTAATATTCAAAATTACAAACGATCCATCATTAATCAAAAACTGAAGAAACAGGCTTTGCTTGAAAAGGTTGCCATTCAGTTACTTGAAGATCAACGTGCGCGCATTTCAGGCTATCTCGATCAGGCATATATTTCTGTTGCGCGTCTTTATGATGATGCGTACATGTCGGCGCATAAATAATGAACAGATACGCCGTATATAAAATTTTGTTGCCAATTATCGTCATTGCGATGGCTGGCTGCGGGCCGGTAAAAAAAGAACCTCCAAAGCCGACGACAATTCGTAAAACTGTCTCGATAGAATGGAACAAGGTCTTTGCCGATGATTTTGACATCGTTCTTGAGCGTTATTATGACGCACTCGAAAACGCAAAAGACAAATCAATTCGCCAGGAGGCAATATTAAGACTGGCTGTTCTTGAGATGCAGAAACTGGAAAATATTGAACTGAGAAGTGCCGAATCTGTGGATCTCGACTATACCGCGGCAATCGAACTATACGAAAAGTATTTGAAAGAATTTCCGCGAGATGAACAAAATGAGCATGTCTTTTATCAATTGGCGAAAGCGTATGACCTGAACGGCGAACTCGATAAGTCTATTATGGCGATTAACCGGCTATTGGCGAAGTACCCGAACTCGAGCTATAAGCAGGAAATACTGTTCCGTCGTGGAGAACTGCAATTTATCCTGAATGACTATAAAGCTGCCATCCAGTCCTACAAGACTGTAATTGCCGTTGGAAAGCAATCGCACCTTTATGAAAAGGCACTTTATAAATATGGATGGGCACTTTATAAAGAGGGGCGTGTCGAGGATGCGCTTGACTCATTTTTCTCGTTACTCAGTCGCAAGCTGGATAAAACCCAGGCAAAAAACATTGAGGATATAACCGTCTACCTTTCCCGAGGGGACCGTGAGTTGCTGGACGATACGTTACGCATACTGAGCCTCGTTTTTTCATCGGTCGATGATAGCAAAACAATTGCGCAGTATTTCGAACAAAAGGGTCATCGCAGTTATGAGTACCTGATTTATCAGCACCTGGGTAAATTTTATCTTGATAAAGAACGTTATAAAGATGCGGCAGACATGTACAACCTGTTTGCAGAAACTCACCCCAACGATATTCACACACCCAATTTTGAGCTACTCGCGATCGAAGCCTACAAGAATGGCAAGTTCACCAAACCATTACTGAGAGCAAAAGAGGATTTCGTCAAAAAATATCATGCCCACGAGAATCTCAAGCTGAGAAAAAGTGTTAGCGAACAAGTCAAGGCAACACTGGAAGAACTGGCTGAATACCATCATGCCAAGGCTCAACAGGAGAAAACCAGAACAAATATTGCTCAGGCTATTTACTGGTATCGTACCTTTCTCAAGACATTTCAATACGATCCTCGCAGTGCAAGAATCAATTTTTTATTGGCGGAAATTCTCTTTGAAACTGGAGATTATGTTAACGCTGCCAAAGAGTATGAGAAAACGGCCTATCGCTACGGCACACACCCCAATGAAGCCGAAGCGGGTTATGCTGCGCTGCTGGCATATGACAACATTATCAAGGAAAACCCGGCCAAGGAGGCCATTTGGCAAGACAAGGCAATCGAGAGCGCGCTGCGTTTTGCTGATGCATTTCCCAGCAACCCACATGTCCCGGATGTGCTTGGAAAGTCTGCATCAGATCTTTTTGCAGATGGAAAAGTTGAACAGGCAGCGCGGATTGCACGAAAAATTATAAATTTGTCACCAAAAGATTCAACGATAGTGCGTACCGCATGGATGATTATTGCGCACAGGGCTTTCGAGCGAAAGTCATATGCGCGTGCAGAAGCGCTGTATGGTCAGATACTCAACCTGACATCAGCATCAGATCCATTAAGAAGTGATATTGAAGATCGCTTGGCAGCATCAATTTACAAGCAAGGCGAAATCGCGCGTAACGCCTCGGACATGGAAGAAGCGGCAAGACATTTTCTACGCGCCGGTCAATCTGTAACCTCAAAGAAGATCGGCAGCACCGCAGAGTATGATGCGGCCACCATTTACATCACGATCAAGGACTGGAAAAAGGCAATTACAATTCTCGAGGACTTTCGCAAGCTCTACCCTGATCACCCGCTACAAAACGATGTTACCACCAAGCTCGCCTATGCTTATATCGAAAGCAATCAAAAGGATAAAGCGGCTAGAGAATTCAGGCGTATAGCAAAATCTGGAAAAAATAGCGGTATCAGAAGAGAGGCTAGCTGGCAATCAGCGGAACTTTTTGAAACGACTAATAACATTCCCGCTGCAATCGATGCCTACAAGCAATATATCGCAAGCTACCCGTTTCCGCTTGAGGAAGCCATTGAAGCTCGAAACAAGATTGCCCAGATGTACAAACAGAACGAAGACACCAGCAAATACCATTACTGGTTAAAAGAAATTGTAAAAGCCAATGATAAAAACAAGGCGAAACAGACTGCCCGTACCCGCTTCCTGGCAGGGAGCGCTGCACTTGTACTTGCCGACCTGACCTATGAAGAATTCAGGAAAATAAAGCTTGTTGAACCCCTCAAGAAAAGCCTGAAGCTAAAGAAAAAGGTGATGCAGCGGGCGCTGGACAAATATAATAGCGTACTTGAACAAGGCATTGCTGGTATCACAACCGCATCTAACTATCACATCGCCACAATCTATTATGATTTCAGCAAGGCACTGATGAACTCGGAAAGACCAGGCGGCCTTTCTGCAGATGAACTCGAAGAATACGATATACTACTGGAGGAACAGGCCTTTCCGTTCGAGGAAAAATCGATCGAGGCGCATGAAACGAATATTGACAGGGTAAAACAGGGCATATTTGACGACTGGATTAACAAAAGTTTCGTTGATCTCGCCAGTCTGTATCCGGCCCGCTATGCCCGTAATGAGAAAAGTGAAATAGCAATCAATGTATTACAATAGATATTTTTCATTAATAGCCTTCTTATTACTGGTTGGCTGCGCGTCCGGACCAACCACGACGAAGAAACCTGTGTCACTGAATCAGGATTCCATTACGGGTGCGCCTGATGCCCTGATCTCCGAATATAAAAAAGCACTAAAAGACATGCAGGCAGGCAGATACGAATCTGCCAAAAAAAGACTTAATAAATTAACTTTTAGCTACCCGAACTATTCCGGTCCCTATGCGAATCTTGGCATCATTTATTATAACGACGGAAACCTTACCGCAGCCGAGATTGCACTTAACAAGGCAATAGAGATCAATAAAAAAAATGCGATGGCGCATAACCAGCTGGGAATCATTTATCGCTCTCAGGGTGAATTTGAGAAAGCAAGAACATCCTATCGCAAGGCCATTCAGATTGACCCACAATATGCGTTGGCCTATTACAATCTTGGCATTTTATATGAATTATATTTAAGGGATTTTAGACGCGCTGTTGAGTATTATAAGCAGTACCAGAAATACTCGCCTGAGAAAGATAAACTGGTCGCCTCCTGGATTAGGGATCTGGAGCACCGTATTAAGGCCAAGGAGTAATTCCAATGATACATTCTAAATTGATTTTCGCGTTAATCATTGGCGCTGTTTTGTGGATGAGCGCGGCAACGGCGGAAGAACGGCTCGACCTGGAAGGCGCAAAAATTTATGGGAGTCGCGAGCTACCCAAGGTGCTCTATGTGATGCCCTGGCAAGCAGCATCGGTCGGAAACGATATTAAACAATCTTTCCCCAGACATGTTCACACCGATTTATCATTATTGAACCGGGAGAAATTCCAGCGATTACTGGAATTCAAGATATTATTCAAGGGAAGAACTCAGGAATACCTCTTCATTGATCAATAAACAATAGGAATTGGTTAAAGTTAACTGCTTTTGGCCCGCTATTTAGTAGAGAAATACCGGGTACGTAACCGGACGTCTAAATTATTAAAAATATTATAAAATTTGATCTTTTTAACAGTTTGACAATTATTCACATGTTTAAATGTGTACCAGTAAACCAACACAGGAGATATAGAGATGGAATCCTTTAATTCTGTCATTAGATTTTTGCAGGATGGCGGCATATTTATGTATCCATTACTTCTTATTCTCGCGCTAGGCTTGGCTATAGCACTTGAGCGTTACTTTTTTCTTGCAAGTACAGAACGAGACAGTAAAAAAATATGGGACGCGTTGATACCGCATATCAACAAGGGTAACTATCCACAGGCAATGGCTATCACTTCCAAATCCAAGGCAGCGATCGGAACCGTTTTCAACTATGGACTGTCCAGAATCAGAACCTCTCAACGGCGTGATGATATCGAAACGGCAATGGAAGAAGGCATGATGGAAGTGCTACCACATCTTGAAAAACGAACTCACTATCTGGCAACGTTTGCAAATATTGCGACCTTGTTGGGATTGCTGGGTACGATTATCGGACTGATTCAGGCATTTACTGCAGTATCCAACGCCGACCCTGCTGAAAAAGCAGATCTATTGTCCTCCAGCATCTCAGTCGCGATGAACACGACGGCATTCGGATTGATTGTCGCGATTCCACTTTTATTGATACATACGGTATTACAAACCAAAACGACCGGCATAGTGGATAATCTCGAAATGTCCGCAGTCAAGTTTCTAAATCTGATATCCAGTCCAAAATCTTCACCCAAAGAATAATCAAAGACTGGTCAACCTATGTTAAGACGTTTACATCGCCACAGGCATTCAGCTCCTCCGGAGCTAAACATCACGGCCTTCATGAACTTGATGGTCATCCTGGTGCCTTTCCTTCTGATCACTGCGGTTTTCTCCCGGTTGGCAATACTGGAACTCAATATTCCTCCGGCGAATTCTCCATCTCCTGATGATCAAAAGGAGCAATTACAGCTTGAAGTGACGATAAGAAAAGATTCGCTGGAAGTAGGCGATCGTAAACGGGGCCTGATTAAGAGGATTGATAATAATAAAGAAGGTTATAATTTCAGCGGTCTATCGGATCTTCTGCAAATGATTAAGGCAAGAACGCCGGATATATCGAATGCAACGATACTTTCCGAATCGGAAATCTCCTATGAAGCGTTGATTAAGCTAATGGATACGGTGCGTACCGCGAAGGTTGTTCAGGCTGGCTCGACCGTATCGGTAGAATTGTTTCCCGATATAGCCATCGGTGATGCGCCCATCATTGATGGTAACGACTCCCCAGCCGGAGCGGCCAAACAATGATGAACATGTCACGTCGCGCTCGTCGTATGGAGCGACATCACAAGCGCAGGCGGATGCAGGGACTCAACCTTGTATCACTGATGGATATCTTTACGATCCTGGTATTTTTTCTGCTAGTCAGCTCATCTGACTCGGGCGGTATACCAAGCGCCAAGGTACTGAAGCTCCCTGAATCTATCGCGAAGGAAAAACCGAAAGAAACACTCAGCATTATCGTAACCAGCAAGGACATCATCGTACAGGGACGCAAGGTAGAAACAATCGCGGATATCATTGATTTACCCTCTGACACCATCCCTGGCCTGAAGAAAGAGCTTGATTACCATGCGAATCGAACGCTAACCGCTGCAGATGCTAAAAAAGGTGGCGGAGAAATTACTATCCTGGGTGACAGGGTTATCCCATACAAGCTCTTGAAAAAGATCATGGTGACCTGCACCAAGGCCAAGTTTACCAATATTTCACTGGCTGTTGTACAGAAATCGGCTAAGGAGGGTTAATGTCGACAGCCACTACGTATCCAATTGTTTCACCCTGGCAACTCTCCGCAGGCGAAGACAGAAGCTTTCGTAAATTCCTTTATGGGTCAATTATTGTTTTTACTCTGCTGGGATTAATTGTTCCCTTTATTCAGGTGCCCGAGCTTGATCGTTCCAAGGCGGAAAAACTACCACCCCGATTAGCAAAATTGCTCATTGAAAAGAAAAAGGCGCCACCGCCTCCACCGGCCAAAAAAGAACCTGAAAAGAAAAAAGAGGAAAAGAAGGAACAAAAGAAAGAGGAACCGAAAAAGAAAAAAGAGAAGAAGAAGGAAAAAAAGAAAGAGCCTGAAAAGAAGCAGGATCAGGCCCTGAAAAAACGGGCCGCGGCGAGGAAAAAGGCGATGAAGTCCGGCTTGCTTGCGTTGCGTGACGAATTTGCCGACCTTCGTGAGACGCCGGCCGTCAACAAGCTCAAAAATAATAAAAAACTCTCGACAACCGGAACGAAGGCGAAAAAGAATACGCGATCAATCATTTCAGCGGCCGCCACAAAAGACAGTGGCGGTATTAATACCGCGAGCCTTACCCGCAATGTCGGTAGCACGGAACTGGAATCACGTAATACGACCCAGGTAGAGAGTGATCTCGTCGACCTGGAGGCGCTGGAGGCTGAAGAGTTGGCGCATCGCCGTCCCGAAGAAGACATTCAACTGGTCTTTGAAAGAATCAAGGGTAGAATCGATGCGATGTACCGGCGCGCACTTCGCCGCGACCCGACGCTTGAAGGCAGAATTGTGCTTGAAATTACCATTGAGCCCTCTGGACAGGTCAGCAATATCAAGGTTGTATCCAGTGAAATCCGATCCTCAACACTGCTGAAGAAGATTCAAACCGTTGTTAGAACACTCGATTTTGGTGAGAAGGATGTCGAAACGATGATCGTGACTTACCCGATAGATTTTGTTCCAAGTTAACCTCTGGAACATGATTATAAATTAAAATGGCCTCTCACCACCCTCATTCAAACCGCTAACCTATTGTATTAATTAACCATTTACATTTTGAATAGCCCAACCCTGGTTTACCCCCCTTTTCATACGCATGGCCTAAAGCATTGTTCATTTTAGTCGTTAAAATCTATGGATAACCAGGAATTTAACGATGCGTATCAATACCAATGTCATGGCATTAAATACGATGCGCCTTCAGTCAAGGACAGACTCTTCACTTAAAACCTCACAACAGCGTTTGTCCACTGGGCGGCGAATCAATAGCGCAGCTGATGATGCAGCGGGCCTCGCAATATTCAATCGCATGACGAGTCAGTTAAGGGGCTCTCGTCAAGTCGATGCGTAATGCCAATGATGCGATATCGATGTTACAGGCGATGGAAGGTGGACTTGGTGATGTATCAAACATCCTTCAACGTGGAAGGGAACTCTCGTTGCAGGCAGCCAATGGCACGTTGTCCCGTAGCAACCGCCAAAGCCTGCAATCTGAAATGGATCAACTATTATTTGAAGTTGACCGCATTGGCAATTCAACTGAATTCAATTCAATCAAGGTCTTTGGTCAGGCCAGTAATGCACAATCGGTGATTATAAATTCGGAAACACAATAGACGATAACACCCACACCCGTCACGTTGGCAACGGAGAAACAGAAAATTCTGGATAATCTTCAGAGATCATGGTTACAACAAAGTGAACTGCTGTTACAAAATTATTTCGGTCTTTCTGCATCCAATGTCGATTTAAAAATTATTCTTGATGATGATATCCCATCAGCCAGCGCATACGTCAGCGGATCAGGCACAACAACGCTGATCAATCTTAAGTTGCATATCGATGTTAATGAAATGCTCAGCATTGATCCCAGCCTGTCATGGCCAAATCAAACATCTGACCAACTCATTGCGCACGAGATGACCCATGCCATTATGGGTGTCACCACCAATTTTGTCAGTTTTGACAAATGGTTTGTCGAAGGCGCGGCAGAATTGATCCCTGGTGGCGATGCACGCCTTAATGCGGTGCGTAACAATCTAGTTGGAGAAGGTGCGGTCACGGATCAACAGATCGTCGATAATATCGATAACCTGACCGGACAAAACTTTGGCGGTTCTCATCGAGATTATGCCACCGCCTATACAGCGGCCAGATATCTTCACAGCATCATTGGCGGCAATGGTATTAAAGACATGATGGCCTATCTTGCCGGAAACACCACAAGAACAACCGACAACTACTTCGCGCAGGCGGGAATTGCCGGCATAAGCAGCACGGCAGATTTTATCGCTGATTTTAAAACCAATGGCGCAGCGTTTATTGGTTCGATGAACCTCGCTAATAACGATACAGGTGGTATAGGCGGCGCAGACGCCGATGGTGGTGGAAGAGATACAACAACATCGGGCACTATGCCTGATGTCGATAATCCAAATACAAATCCATTGGCGGGTTTTAATGAAATCTATCCTGACCTGACGACACAAACAGTAACGAATACCACGACGACTACCCAAATCGCTTTGCCCAGTTTGAAAAGTATCTATTTTCAGGTAGGAGACAATGCAAACGAGACACTTGAGCTTGGATTGCGGGCACTCGAAGTCAGCGCTCTAGGATTGTCTAGTATCAACCTCGAATCCGATGCACAAAATGCCATTTCACTGTTTGATCTCGCTATCGACGCGATCAGCTCGGAAAGGGCCCGCCTTGGCGCGCTACAAAATCGTCCCGATTTAACCATATCAAACCTCAGCACAACGGTAGAAAATGTTGCTGCGAGTCGCTCAAGGATTGTCGACGCTGACTATGCCTCAGAAACTGCTTCGTTAACCCGGGCTGTTATCCTGCAACAGGCAGCGGTTAGCATGATTACCCAGGCGACAAACCAGCCCGCTCTGGTTCTCAGTTTGCTTACCTAAGCTAACAGTGATTTAACCATATTCTGGTATACCTCAAGATCTGATTGTGAAAAACAGCAAAAAATAACCCGTTGTATCCCGTCATGATCAGCGAGAATCGAATTCGTTTCTTTCAACGCAATCTTGCATGCCCGATCTATCGGGAATCGATACACACCGGTACTGA
>JBHHVB010000017.1:0-48316 GCA_046754065.1 Gammaproteobacteria bacterium
ATGCGGGCATTGGTCGAGTTGGTCTCGAAACGGTTTTGTTTGAGACCGTCATGGAGCCAGTCCAGGAAGGCCTGGCCGGGATCATTTTCAGTTTCTGGATCAGTTTCTGTTGTCTTTCGAGGTGTAACTGAAGCTGTACCATCATTGGTTTTCTGATCCGGCTTGGATGACGTCGGGGCGAAAAACTCGATGGGGTCAAAGCCGTTGGTCGAAGGGGTACCTGTTGCCGGCGTCTCCGATGCAGGTATTTCTTCATCATGGTGGTGTGGTGCAGAGACCGTTTCCAACGGCTGTGATGGTGTTGTTGCCGAATCCTCTTCATCGGCGGTTTCGATCTCCACTGGCGTGACCGTGCCGGCAAATACTTCCGGCCGGGAGCCAGGGTCAGGCCAGAGGCGCATGGCCGGAAAGCACAGGAACGTGAGGGTATGTGACCAGTCGTCACTGCTCACGCTCGCTTTCCAGATGGAGCGATCCCCATTGGGGATCAGGATGCCGTTTTCCTGAAGCTCGTCGAAGATGCGGTCATTACGGGAGGGAATGCCCGTGTGGCCTTCCTGGGTGAGATGCTCGCGCAGCGTATCGATACCGCGTTTGCTGACCAGCCACAAGCGCTCACCGTCGAACCAGCCAGCCGCGCCATTGCGGTTGAGGGGGAACTTGTTTTCTTTCAGCAGGAAGCGCAATCCGGTGAGCAGACGTTCGTGCAGCGGCTGGCGAGTGCCGGGTAATCGGGTCGTTTCCCCCGAGGCTCCAAGATTCCCTGCCACGGAGAGTCCATCGGCCTGTTGGACAATCTCGCCCAGGATACCGGCATCTTCGAATGTCCCACCGACCGCATCAAGCCAGGTGGCTAACAGGCCGCGATCGGTGCTGAGCCAGGCCAGTGCGCGCTGCGGTAAAATGAGTTGGGATAACAGGGGTGCTACCCGTTCATGCAGACGGTGCTCACGGTTGCGGCGGAAGCGGATGCGATACCAGGTGTTCGGCGACAAGGTGGAAGTGAGCGCATCCCAGGGACCAACATCGCATCCGCTATGATCGTAGCGTGTGATGTCCTGATCCATCAGCGGCTTGCCGATGTCGTGCAGCAGTGCTGCGCTGAACACGGCGTAGGTCCACACCTCCCGCTTGGCGACGATCTCCTCGGTGTCCGCGCCCTGAGGCAACAAATGCGCCCGGCGCAGGCGCAGGGCATGAAGCGCCACCTCGAGTCCATGGCTCAGCAAACCACCTGAGCCGGCATGGTGATGGGCCTCCGAGGCGGGCAGCAGCTGGACGTAGTTGGCGTAGGCCAACAGCGCGTCCAGATAAAAGGTGCGCCAGTGAGGCGGCGGAATCCCCACCAATTGCTGGATCTCCCGGATAGTCTGGGGATGCTGACCGAGCAGATCCAGTGGCAGCTTAACGGGCAAGCACGCCGGGTGAGGGGATTTTGATTTGCGTTGCAGGCAGAACATCTGCCTGGTTGTAGCAGGCCGGGTGTGTCAATGACTACGATAAATTAGTTTCTGCTATCAAACATTTTTCTGGGGCAGGCTGAAAGCTCGGGTAATTGGGAAAGCCTGAAACTGCACAGCTATGTAAAGTTGGCTCGAGCTGTTTTTAAACACCCATTTTAAGTAATCCTTGAACTACCAGAAAGCGGATAGTTAGATTTCAGGGCTACAGCAATGCGGGTGGCTAACCGTTAGGGTGTAGCAGTGGGGCGAACGCTTCCTGGCGACACGCCAAATATCCGTTTGAACGCCCTGCAAAATGTAGCTTCAGATTGATAGCCAAGGCGATCGGCGAGTACCGAGAGGGAATCCGACGTCTCCTGAAGTTGCGCACGAGCAAGTTGCATGCGCCACTGGGTGAGGTAGCGCATGGCAGATTCACCGACCAGGTTGGTGAACCGGGCCGAGAAACCTGAGCGTGACATACCGACCTCTTTGGCCAGGGAGGCTACGGACCAGTCTTTTTCGGGCGCACGGTGAATCGCAGCGAGCGCCCTTCCGACATGCTTATCACGTAAGGCCGATAACCAACCTTGCTCAGTTTCGGGCGCCGAGTCGATCCATGAGCGGATTGCCTGAATGATGAGGATATCGGCCAAGTGAGTAATCACCGTTTCTCCCCCTGGCCGTAACTCCCTGGCTTCATGAGCAATGAAGCGAAGTGTGTTTTGCAGCCAACTGCTTTCATCATCGCCCCAGCTGTTGAGATGCAACACCTTGGGTAGCAGCGCAATAAGTTGTTGGCCTGCCACGTGGTCGAAGCGAACGACGCCGCAAGTCAGTTGAGTTAATTCACCACCGCCCCCGTGGTGCATGATTTCATAACGGTCGCTTACTTGTTCGACCGGTATGTCAAACAATGGCACGGTCTTATCTTCCAGGCTTCTGCGGATAGTGTGTCCATTGCCGTGAGGAACGAGTGCCAGGCTACCTTGTTGCAGCAAGCGGGGCTCTTCACCGTCAACTTCGAGCCAGCAGTGCCCCGCGGTGATGATATGAAACATCATGCAATCCTCAAACGGAGGCAGATCGACACCCCACGGCGCCGTTAATTCGGCTCGGCTGTACAGGGTGCCCGTGAGCCGGAGCAAGTGCAGCGTTTCACCCAGCGGATCGGTGAAGTCAGAGATCTTTGTGATAGTGCGTTGCATGATTTGAATGGTGACATGTGTATTTTCCATAAGTCTAGATAGTTTAGACGAATAGTCAATAAAAATAGACTTATTGTGATTGTTAGTCCATCTATTATGTCCGATATTGGTACCCAAGACGAGCATATTGTTCGTTCAAAACCAATATCAACCAACATAGGAAATGGACATCATGAAAAACTCACCCATTCTTATCATCGGTAAAAACGGTAAAACGGGCGCACGCGTGAACCAACGCCTACAGGCTCTTGGGTATGCAACCCGTGCTGTTTCTCGGTCAACCACGCCATCATTTGACTGGGAAAATCCCGCGACATGGGCTGCGGCGATCAAAGGTACGCGCAGTGCCTATGTCACTTATCAGCCTGACCTTGCAGTGCCCAATGCAGAAGCTGCGATTAAAGCGTTTGTGCAAGTCGCCCGCGAAAATGGATTGGAACATATTGTTCTACTTTCCGGTCGCGGTGAGGAGGGTGCACAACGCGCTGAGAAAATACTTCAGGAAAGCGGTATTTCATGGAACATCGTCAGGTGCAATTGGTTTTGCCAAAATTTCAGCGAGAGTTTTATGTTGGAGGGTATATTGGCCGGTGAATTAGTCTTGCCAGCCGCAGATACCGTTGAACCTTTTGTTGATGCTGATGATATTGCTGACGTCGTAGTAGCGACGTTAACCCAGCCAGGCCATCAAAATAAACTGTACGAACTTTCTGGCCCACGCGCCCTGAATTTTGCTCAATGCATCAAAGAAATTTCCGAGGCACTGGGCCGTCCCGTGAAGTACACCACCGTTTCTGTCGATGACTACATCGAGTTATTGCGTGGGCAGGGTATACCAGAAGATATGCAATGGTTGCTGCGTGAGTTATTCACCGTGGTATTTGATGGCAGAAACAGTAATGTCATGCCCGGTGTTGAAGAGGCACTTAAGCGTCCAGCTACTGACTTTAAAACCTATGTACAGAAGACAATTGAATCTGGCGTTTGGACCGCTGTAGAGCAGAGGCAGTCCGCATAATGTTTTTGTCGGAGAAAGTCCCTGTGGGTATGCCGGGACTTTCTTGACAGCAAGAGGAGTTAAAGAACATGAAAAACTCAAAAATACTTAAAATAATTTTGATTGTCTCCGGTCTGATTGCGTCAGGAATTGGAGCAGCAATACTGTTTACGCCTGTCGCTTTCTATGCAACATATGGAATAGAAATTGGCGATAACTTCGATTTACTGAATGAAATAAGGGCGTCTGGCGGTGCAGTGTTAGCGAGTGGAATACTAATAATGTCAGGTGCCTTCGTGGATAAACTGGCCTTTACCGCCGTAGTGGTTTCCACTTTGCTGTACCTGCCTTATGGCTTATCCCGAGTTATGAGCATAGCGATCGATGGAATGCCAGTTGAGGGGTTTGTACAGGCAGCCGCTTTAGAAATAGTTATAGGACTGGCTTGCGTTTTCGCTCTTGTAAAATATCGAGGAAAGCAGGAGAAATTCGCATGATATCTTCAACTATCATTACAGCTCTTTTGTGGACCGCTGCACTCAGCAGCGGTCTTATAGCCGGGGTTTATTTTGCCTTCTCTGGATTTATTATGCGGGCGTTCGGTGAAATCGATGCAACACACGCCATCGCCTCTATGAACTCTATCAATGAAACAATACTACGTTCATCATTTATGCCGCTATTCTTTGGCTCATCGATTATTTCAGTGCTCCTAATGATTTTCGCTTTTTTTCATTGGGGAGAAGCCAGGGCTGCATTAATGTTATTAGGAGGGGCAGTTTATTTTATTGGTATGTTTGTTTGCACAGTTCTATTCAATGTACCTCTTAATAATTCGCTTGCACGAGTGGATTCATATAATTCCAACGCACAACAAGTGTGGTCCCATTACTTATCAGCCTGGACAAAATGGAATCACTTGCGAACGGTTAGCTCGCTTGTGACATGCATACTTTGTATTGGGGTTTTATCAAATTGGCCAACTTGACCGGCCACAAGGATGCGTAATCGTCAGTACTTGCTTAGGCCAATTCAGCAGCCAAAAGGTCGAATACCATTCTTACTCGTCTGCTTGTGTTGAGCTCGCGGTGAGTCGTAAGCCAGATTGGAAAAACAATGGGTTCAAATTCGGGCAATACTTGCTGAACTAACGATTCTGCGTCGCCAACGTCATCCGGCATGATGCCAATTCCCAGTCCTTTTTTAACGAGTTCCCAATGAGTAATGTAGTTCTCAGTCAAAATAGGAAAATTCTTCTTCGTCAGATTTAAGCCAAGCTCATTAAGGCCATTCATTAAACCACCAGTGCTATCAAAACTGATGAAATCAGCCTGCTGAAGGTCCTCTGGCGATGCAGGGTTACCTATTCGTTTGAGGTAGTCCGGTGTTGCATAAAGCCGGGCGGAAGCATCTTTAATCTTTTTCGCGATCAGTTCCGGCTGGGTAGGGCGAAAATTCCGGATGGCGATGTCTGCTTCGCGTCGTCTCAGGTCACTGACATTATTCGTTGCAATGATTTCAATATTTATCTTGGGTTCCATCTCACGCAGCTTCGCAATGATCGGTGGAAGTAAAAAAACCGCATGTACTTCGCTGGCAGAAATGCAGACGGTACCTTCGATATCTTGCGATTGCCCACTCGCCGTTAGCGATACACGATTTGCCGCATCACCCATTGCTCGAACGTGTTCGAGCAGTTCCAGTCCACTGGGCGTGAGCACAAGTCCCTGGCCTGCACGTTCAAAGAGCACAACGCCTAATTCTTTCTCGAATGCACTGACTTGGCGACCAAGTGTCGGCTGTGTCATTCCCAATGCACGTGCCGCAGCCGACAGTGAGCCCTCTTCTGCAGTCACCAGAAAAGCACGGGCTCGATTCCAGTCAAATTTTACTGATCGCCAGTCCATACAAAAATGCATATCACAAATGCCGATACCAAGGATTTATATTCTACATTGCATGGCCTACGATTGTCACATTACGAGTTAACAATCGGGAAAAAGGGAGAAACAGGATGAAAGCGATAGCCTGCACAAAATATGGAGCACCCGACGTGCTTCAGCTCAAAGAGGTGGAAAAACCAACGCCCAAGCACAATGAAGTACTGATTAAAATACACGCAGCAAGTGTCACGACCGCCGACAGCATGATGAGAACGGGAACTCCATTGTTTGGGCGATTATTTATGGGGCTGTTAAAGCCAAAGTACCCCATCACCGGAACCGGCTTTGCCGGAGAAGTGGAAGCAGTTGGAAAAGCTACCACCTTGTTTAAGAAAGGTGACTCAGTTTTTGGGGAAAGCATCTTTGGTTTTGGTACGAACGCCGAGTATGTCTGTGTTCCCGAGGATGGCATGCTTGCATCAAAACCAAACAATATGACTTTTGAAGAAGCTGCCCCTGTTTGTGATGGTGCGTTAACGTCTCTGAGTTTTTTAAAAGATATTGGACAAATACAGAGCGGTCAGCGTGTTCTTATCAATGGTGCATCAGGTAGTTTGGGGAGCGCTGCGGTACAAATTGCGAATTATTTTGGGGCGGAAGTGACCGGCGTATGTAGCGCCGCTAATGTAGAAATGGTGAGATCGCTGGGCGCCAAAAAAGTGATTGATTACACAAAAGAGGATTTCACTCAATCTGAGAAAACCTATGACATTGTTTATGACGCGATAGGTAAAAGTTCATTCTCGCGTTGCAAGGGGATACTAACGAAAAAGGGGGTTTACCTTTCCCCCGTGCTTGGCTTGCCTCTTTTATTACAAATGATTTGTACGTCACTAACCAACGGTAAAAAGGCGAAGTTCTCCGCTACAGGATTGCGTCCCCAATCAGAGCTTCGAGAGATTCTGAATGAGTTGATAAAGCTGATTGAGGTAGGAAAGTTAACATCGATCATTGATAGGCGTTACACGCTGCATCAAACGGCCGATGCGCACAGGTATGTGGAAAAAGGGCACAAAAGAGGAAATGTGGTTTTAACTCTGTAGCAAAATTATTTATTAGAGGTGCTTAATTATTTGCAGCAGGGGTCTCTATGACCGTTGCTGATTGGTTCCTCTTCCGGCTGGATATTTATTGGTTGTCGGGATTTTAGGGTACTCATCATTAATGGTTTTAAGTCAGTTTTAACGTTATGGCAATAATGAACAAACCTGCCATTAGATTTGTCTTGAGAAACAACAAGGTCATCTCTTGATCCAACAAAGAGCGATCGATGTCGTTCTATTTTTACCGGGAGTTTTTTACACTGAAATGATTCGTTGTTGATCGCATAAGCAACCGCTAAACTGTCGAAAGGGAAAAAACCTTTTGCTTTTAAGTCTTCTTTCCAGAAAGTCATCCAGTGCTGGCTGATATTGGCAAGCCATTGCGCATCATTATTGCTAGTTTCTAATTGAGCAAGGTCCGCTGGAAGAATAGTTACTTTTGATGCCACCTCGTAGGGAATGAGGATTATTGGAATATCCGAATTCAGGACAACATCAAAAGCTTCTACATCTTTACGAAAATTAAAATCGTGCAGGTGTAGAAACGATGTGTCTCCTGGATAAAAGCCAAACCCATGCTGATCCCGCTTACCAGCGACGGCAATGAGTTGACTTATCTGCCCTGATAATTCAGGGTGAAGTTGTAGCAGGGTCGCGATATTGGTAACTGGGCCTAAAGCAATAATGGTGATTTTTCCCTGAGCAAGGGTTCGAGACAAGGCTGTGCTTGCTTCAGTAGGCTGGGTGTTTTGACGGTCCAACTTTTGGTCAGCACCCCGGTAAATATTCAGTAAGGTGTTGTCATTATTGAATCTTAAAGTAATATCTTTTGCTTTTTTATAAGTTGTTGCACCATCACTATTCCCAAAGACAGTGCTTATTCCATGTATCTCAAGGTCAGGTGAATGTATCGCCATGTGGAGCGCCCAACAGTCATCGACATCCGATGTCCGTGAGATTCCACAGGCCGGATCAGTGTCTATCCAGACAGCCTCGGCGTGTATAAATGAGGCAAAACACCCTGTGATAATGGCTATAATTAGTTTGATTTTTTGTTGCTTCATTTTTCCGCTAAAACACAAATCGCAGAGAGTGGACTTAGTTGTATCTCTTCCACCTGAATATTATTAAAACCGACAGTATTCAGAGATTCTATAATTTCATTTGCTTTCTTTTTGCTATCTTCATTAGTGGCGCCGCTATGACGTGGCATGTAGGTGGTGGCAATTTTCCCGCCTCTAGATAACAAGTCATAAAGGTGTGCAAATTCTTTTTCAGGGTTATCCCAGAACTGGACAACATTCGCCGAGTAAATTTTATTAAAAGTTTGCTCAAAATCCGGCAGGGACTCAATCTCTCCGAGATACAATTTTGCCCGCCCTTCTTTTATGGCGGTTGTATTGCGTTTATTGGCCTGATGTAACATTGTTTCAGAATGGTCAACACCAACAATCAATCCTTGCTGGACAATGCGTGTCGCTTTCTTAATTGCAATGCCTGGACCAAATCCAACTTCCAGGACTCTGTCCGTTGGTTCAAGGTTAAGCAAATCTAGAGTCCACTCATTTCGCTCGATGTTAGAAGAACGATTCGCCATGATAATGCCAGCAAGATGACCAATGCACCCGTGGGGTTGTTTGAACTGGGCGACGATTCCTTGTTTGATGCTCATGACTATTTACTTTCGTCATGTTTAAGAATGGGGTGGCGACCCTGTCTGAATATAAATGAAATACTCAAGGCAAGGAGAATCAGGCCAATAGATTCTTTGAAATGAATAGAGGGAAGTCCAAAGAGAGCAGGTAGGGTATTGTTCCACGACCATAAAACCAGCGTGGCGCCAACAAATAGGATTAATGCCGCTTTTGAAGCGTGAATAATGGCTTGTAGGTTAAGTAATTCTTTCATGATCATTCTCCATATATTTGAGTAGTTACTTTTTCCATTCTCCTGACTGCAAGTAGTCATTTAGTGCGTTTAATGTTCGAGTTGACGTAGTGATATTTTTCTCCCTAAATTCATTAGCCATTTCATCAAGCACTTTTATTTCCTGTTGGTTTATCTGTCTGAACAAGTTTTTCCCTTTTTCGGTCATTGAAATTAGAGGAGAGCGCTTATGCGCTGGATTCTCCAGAGCCTGTATTAGTTTTAATGGCAGCAGCTCATTCACTACTGTCTGGATATGCTGGCGGGATACAGTTTTCTCACGGGCTATATTGGATACCGTTTGAGGCTGATGCTGATGCAAAAATTCGAGTACCGCCCTTTGGCTGGCGTTGATCCCTGTGCCTTCAAGCAGTGCATCACTGGTTACGCGTAATTGCTGAAAAAGACGCCGGGTAGCCCATATGAGCTCATAAATTTGTCCAGAATGTTTATCCATTGCTGCTCCTTAATTGACAAGCATGTTGTCAAAATAGATGATCCATCAAATGTTGTCAAGTAGGTTGTCAATGGCTAGAATATGAATGTAAGTTCATCAGTGGCTAGTGGGTTCAATATATGGATAAGTTAAAAATTGAATTACTTGCAGATCATCCTGAAGCATTACCCATACTCAAGGAGTTGTTTGAATCCGAGTGGGGGCCATATTACGGAGAGACAGGGCCAGGTGAAGCTGAGGTAGATTTAAAAGAATCCGCCAATCGTAGTGTTCTGCCTATTGCACAGGTTGCTGTAGTTGAGGGGAATATTTGTGGTACCGCGGCACTGAAAATGTCATCGGTAACGATTTACCCTGACTATTTTCCCTGGCTTGCAGGTTTACTTGTTGATCCTGCATATCGAAGACAGGGAATAGGTGAAAGATTGATTTCTGCAACTGAGAACCTAGCCAAACAACTTGGATTTGAAGAAATTTACATTGGCACAGGTGAAAAATCTGGTGTATCTGAGACAGTATTAACAACAAGAAAATGGGAGCTGATTAGTAAGAGCGAGTATTTTGTTTCTGAAGTCAAAGTTTTTAAGAAATCACTATAGATATCCCATACAATGGCAATTCTGCCTGCTGAAGCCCTTGAGGGTGGCAAATAAAATTAGTGCAATGCGGGGCTCGAATGAGCATGAGTTCGGTAGATATTACAGTGATTGTAACCCCATGAGTAACAATGACTCATTACTGTCGACAAAATTAATCTTGCCGCGCCGACACGACAAGCTAGTTCATCGGCAGCGACTTTTTGAAAAATTAGGGGTTGAGCCGCAGCCTCTAAGCCTTATTTGCGCGCCTGCCGGGTTTGGTAAGACGACTCTGTTAACCAGCTGGCTGGAGCAACAAGAAAAACCAATTGCGTGGCTTTCACTGGGTGAGGGAGATAATGATCCTGCTCATTTTCTTCGTTATCTGATAGAAACCATTCAGCGAGTTTTTCCTCAGTTTGGGAAGAAAGAAGCTGCTATGCTTGCGCTGCCTCAGGCTCCGAATGTTATTTCTCTGCTGCGCTCCCTTGTAAATCAAATCAATAATGTTGATGTAGATTTCTTTCTGGCATTAGATGATTACCATGTTATCGAAAATGATGCAGTGCATGAGGCCCTTAATTATCTCATTGAAAATCAGCCACACACACTCCACGTGGCAATGACATCTCGATCTGCCCCTCCTGTTGCCTTGCCTCGTATGCGGGTGCGAAGACAATTAGTTGAGATTGGTGAAACTGAACTGCGTTTTACACATGAAGAAGCCGCGCAATTTCTCAATAACATTACCGGGCTTAATTTATCTTCTAGTGATATTTCTGTGTTGGAGGCGCGCACGGAAGGCTGGATTGCGGGTTTGCAACTTGCGGCAATTTCTCTCGAAGATGAAGAAAACAAAGCATCTTTCATCCAGGCTTTTGCAGGTGATGACCGTTACATTATGGATTATCTCACCGATGAGGTATTGCAACGCCAGCCGCCAGAGATTAAACAATATCTGTTACAGACCTCGATACTTGAACGGCTTAACGGTTCACTCTGTGATGTGGTGGCCGACACTTCGGGCAGTGCCGAGACTTTAGCCCAGCTGGAACAATCCAATATGTTTTTAATCCCGTTGGATAACAAGCGTAACTGGTATCGTTATCATCATCTGTTTGCCGATTTATTGCGGGAACAACTTAGCCGTAACCATCCGGAGCAGCTTCCATCGCTGCATTATAAAGCCAGTAACTGGTTTAACGATAATGGCTTGCCGCATGAGGCCATTAAGCATGCCCTTGAGGCCGGGGATTTCGAACAAGCCGCCAAGGTTATCAATCAACACGGCCAACGTTTGTTTGATGAGGGTCAAGCGCCTACCTTGATGACCTGGTATCAACAATTGCCGGATTCCATTATCAGGAGCGACCCTTGTCATATGCTTCGTTGTGCCTGGTGTCATTTCATTGGCTGCGGTGAAGTGTTGCATGATTTAGTTGCAGAACTTCAGCAATTGTTTGACGCAAATGAGCTGGAACTGGCAGACGAACAACGCATTATGATGGAGATTGATCTTTCCCTCATGGGTGGTTTCAAGGCTTTGCAACAACGCGAAATCTCTCTCGCCAAAGAACATGCCGAGCGGGCCATGCAGTGTTGTTTGACAGCCGGCATGGCCGATGTCATCCCCCCGCGATTATTGTTGGCATCCGCCTGCTTTGCTCATGCCGAATTGGATAAGGCGGGTGATTTATTTCGCACCCTGATAGATAACGCCTTCACCAATGAATACCTTATTGCACTCAATACGTCTATTTGCGGTCTCGGCCGAGTGCTGACCCGGCAAGGTAAGTTGCAAGCAGCGCGGGATCAACTCAGCAACGACCTGCAGCGCTTAAGAGAAAAGGGTTGGGATGAATATTTAATGGACACCGCCTGGATCCATCTGGCCCTGAGTGAGTTGGCCTATCAAGGTAATGAACTGGATCAGTGCTTAATGCATTTGGAGAAAGCAAAGGCGGCTGCCTACCAGGATACCTGGGAGACACTCCCGGCCATGGTAGACATTCGCCTGGCAAAGACCAACCTGGCCAAGGGTGAGCAGGAAGCAGCAGATAAATGTATCGCTGCCATTAATTTGGAAAAAATAAAGCCTTCGCTATTTACTTTTTTTCCTTCTGTCGAAGATGATCTTTTTGCGGTACAACTTTCACAGGGGGACTTAAGCCAAGCGGATCAATGGTTGTCCCGAAAAGGTCTGCATGGTTATAATGAACCGGCTCCCGATCAGGAATGGGAGAATATTTTATTTGTTCGGCTGTTGATACGGCAGCATCACCCGGAACAGGCATTGACCTTGCTCACACCCCTACTCCTAACAGCAGAACAAAAGCAACATCGAACCGCCTTGATCGAGCTTCTGGTTTTACAGGCCCTGGCTCGCCAGGCCCAGGGGAAAACACGTCAGGCAATTGAGTCTTTAGAACGCGCACTGGGCTATGCGGAAAATGAAAAACATATCAGGGTTTTTCTCGATGAAGGCGCGCCGATGGCTGCGCTATTAAAACGTGCCCTCAAGGGATCGCATGCCGATTACGTGCAAAACTTGTTAAAACAAATGGGGGATGAACCATCGTTAGGTCGTAATGATGGTTCGCTAATTGAGCCTCTCAGCAGCAAAGAACGAAAAACATTGGAATTGCTGATCACGGGCCTTTCCAACAAGGAAATCGCCGAACAACTATTTGTCTCTCCCAATACGGTTAAAACCCACGTAAAAAATATCTATAGGAAATTGAGTGTTAATAATCGGGTTGAGGCAGTGTCAAAAGGTTCTAGTTTGGTGGAGTTGAAAACGTGATGTTCCATGCCTATTTAATAAACTACCTCACTGAATAGCCTCCAATTGACTTGAGCCTTTCCAGGCTTTCTTGTATTCCTCCTTGTTTTGTAGACATTACAGCCCCGCATGTTGAGGCACGTTCAATAATGGGCGAGAGATGTTTATTCGGACGGGGCAATCCATACTGAGCGGTAATTCACCCTACTAAATCACCCCTGCGGGTGATTTATCTTTCCCCACTGGCTGCCATTCTATAGTCACATTTAACGTGGACAGGGAGTAGGATCGTGAAAAATTCAAATATATCTACAGCATTTACGATATCTGCTTTATTGATGATGAGCTCAGCTTATGCTGAGAATAAACAGTCAAACCTTGAGCAAAATGGACAATGGCTTGCAGGTGCCGGTGTGTTGGGACGTACTCAAGCCCAGATAGGAGTCGATTCAACCACTTATCTTATCCCCTATATTGCCTATTACGGTCAGAGTTTCTTTTTTGAAATGAATGATTTTGGCTACTCCATGGTGGATCGTCAGGGGTACCAACTGGGGCTGATAGGTTCTTTGCGATTCGATGGCTACGATAGTGGTGATAGTCCTGCATTGCAGGGGATGAGACCGCGTGATCATGCTATCGATGGAGGTGTTCGCATTGTTTTGTCAGGTAGCTTAGGAGAGGCCGAAGTGAAAGGCATCACTGACCTAACCAATACTCATGACGGGTCAGAAATATCAATCGCTTTTAGCAGGCCGATTATTTTTCACAAAACAATGATTAAGCCATCACTTGCTGTGAGATGGAAAAGTAAAAAATTGATGAATTATTACTATGGAGTTGCTACCGACGAGGTCCGTTCAGGAAGGGCAGCCTACAACCCCGACGCCAGCTTGAGCTGGGTTACCGAACTGGATGTAATGCATGGCCTGTCAAAACACTTGTCTGTGGTGGTTAATCTGGCCTATGAGCAGCTGGGCACTGAATATACCGATAGTCCCATTATCGAAGATGACTATGTAATCACTATGTTTGGTGGTTTGATCTACCGGTTTTAGGGGAGATGGTTATGCCACGGGTAATAGAAACCAAAATCGAAATTTGTGCACCACCTGAAAAGGTTTGGGAAGTGCTGATAGATTTTACCCGTTATCCTGAGTGGAATCCCTTCGTGAAGACTGTCGAAGGTGATTTTCTGGAAGGTGTAGCCTTAAAGGTTTACCTGGAGCCGCCTGAGGGAAAACCTATGGCATTTAATCCTACCATTACCAAAATTGAGCCTGCAAAGCGCTTTGTCTGGTTAGGCAGGGTGTTATTTCCAGGATTGTTTGATGGTGAACATCGCTTTGAGATAGAAACCCTGAATAAAAACTGCGTAATTTTTCATCACAGTGAGTCCTTCAGTGGATTGTTATCGAGCCTCATACTAAAACTTGTCAGCCAGTCAACAGAGGCGGGATTCCATGCCATGAACACGGCGCTTAAACAACGTGTTGAGGATAAATGTAATGAAAAGCATTAAATCCAAGCAAACTTTTTGGTTGAGCGGTTTCTTGCTGTTATCAGTTTCGCTTTCGCCACTCATGGCAAAGGAACCGCCCAAGGGTGATCTTATTGTCGGCATAAGCGGATTTTCCAGTGATGCAGGTAAAGCAATGCTGGCGCTTGTTAACTCTATCGAGCAGTACGAGGCGCGTAAAGGAGATGCTGAACCACTCCAAGGGATAAGTTTACCGATTGAAGACGGTCGCGTATCCCACCGATTTCGCGCCATTCCTTATGGCGAATATGCCATTAAGGTATTCCATGATGAAAATTCCAATGGGGAGCTGGACATCAATTTTATTGGTATCCCTAAAGAAGATTACGGGTTTTCCAATAATGCGCGGGCACTGGGAATACCAAATTACGATGAGGTTACCTTTTCCATTAACTCAGCGCATTCTGAGATAAGCATAGCGGTGGAATGAAAATCACCCCTTTTATTCACCCAACCAGGTGAAGTGGGCTGCAGAAAGACTTATTAGACTCCAAGCATCGAACATGGAAAAAGTAAAACGAGGTGCTATATGAAAATCAATCATGAGAAAGAAAGCCGGTTAGGGCGAACGGTAGCCTTTTGTGCACTTGCTATTGTCTTAGTGCCTATATCAGTACAAGCAGAGCGTTCTGAAGATGGCATTGGTTTGAATGAATACCTCAAGCAAGTGAAGGCGAACCATCCCTTTTTTATTCAGCAGGCCCTCAATGGTGATATCGAAAGGGCACAACAACACCGTTTCCTGGGTGACGAAGACTGGGTGATAAAGGTAAACCCTAGTTACCAGCACACGGAGCGCAGTACAGGCAGCGCCTTTGTGGCAGAAGAGCAGGACAACCTGTCATTCAATGCCGGTGTTGAGCGTCAGTTCTGGTCAAATGGCAGTCGGGTTTCCATTGACTATGACTATTACCATTCGGATCAACATTTTTCCCCACCCAGTGGCGCTTTTGATGAGCAAGGAAGCGGGCTGAATGTCACCTACACCATTCCCTTAATGAAAAACAAGGGTGGCGTGTTGAGTCGACTTGATTACGAATTACAGGCCTACAGTGTTGACCTCAGCGAGATAAACAGTACCGAGAGCATGGAGGGTTTTTTGGAACAGCAAGGCTTGATGTTTCTTGACTGGGTATTTATCACGGAACAACGTCGAATCGCCAAAAACCGATTAGCGCTTGCGGAGGAAGAATTAGCCCGTACGAAGAAAAAACGTCGCAGCCGCCTTGTGGCAGAAGTCGATGTGCTCAGGGCTCAGGATGCAGTCATTAATGCCATGCAAAACCTGGCGAGCATTAAAAGCCAGTGGCGGGCCGTTCAAGCAGAGCTGGCAACTCACAGCGCCAACCCGGCTTTATATCAAATGGCCCCCCAACTGGATCTTTATACTCTAAAGACGTTGCCTCCTCTTGAACAGGCGTTATCCAGGGTTCGAGATAATGCCCGGCAGCTGCAAAGCATTGATATACAAGTGGCGCAGATGGATCGCCTTAAAAGTGGTTTTGGCAACCAGTTAGAACCAGAGCTAGATCTGGTAGTGGGCGGTGGCCTACGCAGCGAAGCCGATAATTTTTCCGGTTCTACAAAGTTTGATCAGCCACAATACATGATTGGCGTAAATTTTCGTTATCCGTTAGGACAACGTAGTGCCAGAGCAGATGTTAATAAGACCCGTCTGCAAAGGCAGCAGCTTAAGGAAGCGAAAAATAATTTGCTTTGGCAGTTGGAGGCGCAGTTGCGAAATCTGGTGGTGCAGTTAATTGAATTGGAAAAGGTTATTGATCTGAACAAGGAGCAGATTGTTGTCGCCCGCAAACGGACGCAGGAAGAGCTCAAGCGTCACAATCAAGGTCGCAGTGAGCTGAGCTTTGTGATCCAAAGTCGTGATAACGAGCAAAATGCTCAATTGACGTATGCTGCCAACGCAGCAAATTACCAAAAACTCTGGTTGCGCTACGAGGCACTCACCGATGCCTTGTTAGCTGATGCAGACAAGACTGAACAGGAGTCACGATCATGAGTTTTTTCAAATTCTTTGCTGAACGCCATTTGTTGGCCTATGTCATTACCTTTCTCATAATCCTTCTGGGTATTGGCAGTATGCTCAACATCAAACGAGATGCCTTTCCCAGTGTGGAATTTGGTGAGCTGCTTATCACTACTGTCTATCCGGGAGCTTCCCCGGAAGATGTGGAATTAATGGTGACTAATGAGATTGAAGAGGAAATAAAAGAAGTCACCGGCATTAAACGGTACATGTCCTGGTCAATGGAAAATGTATCAAGTATTCACATCGTTATAGATCCTGATGTAGATGATGAAAATAAAGTAATACGTGAAATCCGTGAGGCTGTTTCCAGGGTCACCGATTTGCCAGAGGAAGTGACAGAGTCTCCTCTCGTTACGGAGCTGAGCACTTCAAGTTTTCCAATGATTGAGATTGGGTTAGCCGGTGATCTGCCTTATTCAGAACTTCGGGAAATTGCTAAACGTTTTCAACGAAAACTCGAAAATGTAGATGGCGTGTCAAGTGTCGACCGTTATGGGTACCGGGCCCGTGAAGTACAAGTGGAAGTTGACCCCAGAAAACTTGATAAAGCAGATGTGTCATTGGCAGCGGTTGTGAAGGCGATCGGGCAACGCAATATTCGTGCGACAGGTGGGTCATTTGAGTCTTATACCAGTGAAAAGAATATCGTTACCTTGTCACAGTTTCGTAAGCCGGGTGAAGTCGGGGATGTCATCGTACGAACGACCTTTGACGGTCCTTCGGTGAAGGTGCGAGATTTGGCGGTTGTTGTGGATGGCTTCGAAGAAGAAAAGGTTCTGTCACGTGTAAATGGTAGAAAGGCAATCTCTTTTGTTGCATTCAAAACCGATAATGCGGATATCGTACGGACGGTAGATGCCATCAAGAAACTAGTGGTCAGTGAGCAAGAATACATGCCGTCATCGGTGGAAATCATGCTTTCCAATGATGAATCAAAGTATGTAAAAGACCGCCTTTCAATCGTGGCGAACAATGGAATTATTGGCCTGTCTTTTGTCATGATTGTGTTGGCCGTGTTCTTGAGCTTTCGAGTGGCCTTCTGGGTAGCGCTGGGTATACCCGTCGCATTACTTGGCACCATTTTTATGCTGCCGATATTCGATGGATTTCTTGATAGCATTACCATGACTGCTATGGTGCTTGTGTTGGGCATTATCGTTGACGATGCCATTATCATCGCAGAGAGTATCTATCAGCGATATGAGCAGGGAATGTCAGCCATATCGGCAGCCGTTGCCGGTGTTTGTGATGTTATTAAACCTGTAATAACGACAATTCTTACGACCTTTGTTGTATTTCTACCGATGTTTTTTATGCCAGGCATGCTCGGTAAATTTGTCGTTGTTATTCCGCTTGTGATTACACTGGCATTAGTTGTATCCCTGATTGAATCGACGCTCGCTTTACCTGCACATATTGCAGCAGGCATGAAGCCGCACAATGGCCCAACGCGACGCCAGGAATATTTTGACAAGTTGCGTCATCTATATACCGCAGTGCTCTCGCGATTACTGCCAATTCGCTATGTGCTAGTTGTAATATTTGTTGCCGTCCTGGGAGGCGCGTTAACTTATGCAGAAAAATATATGGATTTTGTCTTGTTTCCCTCATCGACAGCAGAAAGATTTATGGTGCTTATTGAAACGCCAGTGGGTACCTCGCTTAAAGCTACATCAGATCGGGCGCGGGATGTTGAAAAGTTGATTTCTGGATTAGGAAAATCAGAGCTTGATTCTTATGTGACTCGTATTGGCACATTTGGTGATATAGGCTCCAGTGAACGAGAAAATAACGCGGCCGTTTTTGTTAGTCTGACGCCATTTGCAGATCGTCAACGGATAGCTGACGAAATTGTTGAGAGTTTGCGCGAACAAACAGACAAGCTTAATGGTGTGGAACGTATTTTCTACATGATTGATAGTGGCGGCCCACCCGTTGGTCGTCCTATTACTTTGCGTGTTGTGGGCATTGACGATGGAGAGCGAACGAGATTGGTGAATGATATTGTTGCCTACATCAACACATTAGAAGGGACTAAAGATATTGACCGTGATGACAAGGAGGGAAAATCACAGGTTGAAATTAAGTTTGACTATGACAAATTGGCGCGTATTGGTATTTCGGTAGAGGATGTGGCTCGTAATGTGAGGATTGCATACGATGGTGAAGTTGTCACAAGTGTTCGTTATGGCGATGAAGATGTGGACTTTCGTGCAATATTTACTAAAAACGTAAGAAAAAACCCACAATCTCTTTCTGAAATGACTCTGCCAAATCGAAATGGTTATCTTACGCCTTTAAAAGAAGTCGCACGTTTCGTAACTTCTCCTGGGCCGGCAAACTTTACGCATTACAAGGGGGACCGGGCTGTGACAATAACCGGTGATATTGATAAAGATGTCACCACACCATTAAAAGTATCACAAGCTGTATTGGCGAAGTTCAATATTGAGCGTGATTATCCTGGTATGGCATTGCACGTGGGTGGCGAAGCTGAAGAGAGTCAAAAATCAGTTGATGAGCTAATTATTATTATGGGTATTGCCTGTATTGGCATCTACTTGTTGTTGACCCTGTTATTCAACTCAGTATGGCAACCTTTTATGGTAATGACGGCGATACCATTTGCTTTAGTTGGCGTAATTGTAGGGTTTTCTATTCACAATGAAGCACTAGGTTTCCTTGGCATGATCGGTGTTATTGGACTCGCTGGAGTGGTTGTGAATGACTCCCTTGTATTAGTAGCACATGTCAATGAGCTTAGGAAGCGAGACCCTGATAGGTCGTTAAGGGATATTGTTGCTGAAGGGACCTCCAACAGACTAAGAGCGGTTTTGTTGACAACCGTTTCAACGGTCGCTGGTCTATTGCCGCTTGCTTATGGAATTGGAGGGGCTGACCCTTACATGGGGCCCATGGCTCTGGCTTTGGGCTGGGGTTTGTTGTTTGCTACACCGCTAACCTTGTTGCTGCTTCCTTGCCTGTACATGATTGGGGAAGACATCAGTCGTTTATTTAAGCGTAAATCCAAAATTTGAGAGTGGTTTCACGATCAGTTATTTGATGATAACCAATGAAACCACATCAAAATACTATTACAGACAGGCCCAATATTATGGCCCCACCGCTTATTGTCAATTTCAGTTTTCTGGGCGCTGGATTGTATGTGGAAAGCTTACTGCCTTCACCCAAGCTGGCTTGGCCACCTATTTATGGTATTGGCCTGTTGTTACTGACAGTGGGAATAACAGGCGTGTTCTTATCGATTCGCGCTATGCGAGAGGCGCAGACAGCTGTCGATCCGTACAAGCCCGCAACAGCTATAGTGACGAAGGGCCCGTACCGGTATTCACGCAATCCAATATATGTTGCTGATACTATCATCTATTTGGGAATTGCATTGATATTTGATGTGCTGTGGGCAATTTCGTTCATGCCAATATTGATCTGGTTCATGCAAGTCGGTGTTATCACACGAGAAGAGCGATATCTTGAACACAAGTTTGCTGAAACATATTTAGAGTACAAAAAATCGGTGCGGCGCTGGTTTTGATATGAAAATAATAACAATAATCCATTGCGTATTTTTAAATGTGCTAGCGTTAATATTTCTGGTGGCATGTAGTTCTTACCCTAAGATTCCGGTTGAAGGTGAGTTATTTGGGAAAAAAATAAAGACCACAGTGGATTCAGAGATAGCCCGTTATTATATTGAGGATTACCTCCAGGGGAAAAACAGCAACCCGAGACTGGATAAAAAAATCGAGAAACTTTATGGCTCGCGGAATGGTGGGATACCAACAAGAGAAGAGCTTAAGCTTGTCGCCGAAGAATATTCAGTAGATTTTTCTGCTATGTATTTTGCTGATCGTCTTTTGGAAAATGAAGGTAATAAAAATATTCAGACTACTTTTGATTATTTTCTGGAAAATAAAGGATCAGCATTAACGATGCTAGAAAAGAATGCTGGTTCATATGTCGTATTGTTTGTGCCTGGCTGGGATTATATTGCAAATGGCCACTTAACAGGCGCTGACTTCGCAGAACCTCGTAGACTGGTCACCGTGTTGGGAATAGAGAATTATCTTGTAGAAGCACCAAGCAACGGCTCAGTGGAAGATATTGCGGATTATCTCACCGCTGATCTTTTAAAGCATAGTCAAACTGGCAAAGATATTATTATCGTTGGTGCAAGTTCAGCTGGACCAGCCATTTATTTATGCCTAGCAGATAAATTAAAAATAAGTCAAAAAACCAACATAAAAGCATGGCTCAATTTGGGTGGTATTCTTAAAGGGAGCCCATTGATCGACCACTATCAGCAATGGCCGCAAAGCTGGTTGTTCGGTGTCGTGGCTTGGTATAACGGATGGGATATCGAAAAAGTTTACAGTATGTCGTCAAGGATTAGTCGGAATCGATTCGAAAAGATTGATGCCATTAATCACAATATACTTATAGTAAACTATCTTGGGATTCCATTATCGGGACAGCTAAGCCAATATTCTAAAGACAAATATCTATTGTTGTCATCAGATGGCCCAAATGATGGACTAACGTTACTTGCAGATGTAGTCGTTCCAAATAGCCTCACAATTGTTGCTATGGGTAGTGACCACTTTTTTGCTGAAGATCCAAATATTAACGACAAAACCATTGCGCTAATGAAAGTTGTCATTTCCTACTTAAGACCGGGAAAGATAGCATCGGCTCAGAATCGTATTCCTTGATTATGCGAATCTGGGTAATAATTCTTGTCACATTAATTGCTGGCACTTTGGTGAGGGAGTCTAGTGCATCAGATACGCCTTTAATCAACGATGAGACTAATTTTAGCATAGAGTACCTCAGTCCAACTGAGGAGGACCGAGATATTAAAACCATCAATGTGGACTTTAATTCTTTAGTATCGAAATTCAATAATCTGAATTTATCAATATATTTCAGTATTACTGGTACCTATGCAACGGGAAGCATAACCCAGTTAGAGGGTGACATAAATGCAGGCACTCTCAAGGAGGTTCATTTTGATAATACTGCCTTTGGTATAGGACCAGGTTTATTAATGAGATTCAAGCTTGTTGAGATAAATAGTCGGTCCTGAAAAATAAGGATATCAAATAATTTGATAATTAAGCTGCCTTGGAATCATAGGTGCCATTCATAGAACCGCACCCATGCCCATTGTACTGGTTTATCCGCCGCTTTATAGGCAATAAGAGCAACGTTAGTGTCACCAAAATCGAAGAAAAAGAAAGCGACCATCCACTTTCTCAAATTCCAGGCACAGGCCGCCATCATGAGATTAATGGCATCACCTTCACTGCCCTTGAGCCAATTTCTCGATAAACGATAATCCTGTTTTAAATGCCCGATGACTGGCTCAATCGCTGCTCGTCTTTGACACAACCTTCTCTTCGCCTGGCGTTGTTCTGCTGTGTCTCTTTTTAACGGTGCCCCGGGTAATAGCACCTCTACGGTGACGCGTTTCTTTGCGCCTCGGTAACCCCGATCTACAATCGCCATTTCAATTGTGCTTCCTCTGAAATCCTCTGTTGCAGTCAGCGCTGTCTGCAACGTTTTAGAATCATGCTCATGTTCATCGTGACTGGCCACACCAACTATCACCTGGCTTTTCAGCGTCGTTACTACTGATGCCTTGCGACCATATTCATAAGGCTTATGGTCTTTTCCTTTACCTACACAATAAACGCCAGGCTCATGCAGGCTATAAACCTTGTTTTTATCTTTCGGCTTTTGTGACAACACGCGCTCATACAGCGCAAAGCGTTCTGTTTCTTCCTCTAGTGTAGTAACCGGTAATTTCCTTTGCAGCTCCCTGAGTAATATACCAGCGATGGTACGTAATCGCTTGAGCGCTTTTCTCGCCTTACCCCGTCGTTTTACATGGCGAAAGTGACGACAGCATAAACGCAACCCCTTGGTCTCTTTTACGAATGTCCTTCTCTGCTTGATGCCATGTACTTTGGCTAGTTTGTTTAATCGGTTAATGATCTTAATCGCTAACTTACTATCTGTAGGATAGGTGATCGCTTTTTCTTGTACCGTCGTATCCACTAACACTTTATTTTCTTCTGAGGATTGTCCGTGTAACAGCACTGACAATCCAAATATCCTTTTCACGCCCTGTTCTCCGATTCGTTGCCGAAACTTCACCAGCTCGGTACTGTGACACGGCATTTCTGCCTGAAAACTCGTCTCTCCACAGAATACCTGATAGTAGGGATTCATTTGCCATTGGCATACCAATGTCTCGTCACTGAGATTATACAGTTGCTTAAGCATCAACAGGCCACTCATCAACCTTATCGGTTTTGCGCCTCGGCCTTTTGGGCTGTAGTACGGGGCAAAGGTTTCCTCTAGCTGTTGCCAATCCAGGGCTTGGCCTAAGGCCAGTAACGGGTGCTGGTGATCTAGTTGCTGGGCTATATCAAAAAAGCCTGTTTGCGTTGAATCACTCGGACTTTCATTGAGCATCTCTTTGCCTTTTTTCGACCAGAAAGTAGTGCTTAGTTTACTATAGCTGGTCGTTATTTTCTCCGCAAAGTGACATCTTATGCACCTATATTAGCGTGGCCCGCTTTTTTCAGGACCGACTAAATAGTCTGTCACTGCATCTTATTGGGAGCGGAAATTTTATTGTATACAGCGAGAGGTTTCCGGCTGGCGGAGATTATTACAACTTTATGCGGAGAGCTGGCCCTATGGTCAAATATAAAATCGGAAATTCAATGTCAATAGGTCTCAGCTATCAACAGTCACATGTATCAAACGGGCAGGGGCTTTCTTCAAGAAATCCTTCATATGATGCGCACGGTTTTGCGCTTAGGGTTGCTAGTATATTTTAAAGAATACATAACGAGACCATTTGGCTTGAATAGTTGAAATCTGAGTCAAAGGTGACAAAAAGCGCCCGCTTAGCCGTTGAAAGGCAATCGAATTGATAACCCATGCCGCCGATGTTATAGCCATTTAATGCTTGGCTTTGGTTTTATTTGTTCAGCCAGTCAAGGGCTATTGTGGATGTAAAAAAATATTCTATGGTTCGTGGGTTGTCAGGATTCAGGCTACGTTTAGTCGCATATATTATGGCAAGTTGCTTTTGTCTTCCGGAAGAAATGACTATAGCTGTTTTTGTTTTACTTGCCCCTGAGTCATTTTCATCACCCTTATCTGCAACCGTCATAGCATCAGCAATACTAAAACCTGATACATCACCCTTACTTGCATCAAAGAGTTCCCTGTAGCCTTTTACTCTAACAGAGCCCCATGTTTCGTGCTGATAATGCTGAAAATCAGGAAGCGTAATCTTCCCATAGCAAGTGGCGTGTACAATTTGTTCATCGTGGTTAATGGTTACTTCGATTGGCATGACTCATTCCCTGAGCTCGAATAATTATTATTTGTACGGATTGGTTAAATGTTGATCTTGTCAGAGGATAAATACTTGACTACCCTGGTGTCAACCAGGTTTATAGCTGCGTGGAATGTACTAGATTCGCGAGTGTTTTTATAGATTTACGTGCTTGATTGCTCTCTACAGCACCGCAACATAAGTGAATATGGTGCTGATACTGTTCTTGTGCTGAGAACAGTATACCGGGTGTAATAGCAATCTTTTTCCCATGGATTATTGATATATGTCCAGACAGTTAACTTTCTTTGGGGGCTCAACCCAGAGCAAGAACCTAACTTTGTGGGAATAGTGAGGTGTGTGCCAAATGAATGGTCTTCAAACTGCAGGATATGCGTACCGTAATGACGCGGTTTGGAGCGGCTGAAATTTCTCGCTATCACAAGTAATCATTGTGACTTACTCATACCGAAAAGCTAAACTGCTAGACAGAGAAGCCATCTTCAAGTTGTATTGTATGGTAATACAATGCCACGTATCTGAAATATGGGGATGGAATCAACTGTGGCAAGAAAACGATTTTTCCATTCACTTTGACCCAAACGACATTACATTGGTACACAAAGGCCGGGAGTTGGTTGGCTATTCCCATGTCGAAAATCAGGGCAGCCAGCTGTTCATAAGAATGCTTATTGTTCATCCTCATCACCAGCGGAAGGGTATCGGAAAAAAACTACTTGAGGCAGTCATTATCTCAGGCAAGGAAAATTCTAAGAAAATCGGACTGGAGGTATTCAAGATCAATAGTGATGCAAGAAAATACTATGAAATACAAGGTTTCAATGTTGAGGATGAAACTTCTAGTAGCTACGTTATGAAGCTCATACCTACAAGTCCGCTAAAACCGATAAAAAACTTGGGTGATATCAACGTGTGAATCTCGTTTATCTCATTTGCAGTCGGTTATTTTGACGTTGCGGCAGACTCATAAAGCGATTATCTGGACCGACAAGCTGAAAACTCGGAATATTTTGGTCAGCGAGTGGGAGCCCTTTCCTTCTAGCCCTTTCGGGTAGGGCCTTTCCATTACAGGCCCCTTCCATTCCCAACCCTTTTCAGGCCATTTATTGGCGTTCGGCTGGTTATCGTTTTTCAGTACGCCTCCAAGCCCCAGTGATATGCAAAACACCTGTCTTTTTGTCGATTTTCGCATATAAACGGGGAGCAGCTTCCCGAGAAACTCTGAAGTCTGGTAATGCCGCCTGCTTCAGAGTACACTTCTGAGTTATGAACATCATTGAACTGATAAAGCTCCCCGAAGGCAAGACGCTTGAATTCAAGCGCGATCTCTCGTCCCCGGATGGTGTGTTGCGAACCATTATTGCGTTTGCTAACACGGCAGGCGGCACGCTGCTTATTGGTGTGGAGGATAAGACGCACCATGTACGTGGCGTAAAGAAACCGCTGGCCATGGAGGAACGTCTGGCGAATCTGATCAGCGACAGCGTTCTCCCACGCCTGCTTCCGGAGCTGGAGATACTGCCGTGGCGCCGCACAAATGTACTGGCCATACAGGTGTATCCGAGTCCCAACCGGCCGCATTATCTCAAACGTGCAGGTGCCGATGCGGGGGTATATGTGCGTGTCGGTTCCACCAACCGTCGCGCCGATCAGGAGATGATTGATGAACTGCGGCGTTTTGCCCGTGGTGAGGCCTATGACGAACAGGCCATGCCCGAGTTCGGCTCTGAAGCGATCGACTTCCGAGCAGCTTCCGAGTCTTTTGCGCCGGTACGCAAACTCAAACGTCCGGATCTGGAGACGCTGCGACTGGTGGACAAGTACCAAAGACGCAAGGTACCTACCATCGGTGGAATGCTGCTCTTTGGCAAGGAACGCGAACGCTGTTTTCCCGATGCCTGGATTCAAGCCGGGCGTTTTCGCGGAACGGATAAAACCCACATCGCCGACAGTGTGGAAATCAGAAGTTATCCACTGCAAGCCGTGGAAGAGGCCATCGCCTTTGTCCAGAAACACGCCCTGCATGGCATCGAGATTGGAACAGTTCGCCGCAAGGAACGCTGGAATCTTCCGCCGGCGGCGGTGCGCGAGGCGATCATCAACGCGGTGGTGCATGCTGACTATGGACAGCGGGGCGCGCCCATCAGGATTTCCATTTTCGATGACCGCCTCGAAGTGGAAAATCCGGGGCTCCTGCCATTCGGTTTGACGGTGGAAGATTTGCGCCACGGTATCTCCAAATTGCGCAATCGCGTCATCGGAAGGGTGTTCAATGAATTGGGATTGATCGAACAATGGGGCAGCGGTATCCAGCGTATGACGGCGGCCTGCCGTGAGGCGGGCCTGGCGGCACCCGAGCTGGAGGAGATCAGCACCCGTTTCCGTGTGACCATTTATATGGCACGAACCGGCGCACCCAGTGTCGACAAGACAGAGCAGGCCATACTGGATGCCTTAACTGGAGACGAAGGTCTCTCGACCCAGGAGATCGCTGCGATAATCGAGTTAAGTGCTCGCGCTACCCGCACTCGATTGTCCAAGCTGGTAGAACGTGGATTGGTGAGTGAGGTCGGAACGAGTCCTCAAGACCCGAAGCGGCGATATTTCCGGGCGGGGTGAAACGGACGGTGCGCAACGGGAAGATGCCGAACTTGCTTCGATGGCAGATAAAACGAACAAGATGATATTACTTGAACAATAGAGAGAAAGAAGTATGCGAACATTAAAGGAAATTATTGGCCTTCTACTATTGGCCGCAATCATCGTGGGGCTCGGTCAATTCTTGCCAGGGCTGAATGTGCTTTTTGATGATTATTTGGTGGGTTTCTTTCTGGCCGCGATCGCTATCCCAGTCGTCCGAATGGTGTACAAGTCCCACATGGATAAGGTTTCCAAATTGCCTCCGGACGTATGGGAAAAAAGGGAGAAGGAGAGTCTGGAACAGTGGGAGGAAACGTGCGAGGCAACGTATTCTCTCTCGCAGCCGCTAGATCTTCGTAATATGACGAATGACGGTTAGTTGTTCAGACCTATTCTGTCTGGCGGTGTCAGAGTATGAGTCCTGTATCGACCCAAGCAGACACTTAGTGGGCTACGTAGTTCTGAGTGTTATGCGTAAAGTTTCTGTGACTATATGTGGGTAGTGTAGGGTTATTTATTGCTAGCGTTATCGAGCAAAAGGATAATTATGTTTATTGATAGGATGAAAGTAGGTAGTTTCCGGCAAATACGTGATGCGGAGTTTGGTTCGTTTCATGAACCTGCGGACTATTCAGAACTTATCGTTCTTGCAGGGCCAAATGGCTCAGGAAAAAGCTCTGTACTTGAGCTGCTTTCATATGGATTGGCAACTAGATATAGCTGGCAATACCACCAAACAAGAACTTTATCAGAGCACTCGTTTGCTATAAGGATAGGACTAACGCAACCTGAAATTGACGAATTAGAAAAAGCCGAGCAAAATCCGGAACTAATTCAGTATGCGAAAGAAAAGCGGGGTTATTGGATTGAAGTAAATATGCCGGATGTACTTGACGCCGGTGAAATGCAAATAAACCAGCAACTACACGGTATAGTTTCACGGCAGTTCCAGAACTTTACGAGAAAGCTAGGTTTTTTTCTAAGAGCAGACCGAGGTTATGGAGCGCGAGCATATGACCGGCGACGCCTGTTTGATTGGAAGAATCGCCTAAAACCGCAACATTTCAATAATATTTCTTACGGACAAACAACCCAGCAGTACGAGGATATGTATGATTTTCTCGTCGAGCAAAGTTATCACTATGTATATAGTCTAGGATTGCATCATAAAAACATTACTAGCGGGACTGCAAGTACAGAACCACAAGATCCGTTAGGCCCATATAACGACCTTTTAAAAGAGCTTTTTCCGGGGTATTCCTTTGTAGACGCAACAGCCGAAGAATTATCTCTACGCGTAAAACTTCCAGCAGGTAACGTTATCCCCTTTCAAGATATGTCCTCTGGTGAGAAGGAAGTATTTTTTATACTTTCTTTTTTTATACGTAACGATATCTCAGATTCAGTCATTGTTATTGATGAGCCAGAGTTGCATCTGCACCCAGAATTGGCGCGAAAGCTGATTCAGTTAATGCGCACAATAAAGCCACAAAATCAAATTTGGTGTGCAACGCATAGCGCTGAACTAGTAGATGAGGCTGGGCGTGAGAGAACATTTTTCTTAAAACAATCAGATGATAGAACCCAAACAGAATGTATACCGGCGACAAATGAGGGAGCTGAAATACAAATACTAAGAGATATGTTCGGTTATTCTGGATATGTGGGTATTTCTAAAAAAATAATATTCTCAGAAGGTACAGATAGTAGTGCCGACCGAAAAACGTTTGCAAATATATATAGAAACATCACACGTGAGATAAAAATTATTCCTGTTGGAACATACAGCAATTTGTATAGAATAAATGCGGCCGTCTTGTCTCTGTTAGAAACAGATTTTGCACGGTGCAACTTTTTTCTTATTCGAGATCGAGATTACTTAAGCGTTGCTAGCGTTGAGAAGCATCGGCAGATAGCCCCTGACCGGCTTTTTATACTTAACAGGTACCACATTGAAAATTATTTATTAGATGAACGTTTGATATCTGAGGTATTAAAAGATATTTACCAAAAGGAATTATCAGAACAACTAATAAAGGCAGAGCTGTATGAAATTGCAAGATCTAACTCTGGAGCGTTTCTAAGAGATCTAGTCGTATTTCGCTTTGGCGAACTATACCAATCTGAAGATTGCTCTATAGGTAATCATTCAAATAATCAGGCAATTATTACAGCTAATAATGAGCTAGATGACGCAGTTTTGAACCCACTAAAAGAAGTGTTGCTCAGAAAGGTGGAGGAAATTAACACGGCGGTGACCACAAGGACGGCACAAGACAATGCAGTAAGCGTATTGAATGAATGCATTGAAGAGGTAGAAAATGCACTTATGCCAGAGGGAGAAGGATGGAAGGAGTTATTTCCTGGGCGGTATCTCCTTCAACGTTTCTCTTCTGCGCACGGCTTGGGTAGTTGGCCTGCATTACAGAATCTGTTGATTGATCACTTGAGCAAGGGAACAATTCCCGTGAATGCAGAGCTGGATCGGATATTTAAATCTATCGCAGATGTTTAATCATCGATATGCAAGAGCCCAAGTCAGTTCTGCATATTAGTCGTTATTTATTGCTGTAAAGCTAGAAATACCAAAACTATTTCTTTGGGCGTCCGCCTTTGGCCGAATTTATCAAGTGTCAGATAGTAGAAATTTTCGGTCAGGCGCTGTACGTCAGAACAGGCCTGAAGCACTACAAATGATGACTAGTCAAACAGTTCTGAGAATTTATTAGTCAGCTTCGTTTTTACCTTATCCATGGTTTCGTGGATTCCTGGCGCGGTACCCACTGAGTAGATCCGTTGTTTATCTTCTACCGTTTCTTCCAGTTGCCGACTTTCAGTCGTCACTGAAGCACGCCCCTTATCGATTCTGGTGGTAGCAGCATCCATGCCGAGTCCGGATTCATCCATTATGGTTGCTGCATTGTTACTGACATCACGTTCAGCTGGGATGCCTGCTCGTCGAGCCACCTGTTGAACCGCCGCTGAGTCGGAATTGCCGGATTCGGCTACCTGAGATCGTCTATCGCCGATTTCATTCGCGCGTTCATTACCGGTGTCGGAGACAGTCTGCGCATCAGGCGCTACTTGTATGCCGGCAAGTTCTTTCCCATGGGCTTGTGCAAAATGAGAAACAGATTCGGATACTGTTGCAGTGGCACTGGTATCTCCCATGTTGTGGCGATGGATGATGTTGTCTACATCTGAGGGTGAACGATCTTCTTCCTCGATCATGAAGCGCCTAACTGCCATGCCGACGTCACCCTGGAAGCTGAAACTTTGGTCGTCCACTCGGGACTTCGTGTGTTGCCACTGATCCACGTTTCTATAACTGGCCTGAGTGTCATCTCTGTACTGCGTCTGTTCTGTGAGTCCGCCGGCGACTTCTCCAGCAAAGGAATCATTATGCTCGGAGCTGACCCTGGCGGCTTCCGCTTGAACAGCGCTGGAGACATTCTGATAACGTTCGGAGAAGTTTGTGTTTTGATTCAGCTGTTGTGCTTCGGACCAGGCATTTTGAAGGGTATCTTGATTCTTAAACTGGGCTTGAATCTTGGCACCTATTTCCGTTAATGGAATCTTGCCACCGAAACCTGCGGTACCAAGCATGGCCACGGCCTGATCATTAGATACACCGTATTTGCTTGCGAAGTTGTTCGCGACAGATGTCAGCTCACCGAATTCCTGTTGTACGGAAGTCCCATCCTGCATTCTGAATTCCTGACTGACGCCGATCCCGCTTGAGGCCTGGTCCACGAACCGTTTCATATCACTGTAATTTGATGCGAGGGATTGACCATAGGCCGCCGTGTTTTGCCAAGCTGACTCTTGAGACTGTGAAAGCTGTGTCGACACGCTGGATCGCATCGCATTGGTAACCTGAGTGCCAAATCCAAGATTCGATTGCTGATAACTTAAAGCCTCGGCACCGGTGGGCATCATCGTATGGGTCGTGCCCTGGCCGTCGACCATGGTGCCTACGCCACCCGCGTAAGCCGGCGCAAAGTCATTCTTGAATCCATGCTGACCATACAGACCCATATTGCCCATGCTGACGTTGCCGCGGGAGATATCGGCCGCGGCATGTGAGCCTGCCTGCTGTGTGATGGCGCCCAGGCCTGAGGCCAACATGGACATAGACATGCCGGCCCCGGCGTTGACTACGCCCCAGGAGATTAGCGGGATCATCCAGGCCATGTAGCTGGCGATGGCAGCGATGTCTGCATTGACGGCGCCCAAGGCGGTGGCCGTCGCTAGCGTCAACTCTTGCCCCCCTGAAGGTAAGGTCGCCACGGCCATACCGGTATCCGCCGAGTAACTGGTCATGATCAAATTAATCAATGCATAGAGTGGCGCCCAGAGCTGAAGCCAGAAGACCGATTTCAGATAAAACATCAGCGCCTTACCGGCGGCCGGGGTAAACATCAACACCAGAAACAACGGAAACATGCCGTACACCAATACCTCGAAGATGTTGCGCAGTAATGGCAGGGTTTTACCGGCCAACTCTCCGAGTACGGAGTAAGATGCGCTACGTTGCGCCTCGGCCTGAGCCAGCGCCAGGTCCTGGGCAGCGGCGCTGGCATCGGCCCGGGCGGCAAATCGTGTGAGTGAGCGTTTCACGGCATTGGCCATCATGTTCTGGCGGATGGAATCCGCGGCGGTGGTCGTGATGTTACTCATGTAGGCATAGGAGACCGGCAGTGCGGCCATGAATTTGGCTTCCGCCAGAGGATCGCCGGGAAAGAGGCGGTTGCCGTAGATCTGCCGGGCACGGGTGATTTCGTTGGTCCAGTCGGTATTGAGCAGGGCAGCCCCTGCAGGACAGGTGATGATGGATTTGCTTCCCGATGCGTCCAGATACTGAAACGACCGTGCCGGGTTCGCGGTGGACTGGAGCATGGTCCAAAAATCGGGTTCATCGACGATATCCCCCCAGGTGTAAAAGCCGGTCAGAATGTCGTAGAACACACATTGCTGCATGAACTCGGAGATATTGCCCGCTAATCTGCTGTCGGTAATTTCGAACTGTGTCGAAGCCCGAAGCAGGTTTGATCCGAACAGCAAGCCGTTATTGCTGTACTGGAGATCATTGGGCAGGGTCAGCACACTCTCGAAGGTGCGGGCCATCCAGTCGCCCACATTACTCGCGATGGAGGCAGTGAAACCGACGCCGATGGGAACGTTCGCTACCACGCCGCTGTTGGCGGGATTGATGCGGTCGGTGATGATCACGTTGACCCGTGGAATGAAGAGGATATAAAAGACAAGGATCACGATAATGAAAGGCTGGACGCTGATCGGCCGTCGCATGAAGATCGCCTCGATGATCACCCAGATGATGGTGATCAAGCCGGTAATCTTGAGCAGCACCAGATAGTCGTTGTCTCCGAGGATGGCGACCAGGCCATTAAAGAGTTGCAGCAGCACCAGGCCACCGCCATAGGTGAAGATCTCCCAGCTCGGCATGCCTTACCTCAGCGAGCCAGCATAACGCATACTCTCGGCCAAGGCCGGTGACATGGTGGCGACCAGCATCCGTTCATAGAGCTGGGTCTCGCGGATCATGTCCACATAGCGGGACAGTTCCTCGAAATTGTCTGATTTCATGCGATTGATTTGCCTTCGTGATTCGGTGATGCCTGCCATGTAGGTCTTGCCTTCTTCACCCTGCATGAATTCACTGCCTGATGTGGAGGCCACCACCATATCCAGCAGGTCATTGATGTAGCTGTAGAGGATATCCTTGGCGACAATGTCGGCGTACTTGTCGGCCTGCGTCGCAACTACGGCGCTGCTCATGGCGCTGGCGACATTGAGAATTTTGTAGATAGGGATCTTCGTCGCGCCGAGCAGGCCGATTTCGCTGCTGCTCAATGTTTGCCGGTTACGGATCTTGTCGGCGATGCCATTCATGATGACGATGACGCGATTCTTGAGTCCATTGCCGCTGCCGAGCTGAACGGTTTTGTTGGTGATGCTGGTGCACGCCATCTCGTCACTGGTGGAGGTACATCCCTGGATAACGATGGATTGGGAACCATCCAGCAAGGCGTTGAGCAATTCCGCCCGCCTGGTATGTAAAACCGAAGGGATGGTGACGGTCGTGGTGGCCGAGTTCTCGTTGCTCAGATCCTTGCTCAGTATGACGGTGCCGGAGAGGTTCATCATCATTTCCATCAGGTTGGTGTCGCTCCTGAGAAAGAGGTTTTGCCACATTACCCGCCAGGCGATATTACCGCGTGTGAATGCCAGTTGATTGAGATTGGATCCGGCCAGTGTCGAATTGCGTTGGCCGCCGGCGCCACAGGCCTGCCGCGCATCCTCCATGGAGTCACCATTGCCATAGCGGGTGAGGATGCACTGGGAGTTTTCCTTGGCATCGATACCCATCATGCCGCCGACCAGATCGGCGGCCGCCTCGCAGGAATTGATGTTGAGCTGATTGATCATCTCCGCCTTGTCTTTTATCCACTCCATGACATTGGAAATCTGCGGTGAGATGACACGCAGCCCCAGCATGAAGGCATAACTGGCCGCGTTCTGTCCCACGTTACGTAGGGCTGCAATGAGCTGTGCCGAGTTGATGTAGGAGAATCCGCCACCGTAGAGATCCACACCACTACACCCAGCGCGATAACTCGGCATCTGTATCGAGGCAAGCTGATAATTGCGCGAGGGAGAGCGCAGGTAGAGACCGCCGCCGGTAAAGTAACCCGCAGACTGGCCTTCGTAGACACCGGGCGGGGTGACATTGGAGTTGTATCCCATATCGTTGAAGAAATTATTCATGTCACTGCCAACATCTGCCCGAGAAGGTTGAACAAGCAGGAGCGAACAGTAGACTATGATGAGCAATCGAAGCTTGTTCATAGTGCATCTCCAGGATTTTTATCGATCAAGGTAGTGACCCGTTCTTCCAGCTCGGACGGGCCAATCAGGCCAAACGAGACGGGTTGTACCGACCGGCTTCGCGGTTCGATCAGATAGACAGCGGGCACCGTGTTGACACCGAACCGCCGTGCGCTGCCATTGTCCATGCGCGGATCGGGAAAGCCTGGCGAAGGGCCCCCGTCCAGGGTAATGGCGGTGACGTGGAAACCGTGGCGTTTGGCAAAGCTTTTCAGGATCGGTGAAAACCGTTGGCAATAGGGACAGCTCTCACGGAAGAAATAAAACAGGCCATGGGTTTGCGCGAATTGTTGCAAATGCCGTTCACGGTTTTCATTGCGTGTGTCGTAATAGGCGTTGACCGCTTTAGGGCTGGTGGGTCGTACCAATGTATGATCCAGCTCAGGTGTGACCCACACCACCCGTTGCCACACCTCGGCAAAGCGTTGTGAATTATCCATGGCCTGTTTCTGCAGATGGAGATAAGCCGCGACGTTTTTGTCGGTGGGTTGCATGATGGCCAGCGCTTGTGCGTTTTCCAGTTTTTCCTGAAACGCCTTGAGTTCCGCCTTGGGGTTCGCCTTGGGATCAGACAGGGCCGGGACGGGTATCGCTGTCGCTGGTGTGTCTTCTGCTTTATCGTTTTCTTCTTCAACCGGTGGCACCACATACCAGAACCAGCCCTCGGCATGACGGTCGAACCATTGCTCCGATGGCGCGGCATTGGTCCATGGGGTTGCCGTGGTTAGCAGGAAAAGAGTCAATAGAGGAAGGGACAAACGCTTCGTCATGGCAACGATTGTTGAATATAGTTTTCGATGAGTCCTTGCAGTTCGCCACTGCTGGGGCCGTTGGCTTTATCAAAAGCGTCTGCATAGAACTCGGAAAAATCGATCTGAGAAAAATCCAGGCTTTGCAATTGTTCTATGGTCAGGCCGTCACACTGAGGATTCTCTGCACTGCCCCAGTCCATGCCCAATTGTGTACGGCCCTGTTCCTGAATGATGCGGGCCAGTTTCGACTTGAAACAGCAGTGGGTTTCCTTGCGGCTGGTGCAGCCAAAGAGGGTCTTGTTAGAACAGTAACTCCCGACGTAATGACACAAGCTGGCTTTGCGCGCGAGCGCCAGGCGTTGTTCGTTGGAGCTGCACTGATCCAGGCCGATATCCTGGCCCCAGCCGTCGAGCTTGCAGCAGTTCGAGAAGCCCAGGATCGCTTTGCTACAGCGCAGGTCCTCACCCCTGAAAATGACGTTGGCATCTACATCGAAGTCTGCCGCCGCATCGCTGATCGCGCCCAGGTTCGCGGCCGCCACACCGAAATCCTGACTGGGTTCGTACGATGTATCAAAGCAGCCGCCGTCCATACACATCGTCTGGCCGCTGCAATCCATGATTTCCTGGCTGGTGCCGGCGGAGGTCTCGCACTGGTAGGTCTGCTCGTAAGATTCACAGAGACCATTGCTCAGCGTGCCGGTACAGCGCGAACCGATTTGGGTGCAACCCCGGTCTCGCAGTTGTGCGCAGTAATCCTCTTCCGTGGTCGATGGTGGGGCGCATTCATACGTTTTTTCATAACGCCAACAATCGCGGTAGACATCGATACCGTCGATCAGACGTGTCTCGGCCGGTTCCAGGCAGATCCGCGTTGGTTGCGCGCAGAGGCCGTTCGCCAACTGAGTCTCCAATGCACCGCAATCGTTACTCCACGTCTCCGACCATTCGCAGTCGCAATATTGGGTGGCCCTGAATCTCATCCAGCCTTCACCGCCGCCCGCAACCACGACCCGCATGTCGATGGTGTTGAGGCCGGTGTTCAGGTAGGGTGTGATGTCGATGTTGAGCGACTGGTTCCAACTGGTGCTGAGTTCACATGCCCCGTAACTGGAGGGGCCGTATTGCACGCGGCGGAACCGACCGGTGGTGACCACCTCAAGCCGGTCGCCCCCGTAAGGTCCGACATAGACCCGATTTCCGTTGACTTCGATCTTTATCCAGTCGTCGAATCTGGCCTGGATCAGGGTGAATTCCTTGACCTTATTAATATCCTCGATGGTGAACGTGGTCTGCCGGTCGAAGACCGCACAATAACCGCTCCAGATATTGTCGGCGTTGGCGCCGAGCGTGAGTGTGGGATAGGTATAGTTCCACTGCATATCCGTGTTCAGTGATCCCATCAATATGCCGCCGGCGTCGCATTCGATGGGACGGTTACAGGATAGCTGGAGGGTTTCCTGACAAGTGTATTGCTGACTTTCACGCCACTCGACGCATGTCTCCTCGTTGTATTGCGGGGGTGTGCTGATGGTCGAACTCTCGCAGCCGGAGAATTCGCCGGTGATACTGCCCGCTACCGACTGCGGGTTCTCCTCGATAGCCGCGGAGCGTGTAAAGAGGGGATCGTTTTCCTTATCGAACTGGAATTGCGGACGCGAAGTGGCCGATTCGCTGATAAACGCACCGGTCTCGTTCTGGTTGACCTGGGTTCGTGCCGTGTCTTCGATAGCCATGGGATTATCGGCATACTGGGTTTCTGGTATGTCGGTACCCTGGTAACCGGGCACCGTATCGGCGCTTTGGTTGGTGGACAGATCCTGGCTTTGTTGCAGTCCGTCGTTGCCGAACGTCTTGCCCACTTCCAGGGCTTCGGGTACCGGCATGCTTTCCGCAAAGCTGGCGCTCTGGAATGCCAGCAGTAACAAGGGAAGAAAGAGACTTCTCACGGTATTTGCCCCTTCATGGTTGCCAGCAGCAGCTGGGCATCGTCACGCATCGCCGGCACTTCCCTGGCGATCGACTCCAGGACGTACTCCAGCGTGACATCCCCTGCCAGACGCACGAAATCCGGGGTGGGGCAGCCGACTTGCGTGCAGGCCTGCACCGGTGCATCCGTGAGGACGAAAGAAGGGACAACCGAGACGCCAAAACGCTCAAACAAGGTGGGATCGATGCTCAATCCGCCGTCGATGGTCGTATTCCCTTTTTTGTCTGCGTCCAGCAGTTGGCCAACCTTGATGCGGGTCTTGTTCATGTCGTTCTCAACCATGCCGCGCAACACCAGTGGTGCGCCAATGCGTCGGGCCTGGTTCATCAGTCGCCGTAGCGTGATGTCCGGTATGGAGAAGGAAACGAAGACATAGAAACGGGAACCACTGTTGTTGCTGGTGTCGGTGAGCGCATCGTGTTGTTCCGCCTGATCGAGTAATTTGCCAATCTCCGCACGTGCCCGTTTCAGCTGTTCGGCATCGGGTTCCGGCAGATCAGGAAGTGAGGTCTTTGGCAGGGCGTCGGATCGTTCGATAAGCCTTGATGATTCCTTATCAATTTCGTTGAGAAACTTGGGTGACCTGGATAATTCATCGGCTTGCTTTAATACGTCCGAGGTTCGATTGTGCATCGTCTCGCGCATTTGATCCGCGTCGTTTATGGCGGCCGCACTGTCTGGCGCGGCATGGGCGAACTGAACAAACGCGAGCAGGGGCGGTATTAATAAGCGCAACATACGCGTCGTCTCCAGATCATGTAGGCGAAGTCTTCGCCTTGAATGGGGAATTCCTTGCCCGTGCCCCACAAGGTAGTGCTGCGTCCGTAGGGATGCGCCATCAAAGGCGTTGGGATGGGGCGCAGCAACTGGGTCTTGTACCAGGTCTTCTGCATGATGGGCGCAGGGAGGGGTATGCACATGGCGGCGGGGGTGCTGACATTCATCGCGACCAGAGCGCGGTGCAGGGTGGCGTGCAGTCGTTGTACCGCCACGGTGGAAGAAGCCAGGCCACTCTCATGGGGCTTGACCGTACCGGATAACGGATGCAGCCCCACCTGGCAGCCGAGACACCAGAACAGGGGGTCCAGCGGAAAGCCAGCCGATGCCGCCAGGCAATCGGCGGCGCAGGCCGCTTGCGCCACAGGGTTGTTGAACAACACGGCTTCGGGATTGAGGATGAAGCTCATCTCATCGTTGTTCCACAGGGGGTCCAACTCGGTCATGAAGGCCACGTCGAATTGCTCTGGCGATACACAGGCCTGACTGGTCATCATGTTGAACCAGTACATAACCGGATAGATGAACCAGTGGACGTGATAAAACGAAACCGATTCCGTATGTTCGTGGGTCGTCCGGTTGCCGCCCTGACCGGCGACGGATGATCCCGGTGGCGCCAGGGTGATCCCACCCAGCGTGGGAGAACACCAGGGCGTGCGAACGGCTTCGGCGACCCGTGCCGGTTCCCAGAAAACCGTGCCGATGCCGATGCGATACCAGGGCGGGGAGGCCATGGGACAAATACAGACTGGTGGTGGATAGCCGTTAGTGGCGCCGGAGTCTGTCTGCCCCATGGAGGCAACAGGGACGGGGCCAATGAACAAGGGGAAGATACAACGCCAGCAGATATCGGTGATGGGATTAACGAAGGGCATGGCTCCACAGGTGCCGGCGGCACTCGCGGGTTGCATGATCACACCGGTGAGTAGCGACGCCGCAAATAATGAACCAAACAGCCGGGCTTTGTTCTTAACCATGCGCATCCTCCGGGACGATCTCATCGATGCGTAGCCGTTTGCCGTCCTGGCTGATCACCGAGGGCAGGGTTTCGATACCGAAGCGCTCCACCAGCTTGCCGCCCTGGTCGAAGTACAAACGCACGCCCCATGCCTCCATCAGTTTCAATACGGCCCCCTGGGTCAGAATCAGCAGGACTTGTTCGGGATAACGCTTCATGTACTCCTGTGCCCAGGCCGCTTGATCCGGGTCATCGGCATTGAAAAAGATCCACTGCTGGGACATGGCGATGTAGTCCAGCGGATTGACCGTTGTGCCGGCTGGCCAAAGCACGTTGCCTTCATGGTCTTTGATGCTCTGAGCAAAACGCACCGTGGGATCGAAATAGCGAACCTTGGGCTCTTTGGTGCGTGGCAGGGACACACCTTTGGGGCGGTTGGCGTAAGCGATGAAGCGCGCCTTCATGTCTTCTTCGATTTTCGCCAGCTCACCGCTTTCTTCCGCCGTTTTGAGCTTGCTATAAATACTTTCCAGCATGCTGGGCTCGGCGATCTCGTAGGTCTGGCCGATGACGCCCAAGTCGGTGCCGGCGCTTGCTATGGGAATACCCGCACTGGATAAAGCGGCAAAAAGGAGCGTTGCTCTCGGCACAGTTCTCATCACAGCTCTCATTACAGCAGCCTCACGGCGCGACCCAGAATGCGGTCGGTAGTGATCCAGCCGATCTCGTCATAGCGTGAGTCGTAGCTGTCGATGTGCGGGGTCCAGAAGAAATAATGACCGGGTGGAAGCGAACCCGTGGGGCCAGGTGTCAGAGGCTGGCCACGGCGGGTCTGTTCCTTCGCCCATCCAATGGCCACCCCGTTGATGGAATATTCCCGTCCATTACGGGTCACGTTATCCCCCGGTATGCCAAGCACCACCTTGATGAAGGGGACGTCCTCCGGGTAGTACGGATTGGGTGGTGTGCGGAAGGCCGCGACATCAAGGCGTGCCGGCAGTTCGTCTCGAATCACCAGATAGACATAGCCCGGCAGACTGTTGTCGATGTTGAGGCCAAACAGATACCAGGGCGAGAGGGAGGCCTGAATAATCACCAGACCGATCATCGCACCGGACAATCCGAGAATGGTGCGCTTTGCGATACGTTTAGCGCGCCTGTTCATTGATCATCCTGCGGACTTCGCCGGTGAGGTCCGGCGCACCCGTGATCACGGAAGGTTTGACCAGCAGCACGACGTGGTACTTTCTGGCGACACGGGCGACCGCCGCATCGAGACGTTTTGCATAGGCCTGGCTTCGCGACTCGATAGCGTCTTCATCCATCCCCGGATCGATATTTTGCAGGTGTTCGGCGACCAGGACGCCGGGATCGACAGTCGCCAGTTTTCGCGGTTGCTCCATCCAGCGCTCCGTCAGCAGCGTCGTCGCACTGCCGACCAGTGCCGCGATGATCACCGTAACCACCAGTCCAGCATTCATCGCTCGACCCCCTTGGAGAGTTGCTCCACCGCCTGGGCCAGCGTCATGCCCTGGCGTACCATCTTCTGAATGGCATCGAACTCGGTGCCTTTGGTGGAATAAAGTTTCTCCGTGAAGGGATCGACGATCAGCCGCCCGATGGCCATGCCTTCGGGACTGTAGGTGGCCACTTCGGAATACTTGCCGTGGATGGTGTGCACTGAACGCAGCAACTTCATCTCAGACTCTTCCATGGCGAAGCGGCCCGATTTCTGTAACTGCATCAGGCTCTCTTTTTTCTGCCTGAGCAGGAATACCCAGTCGGAGTTCTCGAAGGCGGCCTGGGCGGTACCCGATTTGTAATAATCGTTGACGCCCTGTGTAACAGTGAGAAAAGCGCCCTCGTACTTGCGGGCCGTGCGGTAACCTTCCTCGATAAACGAGCCAGCATTGCCGGAACCCATCAGTTTCCAGGCCTCGTCGATGACACAGAGTTTGCGTTGACTGCGGTCACCGAGATACATGTCCTCGGTGATGCGCATCATCAGCAGTAACAGCACCAGAGATTGCAGGTCAGGCATGGCATCCAGGTCTTTCAGTTCCAGCGCCACGAAACGGTTATTGAGATTGAGGTTGTTCTCGCCCTCGAAGAAACGGGCATAGACGCCATGTTTCGTATAAGGAAACAGGCAGTCGGCCAGGTCCGCTTTGCGCTTGTCGCCATCCGACTTGAGGGCATCGAAAATATGCGTGACCGTGGTATTTTGTTTGTGCGCCGTCCAGACTTCTTTGAGCGCCTGTTCGATCCAGGCCGACTCCATAGCGCCCAGGCTTGCCGAAGGTGAGGCCATATGCGCCACCAGTGCCTTCAACATGGGCAGGTCGTCATTGAAGCCGGCATCAGTGATGCGAGAGAAGGGGTTGAGATTGATCCGCGTGTTGTGATCGAAACGCAGATACAAACCATCCAGCAGTTGGCAGATGTTCTTGTAGGACTCGCCGCGGTCGATGGTCCAGACCCGGCCGCCGGTACCCAGAATGCTCATGATGATTTCCTGGGTAAGAAACGATTTTCCCGAGCCGCTGGCTGCGGCCATGGCCATGTTGTAGTTGCCCTGTTTGTTGTCCCAGGGATCGAGGTGCATGATCTGGCCGCGCCGTCCCTGCAGCATCAACAGCGGCGTGCCGGTCCCCCACCATTCTGCCGTGGCGGGCGCGAGATTGGCGCAGGACCAGGTAAGAAAGGTGCGCAGCCTCGAAAAGCTCTCCAGTTCCTTGACGAAACCCGGACCGGCGGTCATGGGTAAGGCCGACAGAAACGCGTGTACCGAGACGAAAGAATCGCGGGTCAGTGTCCATCCGGCGCTTTTATACAAGGCCTTGAGCTGGTGCTCGGCCCGGTTACCGCTGCCATGCGGCGCCAACAGCGCTACCTGGAATCCACCTCTTACCAGAGAGTGGCCGGCCTGGATCTGGCTGGATACAAAGTCCCAATCCGCCTTGCGTTCTTTCCAGACCGGTACGAATTTACCGATCTGGGAGTCCGCCATCTGGGTGGCGCGGGCCGATTTGTATTTGGCTTCGCCCGATGCCGCCACCTGATCGGGCACGTGAACGATAAAGGTCATTAGAAAAGGACAGGGTATACGCAAGGTGTTGGACATCACGTCGCCGATGAGTTTATCCATGCCCCAGCCGGCCCAGGTGGCCGGGTACTCCCGCGCGGAATAGAGCCTCAGATCCAGCAGTGTCTCGCCATGTTGCAGGGCCAGGCCTTCTCGGCCCGCCAGCATCACCGTATCGCTGTCCACTATTTGCTCGCGTAGCAGTTTGTCTTCCTGATAGCTGAGCGTGTCGCGGCGAACGGGACGGGGATTCAACAAGGTGTCAATGAAATTGATGAACGCCGAGGCATCCATGGACCGGGAACCCAGCCCCGCTGAACGCAGTGTGCCGGTGATTGATTCGCGCAATTGCACCATCTGTTCAGCAATACCGTTTTCATCCAAAGGTCGGCTGAGGCTCAACACGATACGAAAGTCACGCATGAGCATGGCCTGATCGGAAAACAGGCTGTTCCAGGTGCCGCCGAGCAGATAGTCCACCCGCCGCCGCAAGGTGGCCCGGTAGATGTTTTCGTTGCGGTGATGGGAACGGATGTGATCCTCTTCATCGCTGAAAGCATCGTCCTCCTGACGTAGATTCGCCCAACGTTTCATGAGCGGCAAAATATCCGGTGAGGCGTAGAGGGTGTATTGCACTGTGGTGTGGGAGGGAAGGCCGCTATAGATTCCTGACAGGACGCGCAGGGTTTCTTCGTCCATGCCCACCGATGGCGTGACTTCCAGCAGACAGGAAACACTGTCTTCGTTGTAGTAGAGACCGGTTTCCTCATCCCACGATTCATAGGGCAACAGTTGGGACAGACCGTGATGTTGAAGTATCGCATTCCACTCCGTCTGGGTGGGGGGCAAGGCTTTTCGTTGTAAACCTTCGCCGGGTGGCGGCTCGGCAAAGAAGGCACGCAAGGGTTTAGTGAGTACGGACAGCATCAGGGCTTCTCCATGACCCAATGGCCGTTATCGAGTCGCAGATACAGGTAGGTCTCGTCGTGCAAGGTGCCGCCTTCATCAGGCCAGGGGGCGACCCAGACCCGCATGGTCCGCGGTGGAATCAACAGGGGTGTGCCGGGTGTCACCGTCGCCAGTCCTGTTGACCGGCGAGAGAGGGTCGAAGGCGGGCGCTGTGTGTTAGAGCCGAGCGAGCCCTCATCGTCTTGACCCTGTTCCGCCAGGTCGCGGTTGTCGGGTGCTGCCTGGCTTTTGAGTGATCCATCCTGGGCCATTCGATGCACCTCGCTCAGGGGCTTGCAACCGATGCCATCGGGAACGCCGCAAGCGTATTTCGGGGTGGCGCAGCCACTGAGGACGATGGGTATTGTTGAGAACGTTAGCGCGATAAATTTGATCATGTAATTTTCCCGTGCCTTAACTTGATGCGTCGAGCCAGGCTTTGAGCGGCTTTATCTGGAGAAAGCCTGGGCGAACCCGGCCGTCCGGAGCGACCAGTGTGGGTGTGCCGTGGATATCGTGGTTGCGTGCGAAGGCTTCGACGCGTTCGATCGCAGCACTGCTGCGTGCCAGACAGTTTTGGTCGGAGACCGTCGGCAGCTCATCACCCGCCATCACTGTGTTCAACGCCTGCAATGGATTGGTATGGCAGAGAATGGCCGCAGCCTTGTTTTTGGCCCCGGCGTGAAGGGATTCCACCGGGTACATGATGGCGTAGACCTCGACATCATCCAGCGCAGACAGCTGTTCGTGGAGCCGCTTGCACCAGGGGCAATCGGGGTCGAAGAAAACAGCTAGTTTGCTTGGACCCTGGCCGCCATATTTCACCGCCGTTTCCAGCGGTAAATCCTCCCACTTGATCCTGACTGTTTGCGCGACCTCGCGTTTGCGTTGTGCAGTGAGATCCGTCGCCGTCCGCATGTCGTAGATACTGCCGACGACGAGATAACTGCCGGTGGGATCGGCGTACAGGATATTGGAGCCGGCTACGATTTCGACCAGCCCCGGTATCACTGAAGGTTGGACTGAGGTGATGCGGGTACCCGGTAACGCCTTATGGACGGTACGTTCTACATTGGCGAAATTTAGGGTGCTTGGCGTATCCTCAGCAGATGCGTGTAGTGTCGAAATCAGCAAGACGAAGGCCATGCCGTAGATTCGTTTCATGAGTGGTTCTCCTCGATGTTGACGCCCAGTTCGATACCTTCAGTCAGCACAATTTCCACCACACGGCCGGCGTCGATTTCGATAATGGGATAAGTCTCATCAGCCCGTTTGAGGTACCAGTCGGAGATTTTTTCCAGTGCGGTGCCGAAGCCGGAGGCGACGCCGAATTCCAGTGTCTTGCCCGGATCGACGGTGGTGACGGCGCCGGTTGGCGAGGTTAGGATCGAGCTGTAGGATTGCGATAGGGCGCTGCCGATACCACCCGCCGTACCCGCCAGGAGGGCGCGGGCGATGAGCGCTCCTTGCTTGCTGATCAGGTGGCCACGCATGCCAACCTTGCCATCCTCGCCGGAGACGTAACCCTTGAGCGGCACATCGAGAATCTCGCCGCCGCGCAGCACACAGGACAGTCTTTCCAGGCGCAGATACGCACGTTCATCAGAAATGCGTCCAAAACCGGCCGCCACGACGCGGCACTCTTTGACCCTCGAACGGTAACGGTTGGGTAGCGATGCGGTATCGAGGAGTTCTAGCAATACCGGATGGGGATTGGTGTCGGACCTGCCACCGGTTGGCGCATCCAGGCCCGAGAGCAATGCTGCTTTGGCAAATGCTCCTGGTGGAATGCAGTTAGTGATATTGCACGGGGGTTTCTTTTTGGTTCCCTGCTTGCCTTTGCCGCCGGCTACGGCATTGTTCGCCAGGCTGACCGACAGAATTGCGGGAGAAGGTGTTGCGTTGCCGTTACTCTTGACGCCCAGGTTGTTGGCGGTTTTTCCAGCCGCATCCGAAAGTACCGTATCCATCATCTTGCCTGAAGCCAGTGATTGCTTGCGGGGTGGAGGGGGCGGTGGCAGCGTGGGAAAAGTCGTCGCTTCGGTGTTGGTCGGCATCGAAGGGGTGGCCTGGTTTGCGCGTGCCTGATTTGTTCTCAGTTGTGCTATCTCACCGCGTAGTTGTTCGATCGTGCGCATGAACTCGACGTTGGATTTTTTCAGGGCATTGATGTCGCTCTCGCCTCGGGAGATCCAAACTTCACGCGGATCGACTTTCTTGCCGGGCAGATTGAAATGCTCAGTGATTTCTTCCTCACTCGATACCTGGTCGTTGTTCGCTGTTATTTGTTGTTGCGGGTCGGTCAGGTAAAGTCCGAGCAGGATACCGCCAAACAATAGAACCGCAACACTGATCGTGACGATAGTTTGCCGCTTGCGTGCGGCTGTACTGGTTGTGGCAGAGGAGTCATTGGTGTTCGTCATGGTTGCACCCTTCGTATGATCCGCGCGACGAATACTTCGGTCGATTCATGGGCGCGTAGCCGATGTTTGTCGATGGCGACCGCTGCAACGGGATGTCCCGGTAGAAGCCGTAATTCACGTTCATCCAGCAGCATTTCTTCCTGGGTAAGGTTGGTGAGGGTGTAGACTTCTCCGGTGAACGTGTCACCGGTGTAAATGGTTTTCCGTTCGAATTGCACTTCCTCCCAAAGGGGGATGACCTCGGGAGCGGGACGGGGCGTGTAGTCTTCGGGCAAGGCGTTGCGCCCCAGGGCTAACATCAATCGCTCGATGCGTTTGATAAAGGGTAATGCCCGGTCCGCCGAGTTGCGGCTCTGGTTGCTGTGGTAGGGTGGGCGAAGAAACACGGTCTCGGCAGGAATGTCTTTGGGCGCGGCCAGTAGGGTATAAGTTTCACCGTTGTCGGCACGCACAAAGAGGGAAAAAGGTTTTGCGCCGATAACGCGGACGAAGAGTTGACCGGAGGTTTTGTCAGCTTCCACACGCATACGGTCTTCCGCACCCCAGATGTGATCGATACGCGCCCCATCGGCCATGGAAATCCGATTGAGTTCTTTTAGCGACACCTTGACAGGTACGGTTTGCCCATCCACGACATCCACTACCTGGAGCGCCAGGGCGCTACCGGGCAATATGAGTATCGTTATTAACAACAAACGGTTTATCACGATTAACCTCTTGGAATTCTGTGATGTGGACGAATCCACTCTGCAGTTGAAATTTCATGCGGTAGGCAATGCGCTTTTCGGCGACGATCTCCTTGCCCACCCGTACGATTTGCTGGCCGATGATGGCCACGAAGTTGCCACGTACCCTGGCGTCAATCGGGAAGAACATGGCCGACATCTCGTGCTGTTTGATGCGCTCGGCCTCTTCGGTTAGCTGTGTATGCAGGACAGCATAGGCATCGGGTGATGCGTAACGGAGAAAGGTCTGGATACGGTAGTCCAGATTCTTTGGCGTGTAGGACAGCATCAGGGATGCAAACCACTCACCTACCTGGGTCAGGTACTCCGGACTGGCTTCATTGCCTTGCACCCAAAACGGTTGGTTGAACCCGGGCGGCACGAATACCGTTTTCTCGCGGACATCGTTCATCATGGTATGCCAGCTAAGGATCAGATTGGAAAGCGCCATGACCGCCGCCACCGCGAACCACAATTTGCCGTTCCATTGAGCGGCAGCGAGGCTGGAACGGAAGCGTTGCAGTTTCATCCGGCGTACTCCCGCACAAAACTGGGTGCGCGGCATTTGATCCAGAGATCTGAGCGCGTGTACCAGTAGAGAAAGCGCAAGATCAATCCCCGTCCTCCGGCTTGTTTGATACGCGCCAGTGCCCGTGCCATGATAAATCCCAGAACGATGCCTACGATAAACTGTTGAAACAGGGCGCCGAACAGCATCAGAAATATAAAGGTGCCCGCTTCATCCGCATCCCACATAAAAACCATAGGCGGGTCATCCAGGTGACGGGGGATCATGTAACGCTCCATCTCCATGGTTCAGATCGTTGCAGAGCTGAACAGCGCATTGATGATGGTGGGGCCAAGCATGCCGAAAATGGCCAGTATGATGCCGAGCACCGCGGGCAATGCCGAACCCCGTCCGATGCCGTAAGCCAGGCCAAATACGCCACCGGTGATGGCCAGTCCTCGGCCGAGATAACCAGACGCGGCACCATAGATAAAATCGTAAAACGCCTGGAACTCACCACCGGTCGTGGCGGCCAGTGCCAGTCCGGGAAGAAACAACGCGGAAAAGGCGATGAACCACTGAGAAGAGCTTCTGGTATTGCATAACATCATGGATTGATTCCCTCTTTGGAAAGTGAAGTGACAATGATCTCCGTGCGGCGGTTTTTCGCACGGTCTGATTCGGTGGTATTGGGGGCGATATAGCAACAAAGCGGTGAGACCTTCAGCACGATATTGTTTTCGTCAACGCCGAGCCCACTTAAATAATCCATTACTGACCGGGCGCGTTGACGGGCCAGTGTTTTGTTATCAATCGTGCCACCGGTGGTCGTGTTATCCGTGTAGCCCGTGATAGTGAGACGATAAAATTCTGGTAGCGCATCGACCAAGCGGGCGAGTGCATCCTGGTCGGATTGTTTCAGGACAGAGGAAGCATGATCAAAATGAACCACGAGCTTGCGTAGTTCGCGCTGCGTATGCTTACCAGATTGTGTTTTTGCCCGATGCGCAGACCTGCGAAATGTGGTCTTCTGTGTGGGCGCAGGACAATTGGCGCAGACCAGAAAGTGGTCAGGTGTGCCACGTACTTGAGCAATGCCAAGTATGGGCGATTGTCCAGTCTCACCATCAGTCGCCTGAGAATCCGGCACGGATGCGCATCCCATCAGGAGGGTTGCTAACAGACAGATTATGAAAAACACGTTGCGCATAATTTATTCGTTTAAGTTCACTGTCAGGCGCCGAAGACGGTCCTGCGTTATAAGCGCCGATGGCACGCCAGTTGTAACCGAAGCGACGGATATAGCCCGCCAGTACCCAGGCGCCTACCTGTACATTGGTGCACCCATCCCATAGATCCCCAGGCTCAATTCCCATCTCGGCCAGGCGAGGAAACCACCGGGAATTAATTTGCATCAAACCCACATCCACCGATCCGTTGGTGTTGCGGTTCACTGCGCGAACATTCATCGCACTCTCGGTCATGGCGATGGCGCGCAGGATGGCCGTGTGTATGCCGTAGCGTTCTGCAGCGGACTGCCAACAGCGTTCAGCGAAAGCACTGTTCACAACCGCAAAAAACAAAATGAAAAAGAGTGCTGTGTTTCGCATGTCGACCAACCCGCACGACTGCGGTGTGTGGGGCCTAGTGTCGGGAAGAGGGCCTGTTGGAACAATGAAGAATTGGATACGGTATTGCGAAAATTAAAACGGTTTGAGTGTGGTTAGTGATGAGTAATGAAGTACCAGTCGGGGGAGAGACTCCCCGCGACTGGACTGGACGTTATAACAAACCTTTCTCGGCCATAGAGGTGGTTTCTGTAACACCGACCACGATGTGATCCAGCACCCGAACATCCACCAGTGCCAATGCATCTTTCAGGCGTCGGGTGATTTGTTCGTCCGAGTGTGAAGGTTCTGCGATTCCACTGGGATGATTGTGAGCGAAGATAACGGCTGCCGCGTTGATCTCCAATGCCCGCTGTACGACTACCCTGGGATGGACGGAAGAACCATCAACGGTACCCTGGAACATTTCCTCGAAGCTTAAAACCCTGTGCCGGTTGTCGAGAAAGATGGTGCAGAAAACTTCGTTCTTGTAGTCTGCAAATTTGATCCGCAAGTAAGCCGTGGTCTCCGTGGGACTGGTCAGATTGCTGCCTGGCGCATGACGCGCAGCCAGTATTTCCAGTGCCAATTTGATAATGGCTTCCTGTTCGGTTTCATCAAACTCGGTAGGCTGAGTGACCGCTTGCAGCAGTTGTTGTTTCAGCCGGGTTTCATCATATTGAATGGCGTTTTCCATAGTGATCTCCTGGAATAATGGCAGCGGAGATCACGCCCCGGTGGGAGAGTAATCTCCCACGGCCTGGGTTGACGAAGATGGATCGACGGCACTGGCTTGATGGCCTGTACCGTTGCACCTGTTTCACGATCCTGCGTAGGTGCTCGGGATGCCGGTTGAAACCGGCAAGGGTGCATGTTGAGTCCGCAACATGCGACGGTAGAAACTGCCTTTCCGAAATAACGTTTCTCGATGTCACGACCGTTATTTGGGAAAGACGCCGCAGAGTGCGGCGACGTTTCCGCAGGAAGATCCTGCAGCTTGATATTGAGAGCGCGTCGAGTGGCGCTGGCGCCGGGTGATTGATCGGCGAAAGCGAATTCATAGACCGTTCATTGGCCTTGATCCCCACTGCACGATGGACCAGCGCGGCGTGCCTTATCACCTGCCAATCTTTCGTTAGCCTGACCTGATAACGGGGAATGAGGTCTACACAATCAGGGCGCGTTACTTCGCACAAAGGGACCCGTCCCAATCCGACGACGGGCTGCCGGCGACGCTTGAAACAAAGACCATAGCGGTCTTTCCCAGGACCCTGCGATATTATCTAGCATGAGCTATGGGAAAGACCGCTATGGAACGAACGCTTGCCGGCACTTTTGTGGGAACCTGAGTTTGAACCAGGGCGTGAACCGGCACTACGCCGTTAAAGCGATGTAGTACCAGGCCACGTTTGCCACTGAAGAAAACGACTACCAGCCGGTATGATTCAGCATTAATTCCGTTAACACCTCGATCTGCTCGAGGTCGAGGCGGTTCGCGATATCGCCCATAGCGGCATAACCATGGCATTTGCCAAGATCCAGCCCCCAGTCGCCATTGTAGAAACTGCAAACAGCGCCGAGGAAAACGCCTTCACCAATACTGCATACGGACATGAAACGTTCGATGGCTTC
>JBHHVB010000018.1:0-46977 GCA_046754065.1 Gammaproteobacteria bacterium
CTGTACCGGTTTTATGGGATAAAAAACGCAGTACGATTGTAAATAATGAATCGTCAGAGATTATTCGCATGTTTAATAGCGCATTTAACGACTTGACGAATCATGATTATGATTATTGCCCAACCAGGTTAAGAGATGAGATTAACAAGATCAACTCAATTGTTTATGAGAATGTTAATAACGGCGTTTACCGCTGTGGATTTGCAACAACACAAGGCGCATACGATCGGGCAGTTGTAAGGCTGTTTGAAACGCTCGATATGCTTGAAGAGAGATTATCAGGGCATCGTTACCTGGTAGGGGACACACAAACGGAAGCCGATTGGCGGTTTTTTACGACACTAATTCGATTTGATGCGGTCTATTTTGGACATTTTAAATGTAACTTGCGCCGTATTAGTGATTATCTCAATTTATCAAACTATTTACGGGATCTTTATCAAACCCCGGGAGTAGCGGCTACAGTGGATATCGATCATATCAAACAACACTATTATTACAGTCACAGCACTATCAATCCGACTAGAATTGTGCCTATGGGGCCAGAGCTGGATTTCGATTCACCACATGATAGAAACAGGTTTACCGTTTAGGAGAGCAGATATGAATAGCCGCTTCACTGGGTTAAGAAAAGCAAGCCAAGTGAAGGAGGGAGATGGAGCAGATGTCAGGCGGTTAATGCCTGTTGCCGGATTCATGAATTTTGATCCATTTGTGTTGTGGGATCATTTTACTGTGAAGCCCGGCGCAGGCTTTCCAACGCATCCCCATCGCGGCTTTGAGGCAATTACCTATATGTTTGATGGTACGATGCGTCACGAGGACAATTTGGGAAATAAATCGACCGTGGCGATGGGAGGAGCTCAGCGGTTTACAGCTGGCAGGGGGATGACACATTCGGAAATGCCCTCGGAAGAAGGGGAAAGCCAGGGTATCCAGCTATGGATCAATTTACCAAGGCAGCTCAAAAAAATTGATCCTGATTATCAACAGGTCGATACAGACGACTTTCCTCGATTTGACATTCATCAGGGCAGTCTGAAGGTGTTGGTTGGGGAAGGTTCTCCACTCAAAATTCACACGCCTGTGCGATATCTTGACGTGCAATTGGATACCGGTGGGCGATTGGGTGAAGATTTGGCGGCCGGATACCGCGGGCTCGTTTATGTTGTTGATGGCGACGTTAAAATTAATGGTAACCAGGCTGAACAGGGAGAAGGTTGTTTTCTGGAATTCCCTGATGAACTCGATATTGCAGCGGTATCTAAAGCCCGGGTAATGGTGTGCATTGGTCAGCCACATCATGAACCGATCAGGCAGTATGGGCCTTACGTGGATTAACGGTTTGTTTTTACCAGGCCTTGTGGAAATAGAAATGAAGTGGCATTAAGCACCCTTGATAAACGGGAAAGACGATGCGAATTGACCATATTGCAATTAATGCGGTAGATCTCGAACAGGAAATTGATTTTCTTACCCGTCATTTTCCGGATTTCAGGTTGTTACAAAAATGGGAAGATTTGTGACAAGCGTACGTGGGGCTGGATGAGGGGCCAGTTATTGGCCTGATTGAAAATCCAGAATATGATGGCAGTCGCTTTACCTATGCTCTTATTGCCTTTAGCGTACCGGAGAATGAATTCCGTAACTGGGTCAAAAAATTCGCGTAGCAAATATCGATGTTGGCGCAGGTCCCAAACAACAGCGTAGTGGCGAGACGATGTTATTCAGAACACCCAGCAAGAATATTATTGAAATATGCTTTCCGGATGTTCGTAATTCAATTTTAGGCGGATTCAACTAGTAATATCGGATCATTTTTGAATTTATTTGTTAATTGCCCGGCACCCTGCTATTTGATCAAAAAAATCCTGGTGCCGGGTATCCAGTTAATTAACGGCAGGGGATTGACCGGTAGGCCTGTGGTGGGCATATATATTACAACAGGTATATGTTATGTTTAAACCGGCTGATTTTGTAATCATATTTTTCTGCGTGAGGTGATCGAGTGATAGAAATAATTCCGAACTGGCATCCGATATTTGTTCACTTTACTGTGGCGTTGTTAAGTATTGGCATAGCCATGTATGTCCTCGTGCTTATAATGAGTGCATCGGTATGGCGTTCGCAATGGTTGATTGTTGGGCGCTGGAATCTTTGGTTGGGCACGCTGTTTTCTCTGGTGACTGCTTTTTTTGGCATTCTCGCATTCAATTCTGTTGAGCATGACACGCCTTCACATGTGGTGATGCTGGAACATCGAAATCTGGCGATCATCACGATAGGCATGTTTTTACCCCTATCTATATGGTCATTTTTAAAGTCACGCAAGGATCAGGATGTCAGAGGATTTTTTATTGCAGTTTTGTTAATCGCTGGTGGGATGCTCGTGTCAACCGCGTGGCACGGAGCCGAGCTTGTCTATCGTCATGGCCTGGGTGTGATCTCTTTACCTGACAAAGCGAACCATGATCATACTGCAGGGCATGATCACGAGCATGGAGAATTAAATCAAAACGAAACGGCTGATATGAGCGGTGAGAATCAGATGCAAAGCCATGAACATGAACACCCGGATGAGGGTGGTCATTCCAATGAGCCGGCGCCATCAGGTCAAGGTGAGAACGGATCAGCCGTTAATGACCATCATCATGATGATGGCCATGATCATGAACACTGAGCGAAGCCAAGGTTGAGAGAGGCGCTGATAGTTGTGGTTATTCTGCCACTGATAGTCATTTCTGCCTGTGAGAAAGAGCCGGTGGAACAAATGCCTGCGCCGGTTGTTCGTCAGTTTGATCAGGCAAGTATCGATATGGGATTTCAAATTTTTCAGCAACACTGTCGTCGCTGTCACGGCGATGAGGCGCAGGGCGATCCTAAATGGCGACAGCCCGGTGCAGATGGCAAATATCCACCGCCGCCATTAAACGGCACAGGTCACGCGTGGCATCACCCTGTACAATGGTTGTTTCATACGATCAAGCATGGCAGTCAAAACGGGCAGGGTAATATGCCTGCATGGGCGAGCATGCTTTCCGATGAAGAAATACAAGCAGTCATCGATTGGTTTCAGTCTTTGTGGCCTGATGAGGTGTATGCCGCATGGTATGATATGGATCGACGGTCGCGGAGTCGTTAGACGTGGAATAATAAAGTTGGGTATTAATTGTGATGGTTAGCGTCGTTAAGATAGTTTTATTGATCGTGGTTTTTGCGCTATGGATATCGGGTTGTGATCAGGGCCAATCCAGTAGCAGAGCTATCGAAATGGCACATGTGCCTGGCTTAAATGAAATGGAATTGGAGAAATTTCGCCAACAAGATGCGGATGCTACCGCGAACTTTGAAAAGTTCTGTTCGCAATGCCATGGTCTGCCTAACCCTAAAACTCATGCCCGGGGAGAGTGGGCCGGGGTGCTATGGCGTATGCGTCAACATATGATGACATACAAGAAGAAAGTGCCTACTCAAGGCGAGCTAGACAGGATATTCGACCTGTTAGTAAAAAACTCCTTATAGTCTTGCATTGTCTCGATAAAAAAATGAAAGTCGTCCAGCATTGAGTGTGAAAACCGTTTTTAAGCGTCTCCGCCGCAAGCTAACCTATTCTGACGGATTTATATCATTGGTTGCTACCATCGCGGCTTTTCTCATCAAGTTGTATATAAAGACATTGAGAATAGAGACTTATTATCATCCAGAATACATGAAACTGGACGGCCAGCCCGTACTATTTGCGTTTTGGCATGGTAGGCAATTTTTGCTGATACCAGCATTTCGAGATCAGCAGATCGTCAATATCGCAGATATTAGCTGGGCAGGCGAACTACAAACAAAACTGCTACAAAGTTTTGGCTATATTATTGTCAGGGGGTCGAGTAAAAGAAAAGGGGCCAACGTGTTAATCGGTCTGAGAAGGGAGCTCAATAAGGGACACACCTGCGCATTTGCGGTTGATGGTCCCCGGGGGCCAGCGTTCAAATCCAAACCGGGAATCCAGTATCTTGCTAACAAGACCAATACACCCATAGTGCCACTAGCGACTAGTGCAGAAAGCGCCTGGTTGTTCTCAAATATTTGGGATCATTTCCTGTTACCTAAACCGTTTTCTCGATGTTATGTTGCTGTCGGTAAACCGATAGAAGAAGCGTATGTGAGAGATGAAGAAGATACAACTGCATTAGACAAAATCATGGATGATTGGAATAAACAAGCCGATCAAATAATGTCCGGCCTGGTGGTACAGGATTAAAAATCAGATATTGTTTATACATTGATCAATCCTTGCCGGTTAGTGTCTAATGTAAGATAGCCGATTGTGAATTGCGGTAATGTTTGCCAGTTCAATGATCAGTGCACCTTGAGATAGCCATTAAATTTATAGTGCCATTAAACATGTCATCCGAAAATCATGAAAAAGTATATCGTCTATCCATAACGGGCATGAGTTGCGCGGGGTGTGTTGCGTCTGTTGAGCGTGCGTTAAATTCGGTTGTCGGTGTATCGGAAGTAACGGTAAATTTTGCGGATCATACCGCTTTGGTGAAGGGGGATATAAATAGTGACGAGCTGGTAACAGCCGTAACCAAGGCCGGATATGATGCATTAGTGTTAGCTGGTGAAGATGATGAATCCGAAAAAGAAACTTCCGAACTTATCTATTATCAGAAGTTGTTAGGGCAAGCAGGTATTGCTGCAAGTGTGGGGTTGCCTCTGTTTGCTGGTGGATTGTTGGGATTATTGCCTGATCTGAGTACGGTCGGGGATAGAATATTTTGGTTGATAGTGGGGCTGGCGACGTTAGCGGTGTTATGTATTTCCGGTAAACATTTCTTTGTCGGTGCATGGAAGTCGGCGCTCGCTCATAGCGCAAACATGGATACGTTGATCGCAATGGGCACGGGCTCCGCATGGTTATATTCGATGGTTATCGTTGCAGCACCTGATATTGTACCGAGTCTTGCACATCATGCGTATTTTGAGGCAGCCACAATCATCATTGCGCTGATCAATTTTGGTTCAGCGCTTGAGATGCGTGCACGCGGCAAGACATCTGAGGCCATCAAAAAGCTCATCGGCCTGCAGCCCAAGACAGCGCGCGTGGTCAGAAAAGGCGTGGAGTCGGACATTTCGATTGAGGCCGTCTTAATAGATGAAACCTTGCGAGTTCGCCCGGGGGAGCGTATCCCAGTTGATGGCATCATCATTAACGGCCATTCATCTGTCGATGAATCCATGTTGACGGGTGAGCCCCTGGCCGTTGAGAAACATACCGGCGATGAGGTTATCGGTGGGACAATTAATAATATCGGTACGTTTTTGTACCGGGCAAGCCGTGTCGGCAAGCAAACGGTGCTTGCGCAGATTATTTCAATGGTGAGACAGGCGCAGTCCAGTAAACCCGCGATTGGAAGGTTGGCCGATAAAATCTCCGCTGTATTTGTTCCTGCAGTGATGATTATTGCTGTGCTTACGTTCCTGGTCTGGATGAATATTGGACCGGATCCCAGGATGAGCTATGCATTGGTTGCAACGATGACGGTGCTGATTATTGCCTGTCCTTGCGCGCTTGGTTTGGCAACGCCGATGTCGATAATGGTCGGTGTTGGCAAAGCAGCCGAGCACGGCATACTGATTCGCAATGGTGATGCATTACAACAATCAGGCCGCTTGACGACTATTGTGCTGGATAAGACCGGGACGGTCACTCAGGGAAAACCCACAGTGACATCGATTATCTCTGCCGGTCAGACAGACAATTCAGCGCTGCTACAAATCGCTGCCAGTGTCGAGGCGGGCTCCGAACATCCATTAGCTGCGGCAATCGTTGATGCGGCGAAGACGCGTCAGCTTGATCTGCTTTCAACGGAGAATTTCGAGGCCATTGCCGGGCAGGGCGTGCGTGCCAGGATCGATAATAAATTGGTGTTGTTAGGCAACGAAACATTAATGAAAGAAACTGGCGTTGACTTTTCGGGTATTGGCGATTCCGTGAAAACGATGGCAGTACAGGCGCAAACGCCAATGCTCCTGGCTGTTGACGGACAGCTTGAAGGTATTATCGCAGTATCTGATCCAATAAAAGAGGACTCGCAGCATGCTATCGCGCGCATGCACCAAATAGGCTTAAAAGTGGTTATGCTAACGGGAGACAATGAAGAAACAGCAAAAGCAGTGGCAAAAACAATAGGTTTAGACGAGGTCATCGCAGGTGTTTTACCCCAGCATAAAGCGCAAAAGGTAGCAGAACTGCAAAATGATGGGGAAATTGTTGCGATGGTCGGAGATGGTATCAATGATGCGCCGGCATTGGCCCAGGCAGATGTCGGGTTTGCCATTGGCAGTGGTACGGATATCGCGATTGAAAGTGCTGACGTGACGCTGATGCGCGGATCACTACTCGGTGTGGTTGACGCTTTGTTGATATCAAAGGCTACAGTAAAAAATATCAAGCAAAATCTGTTTGGTGCTTTTATATACAATAGCCTGGGTATTCCCGTTGCGGCGGGATTGTTGTTCCCGTTCTTCGGTGTAATGTTGAATCCAATGATTGCGGGTGCTGCAATGGCAATGTCATCGGTGACCGTTGTCAGTAACGCTAATCGTTTAAGATTAATCCAACCGGCTAACGCATCATAATGGCACTATGGCTCGTCAATCTTGCCGGTTTATTGTTGATAGGACTAATCATCTGGTGGTTCTGGATCTCCAGGCCGCCAGCGCTTGATCAGGATCGTCTAGTCAATGACTCGATTGATATTGCCGTAGAAAACGGTGTTTATACGCCGCCCCGAATTGAAGTGCATTCTGGTCAGTCAATTAGACTTTGTTTTTTACGGAAAGATCCCAGCCCTTGTGCAGAAAAGGTTATATTTGACCAACTTGGTTTAAGCGTTGATCTGCCATTAAATAAAACCGTAGAGGTTCCAATCAGTCTGCCTGAAAAGGGAACATACGAATTTACCTGTCAAATGAGGATGTATCACGGTGAGCTGATCGTGAAGTCCTAGCTGGCGCGGAATGACGCCTGGATACAACCGGTTTAGCTTTTTATGCTAAGCTCTAGCGACAATAAAAAATCTTAGGGACAAAGTCATGAGCTGGTGGGGAAAACTATTCGGCGGTACATTCGGATTCATGCTGGGTGGGCCATTGGGTGCGTTACTCGGCGCGTATCTTGGCCACAGTCTCGATGCAAAAATGAAGGTGGGTGCCCACGCGTCAAACCAGGAGCGTGTCCAGACCGCGTTTTTTACTGCGACGTTCTCTGTGATGGGGCATATTGCGAAGGCTGACGGTCGCGTTTCAGAAGATGAAATTCAATTAGCCAATACTGTCATGAGTCAGATGCAGCTGAATAAGACGCTGCGTAAACTGGCTCAGCATCTGTTTTCAAAAGGCAAGTCATCTTCATTTATGCTTGATCCAGTACTGGATCAACTTAAACGTGAATGTCATAACAACCACAACCTGCTACGTGTATTTCTGGAGATCCAGTTTCATGCAGCATTAGCGGATGGTGAGCTGCATCACGCTGAAAAGGATATTCTTTATCACATCTGCGAGCGACTGGGATTTTCCGAGGCGGAGTTTGAACACCTGATCGCGATGGCAGAATCAGGGGGAGGATTTAATCAGGGGGCAACTGCGAGAAAGCACAGCTTAAGTGTTGAGAAGGCCTGTCAGGTGCTAGGTGTGAAAACGGAAGATAGCGATGCTGACATTAAAAAGGCATACCGGCGATTACTAAGCCAACATCACCCTGACAAATTAGTGGCGAAGGGGTTACCCGAAGAGATGATGAAACTGGCAGCAGAAAAGACGCATGAGATCAGGAGTGCGTATGAAGTGATACGAGAGCATCGGGGATTTTGAGGTAACGAAATTTCTGGTCGATACTTATTCTGTTGAAAAACACCTTGTTTCAGGCATTCTTATTAAGAACTGCATAGTTATCAATATATGAGTTTTTAGTTATTGATGTTATTTATTATTAAATACTGGTTTTAGGTTTATGTTTCGCTTGATGGGTAATGAATTGCGACAATACAGGCACAATTATCCTGTTATTGGCGAATGAGCATGCTTTGTCCAAACCGCGACCAACGGGATTGAACCGTTAATTTTGCAAGGAAGAAACAACTCTAACACTTCATCCTCTAATTCCCACATTTCTACAGTATTACCCGTTAAGGGAAAGATACCAATACCCTTATTTTTATTTTTTCCGTACCACAGGTAATTTTCACCAGCCCATGAATGGAATTCTTTGTTGAACGCGCAGGATCTTCGCACTCTTGTATTATGAGCACATCCGCATTCTTTTCTTCAATGACATGACGCTTTTTCCGAAAAGCACCATTACAGTTCCATGTGGTGAACTTCATATTTGCCTGCTAACAGTTGTATATACGAGACCCGGGGACTCGTTATGCTTTACAGATAAACGTGACACGCTGACAACTTCGATTTTGGATGAGGCGCCAGTGGTGGGTCAAGATAAAAACCACCATTAATCGAGAGCACTTTGCTTAATGCCTGCTTTTATCTTATGAGGAATCGTGTACCTGAGTCTTGAACTACTGCTCTCGCTGCGCTGCGGTCACCGAGATATTTATTTTCTTTTGAGTTATAAAATTTTTCTAAATTTTCAGATCCAACTTTGTTGAGCGATATATGCAGCGCTTGCCCAAAAAATCAATTTCAACCAATATTAATGTAACCATCTGTTAATAAATAAGAAAATCATAAAAAAATGACGATCCGTGTTTGAATATGTTAGTATCTTGCCCACTCGGATTGCAGGGGCTTGCTTCATTTGATCTTGCAAGATTTTTGTGTGGTTTCTTGGTTTTACTCAATCTCGACAGGGTGTAGGGAGGAATAGAATGGCGACAAATGCCAATAGAAGACCTGTAATGACGTTGTTTTCTGATGCGAATTGTGAATTGAGCCATCGAGTGCGCATTGTGCTGGCTGAAAAGAGTATCAATCCTGACATTGTTTATGTTGATAACAATAATTTGCCCGAAGACCTGATCGACCTTAACCCTTATAATTCGGTGCCAACACTGGTGGACCGGGATCTTGTTTTGTATAACTCACAAATCATCATGGAGTACCTGGATGAACGATATCCGCATCCACCATTAATGCCCGTGGATCCGGTGTCACGTGCCAGAAGCCGGATGATGCTTTATCGCATTTACAAGGACTGGTATGGCGAATTGTCGCATCTTACCAGTCACGATGAAGTGCGTGCCAACGCTGCACGAAAGACGTTGCAGGATGGTATTACATTGATAGCACCTATTTTCACCAAAAAGGCGTTTTTTATGAGCGAAGATTTTGGTCTCGTTGATTGCAGTGTTGCCCCTATATTGTGGCGCCTGAATTATTACGGCATTGAGCTGCCTGCGCAGGCGAAACCGGTCATGGAATATGCGAAAAGAATTTTTGACCGAGATTCGTTTCAGTCTAGTCTCACAGACTTTGAAAAAGAGCTGGCCGCTTAATAATCATTTAGAAGAATTATAAAGTAGATATTAAAGTAAACAGTTAATGGCTATGAATATGACACCCAGTCGTCCCTACCTGATTCGTGCAATTCATGAGTGGATTGTTGATAACGATTTAACGCCTTATATTCTGGTGAATGCCAATTTTTCCGGTGCCATTATCCCGGAAGAATTTGTAGAAAGTGGCAAGATTATTCTGAATGTCAGTTATAAAGCCGTTAGAGATCTGCAGATGGACAATGACTGGATCCAGTTTAATGCCCGGTTTAGTGGTCGCGCAATGAATGTGAGTATTCCAACCGCTGCGGTGCTTGCGATCTATGCGAAGGAAAATGGTCAGGGCATGGTGCTGGAAGAAGAGAAAGGTGGTACGCCTCCACCTGCTGGCCCTTCGAAGGAAAAATCCGGAAAGCCCCATTTAAAGCTGGTCAAATAGCCGTCGCTTAGTTTTTATTGTCCTGATTAGGGGATTGATATCTAATCCGGGAAGACCTTGCCGGGATTGAGAATGTTATTCGGGTCAAACTGGGCTTTTATTCGCTTCATCAGGTTCATCGTCGTTGGATCAATTTCCCGAGCTACGAAATCACGTTTCTCCAGGCCAATTCCATGCTCTCCAGAGAGCGTGCCGTTTAGCGCCAATACCAGCGAAAAAACCTCATCCAGACATAGTTCGGCATTTTTCAATTGGCCTTTGTCATCGGGATTGATCAGTAAGTTAACATGTATATTGCCGTTGCCGGCGTGGCCGAAGTTAACGATCGTAATACCAAAATTATTGGCCAATTTATCGAGTCCGTATATCAGTTCAGGAATTCTCGATACGGGTACGACAACATCTTCGTTAATCTTTTTTGGCGCGACGGTGCGCAAGGCAGGTGATAGCGCCTTTCGTGTGCGCCATAGTGCGTCAATCTGTTCCTTGTTTTCAGCGACCGTCCAATCAAGAAGACCGCTATTTTGTGCCGCCTGACGGATATGGCTGACTGCGGAATCAATGGCCTCATTGGCGCCATCGACTTCAATCATTAACATTGCGCCAGCATTCTCAGGCAAATCAGCGTTCGAATAGTCTCGTATCATCTCAATGGCTTTGGCATCAATAAATTCAAGCGCACACGGTGTCATCGGCTGAGCCATAATGGCAGCCACAGCCTGAGCGGCGCTACCAATATCATCGTACAGTGCCTGCATTGTTCGCTTTGTCTCTGGTAGCGGGGTGAGTTTTAATGTTGCCTCGGTGATGATGGCAAGCATTCCTTCGGATCCAATGAGAAGCCGGGTCAGATCAAAGCCGACGACGCCCTTGCTGGTTTGTACGCCGGTCCGAATGTCATCGCCCGTGCCTGTAACGGCGCGAAGTCCCAGCGTGTTTTCCCGCGGTGTGCCATATTTCACAGCCCTGGGGCCAGCAGAGTTATACGCCAGATTTCCACCGATGCTGCAAAATGAGGCGCTGGTTGGATCTGGAGGCCAGAAAAATCCATGCTGTGCTGCAGCATCCTGAATTTGTTGATTGGTAGTGCCCGGTTGGGTGATGATAAGCCTGTTTTCGGGTTCAATTCGAATAATTTCAGCCATTTTCTCGAAGGACATGACAATTCCACCATTAATCGGAACGGTTGCACCTGTCGTGCCTGTTCCTCTACCTCGGGCAATCAACGGTATCTTTCGCTGATTACAAAAACGAACGATTTCCAGCACATGATCGTGGCATTGTGGAAATACGACTGCGTCCGGAAGGTGATGTCTTCGACTGTTGTCATAGCCATACGGCCAGCAATCAGCAGCTTCGTGCAGCACATGATTCTTGCCGCAGATTTCTGTCAACCCGGAGAGAAATTCAGGACTGGTCATGCTTGATGAGTCCCCGGCTAGTTCAGGTATTCAAAGACCTTTATGACGCCTCTGACCCCTTTAACCTGTTGTACGGTTTTAGCAATCGTGTTCGCCTCTTCGCGGGTAACCATACCCATCAGATAGACAACGCCATCTTCTGTAATAACTTTTACGTGTACCGATTCTATACCCTTGGCACCCAGTAACGTGCTTTTTGTCTTGGTTGTAATCCATGTGTCATTGCTGCGTGTTTTAAAATCGGTTGAATTGGCAATTTTCAGCTCGTTATGAACGCGTTTGACCTTTTCAATTTTGCTGGTTTCGTTGGCAATGCGGTTCTTGATTTCAGCTACAGGCACCTGTCCGGTGAGTAGTACGATGCCGTTGTAACTGGTCACAGAAATATGGGAGTTGTTCGACAGTGACTTGTCTGACTGGATGATGCCCACTGTCTTTAGTTCGATGGACTGGTCCTCTAGTACTGCACCGGCTGTTCTTCGGTCGTTGGCTACCGATACACCCGTGGCTGCTCCTGCGACGATTACTGGTGCGCATCCCTGTGTCAACGAAACCGATAGTAAAGCCAGTATCAATATAAAAATGTTAATCTGCACGGGTTAACTCTCCTGTCCTAGTAATTGATGATCTATTAAGTCACACAGGCAATGAATCACCAGGATATGTACTTCCTGTATTCTGGCTGTAGAGTAGGCGGGTACTCGAATCTCGACATCACCCTCTCGCATTAATTTTGCCAACTCTCCACCGTCTTTCCCGCTAAGGGAAATGACTCGCATTTCTCGTTCATGGGCGGCGTGCAAGGCGCTTACAATATTAGCGGATGTACCACTGGTTGAGATCGCGACCAGAATATCCCCAGTCTGCCCCAGCGCACGTATTTGTTTTGAGAAAACATCTGAAAATTGATAGTCGTTTGCAATCGAGGTCAACGTTGATGCATCAGCGGTTAGTGTGAGGGCAGGCAGGCCTGGTCTTTCCATTTCAAAACGGTTAAGTAACTCTGACGCAAAATGTTGAGCGTCTGCAGCTGAGCCACCGTTACCGCATGCCATCACTTTCTTTTCATTAAGTAGTGCCGCGATAATTACTTCAGCAGCCTGAACGATCACGGGGGCGAGCGTTTCGACAGACTGAAGCTTTAATTCAACGCTTTCATTAAATATTCGTTTAATCCTGCCAACGGTATTCATATCAAAATTTTGTAATAGTGTCGTCTGTTATCAGGTTGCTTGAAAAGCATCTTTAATCCAATCCAGAGTCCTGGTGTCACTCTGGATCGCGATAACATCAAATCGAGTCGGGTACATTGTATAGGTATTATTGTGCTGTAAATAGTGTTGAGCGGTCTTTATCAGTTTTTTCTGCTTGTTTGATGTTACGCTTTCGCTGCTGCCGCCAAATCGGGTGCTGTTTCGCAGTCTTACTTCGATGAAGGTGAGGGTGTCATGGTCACGCATAACCAGATCAATTTCCCCATGCCTGCAGCGGTAATTGCTGGTGATTAACTCAAGGCCTTTTTTGGTGAGATAACGATGGGCAAATTCTTCCGCCGATTTGCCTCTTGAATTACTGTTGGTTGGGAAATTGAAGGTCATTTATAGTGTTCTGGGAATACCATTTTTAATCTTTGCCCATTGCACTTCTCTGAATATCCGATTGGATTCGGTGAGACTTAAAATGCCAGTGTGGCCGCTAAACCTTTCGTGTGGATAGATCTTGAGCAGTTTGAGCTTGGGTATGATGTTGTATGTGTCTATGCCCATGGCATAGAACCTCGTAAATTGTTGGTACGGTTCATCCCATAGGTCGGAAATCATTTTTTGGATATGGCGTGTTGATTGCGATGGATTGAGAACCCACGGAATATCACAAAATATAACGCCATCCATATCCCGGTCTGCATTTCTGTTTTTAGTACCTGTATAAATATGGGAGGTTGAGTAAACGGGTAGATCGCTCGCATAATGGAATTTTAATTGCGGACGAATAAGTCTACCCTGTCGTGGAAACGCTGCCATAAATACGAAGTCTGCATCTTGTCTGCGCCTGGGTGTGAATTTAATATCCTCTCTGGTCAGCCGCTTCAGTTTTTTAAAACGTGAATAGCTTTCATCGATGTTTAATAATTGCTGCAACTCTTTGGAAAAATCATTGTTATTTAACGGGTAGGATTGTTGTTCGACAATTGTCCCACCAAACAATTTCCAGTTTTCCTGGAATGCGTTAACAATTCTGTTACCCCAGTCACCTTCAGGTATAATGGCTAGCGCCTGGTTGTGTCCATCTAGCCAGGCTCGCTCAGCAATCTGACGAGCCTCGTCTTCAGGAGAAAGTCCAAACTGGAACAGGTTTTCAGCAATATCACCGGGATCTTCGCTGTAGTTAAGTGTTAAAACAGGGACTGGCAGGGTTGAGCGTTTTGCGAGCACGTGTACAGACTCTTTGCGTAATGGTCCAATAATAAAGTCGCTGCCATTTTTAATTGCCTGATCATAAAGATCGTTAATTTGTTGGACATCATTACCCGCATCGACAATATTAATGGTAGGTTGATAGCCGGAATTACTTCGGTTGTAAAACGCTGCCATAAAACCATCGCGTAATGCTGCGGCTGCCTTTGCATAATTGCCGCTAAACGGTAATATTAGCGTTATATTCCGGGGTTGGAAAAGCGTATCTTCCTGTCTTGCCAATAGCGAAGCAACGATTTCGTCAATAACCCGGTGTTCAGGGTAGCGTTGGCGCCAGTTGCTCATCTCGCTTTCGAGATTGATGGGTCTGAATAGCGAAGATTTTTCTATGATTGCAAGTTCAATCCAGCCACTGAGTTCATTGTTCGGCGCCAGCTTTAGCGTAATGAGTTGTTCATAGGGTATGGATAATAAATTCTGCCAAATGGCCAGATGATTCTCTTTAATCTGGCCGCTGTCCGATAAAATAAAGTCACGCTGAACCAGCGCCTGGGTAGATCGGAGTGGGTCGCCAGAGCGCAAATAAACCCGAGATAAAAGTGCCAGAATATCAGATTTTAAATTTGGAGGTGTTTTGGCGGGAACCTGTTGATTAAGCGTTTTTAGAGCGAGGAAAAGATCCTGTTCTGCGATGGCAATCCTGGCTGTCAAAATGCGTTGAAGCGCCAGATGTTCAGCGTTGTCTTTGTCGGGGCTGGTTGTTTTTAAAACACGTTTGGCCTCTTCAATAAAATTACCATTCAAAAATACGTTGATTGCTTTCAGCTGATAAGCAGTCCTAGATTTTCCTTCTGAAATATCTGCCAGGCCCAGGTAATATCTTGCCGCAGTTTCATGTTTGCCTTGCTGTTCAGCTTCTTGTGCATTGCCGATTAGTTCCTTTTCAGAAAGTGTTCCAAGCCTACTGACAGGCGTTGTTGTACATCCGCCTAATATGGTCAGTAATATTAGGGTGATTAAAGAAAGCTTGTTGAATAGGCTAATATGTTTCATGATGCAAGTGCACGGTCTGTTGACTGATTTGTAAATTTCCTTTCGTAAGGTTTGTAAGTAACCAGTATGATCAAAACGAGAGTATAGCGTGTCTGCCATTAAAGGGACATTATATGTGGTTGCAACACCAATTGGTAATCTTGGTGACATGAGTGCGCGAGCAATCGAAACCCTGTCGACTGTGGATTTAATTGCTGCGGAGGATACCCGCCATAGCGGTGTATTGCTGAGACATTTCGCGATAAGTACTCGATGTATGGCATATCATGAGCACAACGAGAGCAAATGTGCGGCGTTCCTGATAGACAGGTTAAAGTCTGGTGATTCTATCGCGTTAATCAGTGATGCGGGTACGCCGTTGATAAGCGATCCCGGTTATCATCTGGTCAAGCAGGTGCTTGAAACTGGTTGTCCGGTGATTGTGGTGCCAGGACCAAGTGCTGTAACTAGCGCTTTGTCGGTGTCAGGCTTACCAACAGACCGGTTCGTATTCGAGGGCTTTTTGCCCGCCAAAAAGGCGGCCAGAATTCAGCATTTAGAGCGACTAAAAGAGGATGATAGAACCCTGATCTTCTACGAAACACCTCACCGCATTGTTGCCAGTTTAATGGATATGGTGGCTGTATTTGGGCCAGAAAGGTGTGCGGTGATTGCCAGGGAGTTAACCAAGCGTTTTGAAACTGTCAGATCCTCCTGTTTGTCGGATCTGGTTGCATGGGTGGCTAACGATGCAGACCAGCAAAAAGGGGAGATTGTGGTTTTGATTCATGGGGCATCGGGGAAGGTCTCCCGGCAAGAGGATGCTGAGCTTGATCGCGTGTTAGGCATTCTGCTTGACCAGCTTCCAGTAAAGCAATCGGTTGCAATGGCTGTGCAATTGACGGGTGTCAAAAAGAATAAGGTTTACGAACATGCAATCAGGCTGGTCGAAAATAGTCCATAATTAACATTTAAAATCGCATTGCGGGTTGATATTTTTCCTTTTGCAGTTATTTTAATAGCCAGAGTTGGCCAGGCAGTCGCTCGCAGTACCGTTAAGGGTGCGGGAGGAAAGTCCGGGCTCCGAAGGGCAGGGTGCCAGGTAACACCTGGGCGACGTGAGTCGACGGAAAGTGCCACAGAAAATACACCGCCTGAAAACAGGTAAGGGTGAAAAGGTGCGGTAAGAGCGCACCGCGTTGATGGTAACATCGATGGCAGGGTAAACCCCACCCGGAGCAAGACCAAATAGAGAAGTGAGGCATGGCCCGTGCTGCTTCTGGGTAGGTCGCTTGAGGCATGCGGTGACGTATGCCCCAGATGAATGACTGTTCACGACAGAACCCGGCTTATCGGCCAACTCGCCTCTAATCAGCTAATTGACGCTATGCTTGTCCGGAAGAGTCCTTGTGTGGCGCCTAAAGGTAAACACGCCACTTTTTACAAATTTTTACGCTGAAATTGCGACCAATAATTTGCTAAAGCACGAACTACTTAAAGTGATTTCGAAGGTATGTTTTTCAACCTTATGATTTCCGAGTTTATATAAAATTCCACATCTGCCGTTGCTGCTTCTGATTCTAGCCCCACTACTGTAAGTTACTGTGCGATAAGGAAGAAATTTGCTTATTTCACTCTGTTTTTCGCTTGACAGTGGGAGTGATAGGTATATAGTGTCTTTTTGTGGGAATTAGTGGAGTTTAGTGGAATTCAATGGTTGGAGATGCGCATTGTTTCGTGGTGTTAATGCACTAAATCTGGATGCCAAGGGGCGGATGGCGATTCCTACCCGTTATCGCGAGCGTCTGAACGCGTATTGCGAGGGGCATCTGATTATTACCGTCGATCGAGACCGTTGTCTTTTGCTTTATCCATTACCGGATTGGGAGGTAATCGAGCGCAAGCTGAACAGTTTGCCAAATCTGGATAAGCAAACCCGTCGTTTGCAACGTTTGCTGGTAGGACATGCTACCGAGTGTGATATGGATGGAAGCAGTCGAATATTGTTACCGCCGCCATTAAGGGAATTCGCGATGCTTGATAAGCATGTGGTGCTTATCGGGCAAGGTAACAAGTTTGAGCTGTGGGATGAATCAACCTGGAATGAAAAGCGTGACAGGTGGCTGGCTAGCGATGAAGATGATGAATCACTACTGCCATCTGAGCTGGAAACGATTTCGCTTTAAATGGCGGGTGATGCTCATGCACATCATCCAGTCTTGCTTGGAGAGGCGCTGGAAATGATCAATGTTGTTAGTGGTGGTCATTATTTGGATGCTACTTTCGGTCGCGGCGGGCATGCTGATGAGATTTTGCAGCGCATCGGTGACGGTCGTCTGTTGTTGATGGACAAGGATCCTGGGGCGATCAAGCTCGCAGCTGAGCGGTACGAGAACGATGCCAGGGTATCAGTGTTTCATGGTTCGTTTGCAAATATCGGAGATTTTGTCAGGCAACAGGGTTTGCTCGGCACGATCGATGGCATCCTGCTAGACCTGGGTGTTTCCTCCCCTCAGCTAGACGATCCGTCACGTGGTTTCAGTTTTCGTATGGATGGCCCGCTGGATATGCGCATGAATCCGGATGCGGGAATTAGCGCTGCTGCCTGGATTGCCACGGTCGGCGAGCGAGAGCTATCGCAAGTTTTAAGGGACTTTGGAGAAGAGCGATTTGCCAGGAGGATTGCCCGGGCAATCATCAAATCGCGTGAAGAAGAACCGATATTGCGAACTGCGCAACTGGCCTCGATAGTTGCTCATGCCAATCCGGCTTGGGAAAAGGACAAAGACCCGGCAACTCGTACATTTCAGGCAATACGAATTTTTATCAACAGTGAGCTTGCAGATATCAAGCTTTGTTTAAATCAGATCCTGGATGTTCTTGCGCCAAAAGGTCGCCTTGTAGTTATCAGCTTTCACTCTCTCGAAGATAGAATCGTGAAACGGTTTATGAGAGCGCAGGCCCGAGGGGATAACTTTCCGCCGGATCTTCCCATTAGAGCCGAGAATTTAAATCCACGCCTGAAATTAATAGGTAAGGCGTTGCGCCCATCGGATGATGAGATAGGCAGAAATCCTCGGGCCCGCAGTGCTGTGATGAGAGTAGCGGAGAAATGCTATGAATAAAGGACAGGCTATTACACTGGTGATCGTTGGTTTTTGGGTTGTCGCCTCGGCATTGGGTGTTATCTACTCCAAGCATCAGAGTAGAAAGTTATTTATTGAACTGGAGGCGCTTAAGGCAGCCCGAGATGAATTGAATATTGAATGGGGGAAGTTGCAGCTGGAACAAAGCACATTGGCGATGCCTAACGAAATAGAAGTCTATGCCCGCAACCGACTTGCAATGCAGGCCCCTGTACCCGAAAAAATAGTGATTGTGACGCCGTAACCGTTATGCAAAAAAGAGAGCTTATTCATCCGAGTCGACATATTATAGTTCTAGGTTCGTTTGCTATTGCTGTCGCGGGGTTGGTTTGGCGAGCGGTAGATTTGCAGGTGCTAAATAACTCATTTCTACAAGATCAGGGTGATGCCCGTTATTTGCGTGAAGTAAGCATAGCTGCGCATCGAGGCATGATTACGGATCGAAACGGCGAACCATTGGCGGTAAGTACTCCCGTTGATTCGGTTTGGGTGAATCCAAAGGAGCTTGTAATAGATCGTGATCAGTGGCCACTTTTGGCAAAGTTGTTGAAGCTGGACGTGGATGACCTTCAACGTCGAATTACGAAACGCGCTAACCGGGAGTTCGTTTATCTTAAGCGCCGTATAAATCCCGATGTTGCACAGAAAGTAATCTCAATGAAGATTCCTGGTGTCTCGCTGCAAAGAGAATACAAGCGGTTTTATCCTGCGGGTGAGGTCGCTGCACATGTGGTTGGATTTACAAATATTGATGATGCAGGTCAGGAAGGGCTGGAGCTTGCCTATAACGACTGGTTGCGTGGTGAGCCAGGTAAGAAAAGGGTCATCAAAGATCGATTAGGTCATTTTGTTGAAAATGTGGAAAGCATTTCAGATCCTGAGCCAGGCAAGGATCTTAGGTTGAGCCTCGATAAGAATCTGCAGTACATTGCTTATCGGGAGCTAAAGCTGGCTGTTCAGCAGCAAAATGCTCGTTCCGGATCGATCGTTGTTCTCGATGCAATGACCGGTGAAGTTCTCGCGATGGCAAACCAGCCCTCATATAACCCCAATAATCGAGGTATGTTAAAGGGTAGCCTGTATCGAAACAGGGCGGTGACAGATGTATTCGAGCCCGGGTCAACCGTTAAGCCTTTTACTGTCGCCGCTGCGTTAGACAGCGGTTTGTTTTATACCAATTCCCTGATCGATACCAGTCCGGGATATCTGCGTATGGGTAAATACACTATTCGGGATATTCACAATTACGGCAATATCGATGTGTCAACGGTTATTCAAAAGTCGAGCAATGTTGGTGCGAGCAAGATAGCTCTCAAGATGAGTTCTGAGCAGCTATGGAATATGTTTTCTCACCTTGGTTTTGGTGCAATGTCATCAAGTGGCTTTCCGGGCGAGGTCGCAGGTTTGCTGCCCGGGCATTGGCGTTGGAGAGATATTGACCGGGTGACCATGTCATATGGTTACGGTTTGTCGGTAACCCCTCTTCAATTAGCGCAGGCGTATACAGCGATAGCGGATAACGGCCGTTTAAAGCCGGTATCTTTTCTGGCAGACCAGTCATTTGACGCAGTTGGTGATGTAATGAGCGCTGAAACATCCAGGCAGGTTTTAAGAATGCTCGAAAAAGTTGTGTTGGACGGCGGAACGGGTACTAATGCCCAGGTTAAGGGGTTCAGGGTCGCTGGGAAGACCGGCACGGTACAGAAATCAACAGCGGGTGGATACGCGGATGACAGGTTTATTTCGGTTTTCGCTGGTGTTGCGCCGGTAACCCGGCCCCGTTTTGTGATGGTGGTGGTTATAAATGAGCCAGGGAATGAAGATTATTTTGGCGGCAAGGTAGCCGCACCCGTATTTTCGAAGGTTATGGCAAGTGCCTTGCGGTTATATGGAATTACACCCGATGATGTTAGCAATCAGCAGATGAAATCGGCTGGATTGATGGCAGCAAAAGGATCTGCATTCAGTGATGATGTTGTAACTCGTGTTTCCCATAATGGTATAGGGAGGTAGCAGGTCGATGACAGCAAACAGGAGAGTTTCAACCCTGTCAACCCTGCTGAAGGGGTTCTCCGAAGTATCACCCTACCATGAACGGGAAATCACAGGTGTATCAATTGACAGTCGTAAAATAAATAAGGGTGATTTGTTTATTGCGTTTCCTGGATTGCAAAGTAATGGCATTGATTATATTCATGATGCTGTGGAGGCTGGCGCTAGTGCAATCGTCTATGACATGGTCTCAGAACAGTATATTAAAAGCGATATCAAACGTCTGCTGGATGAAAGAGGAATTCCTCTGTTAGTAGCAGTGGAGCTGCAGTCAAAGGTTGGTGTAATCGCTTCACGATTCTTCAATGATCCTTCCCGGAATTTATTTGTTATTGGTATCACTGGCACGAATGGCAAAACGTCGTGCTGCCATTTTCTGGCGCAAGCGTTATCTGATAATAAGGAGCGCTGCGGAGTGATTGGTACCATAGGTTATGGCGTTTACGGAGATTTGCGTGAAGCCAGTCACACTACGCCGGATGGCATTACGCTGCAATCCCTATTAGCAGAATTGCGAGATAAAAATGTCAAGTATGTAGTGATGGAGGTTTCATCGCATGCACTGGAACAAGACAGAATCTCTGGTATAGATTTTAACATCGCTGTATTGACCAACCTGACTCATGAGCATCTGGATTATCACGGTAATATGGATGCCTATTCTGCTGCAAAAAAGAAGCTGTTTTTTATACCGGGCTTACAATTTGCGGTGATTAATCGGGATGACCGGTTTGGAAGATCCCTGCAAAATGATCTTCGCAATATTGTCAGTGTGGTCGAATTCGGGCTGTGCGACGGTGGTGACTCCGGATTACCTGATGGCGAGGAAGTTGGGCCCGATTATGTGTTGGCTGATCTTATTTCACAAAGCAGGGAGGGTATTTCGCTGAAGGTTTCTTCTTCGTGGGGGGAAGGGTTGTTGGCCAGTAATATATTTGGCCGTTTTAATGCCAGTAACCTGTTGGCCGTCTTGTCTATATTGCTATTGCTGGGTATTCCGATTGAACAGGCACTGATCAAACTAAAGGAGCTGAGGACTGTTCCGGGCAGGATGGAAATATTTGGAGGCCGGGATGGCAGCCCTGTCGTTGTTGTTGACTATGCACATAGTCCGGATTCATTAGAGAATGTATTGCTGACGTTGCAGGGGCATTGTGAAGGACAGTTGTTATGTGTGTTTGGCTGTGGGGGGAACAGGGACCAGGCAAAACGTCCATTGATGGGGGAGGTCGCAGAGCAGTATGCGGATGCCGTGATCATTACTGATGATAATCCGCGTCAGGAAGATTCGCGCGATATAGCGGATGGGATAATGAAGGGAATCAAGCAGGTAAACAAGGTACAGTTCGTCCCTGACAGAACCCAGGCAATTTCCTGGGCTATTAATCACGCTGGAGAAAAAGATATTGTGCTGGTAGCCGGAAAAGGACACGAAAAATATCAATTGATAGGACATCAGGTAATACCTTTTAGTGATCGTGATGTGGTTTGCGATCTGCTTGGGGAGGTCGCGTGATGATTGAAGCGAACAACAAGGATATGATGAGCCTGAGTGAGGCAGCAAATTTGTTGAGTGCTGAACTTGTTGGTGAAAACGCAGTATTCAACTCTGTAAGTATTGATACGCGCACCCTAAAGAAGGGTGACCTGTTTGTTGCGCTCAGTGGGCCAAATTTTGATGGACATGACTTTGTTGCCCAGGCCAGAAATAAAGGGGCCATCGGTTTACTAGTCAGTCAGCGCGTCGATTCTACTTTGCCTCAGATTATCGTCGATGATACGCGAACCGCGTTTGGCCAGTTGGCATCAGCATGGCGCGATAAATTCGATTTACGGGTAATCGCTGTTACGGGCAGCAACGGAAAAACCACTGTAAAGGAGATGATCGCAAGCATCCTGAGAAATCAGGGAGTTGTGCTGGCCACAGCAGGTAATCTTAACAACGATATTGGTGTGCCTCTGACATTGTTTCGTCTCGATAGCAGTCATCAATTCGCGGTCATTGAGATGGGAGCAAACAATCCGGATGAAATTGACTATTTGAGCAGGTTAGTACGCCCTGATGTTAGTTTGATTACTAATGCTGCGGCGGCGCATCTTGAAGGGTTTGGCGATATTTCCGGCGTTGCCCGGGCTAAGGGGGAAATATTTAATGGGCTTAACAGAGATGGCTGCGCAGTTTTGAATGCAGATGATCCTCGTGTGGGTATGTGGAACGTAATGACAAAAAATTTCAGGCAATTAACATTTGGTATTCGCAATACCGCGAATGTCATGGCGATTGCTCCCCGCGTAAACGCCAAATATGGTTGTTCGTTTGATCTTCGTGCTACGGATGGCGACGTAGAGATAAATCTTAAACTTCCTGGGCGGCACAATGTAATGAATGCGGTGGCTGCAGCCGCAGCTGCGTTGACGCTGGGGGTGTCTTTGCGTGTTATTAAGGCTGGTCTGGAGCAAATGGAGGCTGTAGACGGTCGTTTACAGGTTTTACAAAGCGTTGACGGGATCCAGATCATTAATGATACCTATAATTCTAATCCGGGATCCATGCGTGCAGCACTTGAAGTGCTTGCGACTTGTGGGGAGTGTAACGAAAAGGTGCTGGTATTGGGTGATATGGGTGAGCTTGGCAATGCCTCCAGATCGCTTCATGAGCAGATAGGTCGGCAGGCAAAGGCGGTGGGTATCAACTATCTCTATGCGGTTGGAGATCTTGCCTACACGACTGCAGGAATCTTTGGTGCCGGTGCCTATCACTTTTCCAGTCAGGATGAACTAATAATCGCGCTATGCCGAAAAATACTGGAGCGCGGAGATCAGGGGCTCACGTTATTGGTTAAAGGCTCGCGAAACATGAGGATGGAGCGGGTTGTTACAACGCTGACGCACGGCTGTCTGAATCTCTTTAAAAAGTCCGGTCCAGAAGCAGGGGGGCACCGTGTCATTGATCAGAAAAAAGCGAGTGCCGGGGGGCTATAATGCTAGTCTATCTGGCACAAAATCTGGCTGAATCATATAGTGGCTTTAATGTATTCCAATACTTGACATTGCGTGCCATTCTGGGTGCGTTAACCGCACTGATTATCTCATTCATTGTCGGGCCGGCAATGATTCGCAAGCTGAGTGTTTACAAGATTGGTCAGAATGTTCGCGATGATGGTCCGGAGTCACACCTGGTCAAGGCAGGTACACCAACGATGGGTGGTTTATTAATCATAGTCGCTATAGCAATCAGCACTTTGCTTTGGGCCGATCTTGGTAACCGTTATGTACTGGTTGTGTTGGCAGTTACGGTAGTGTTTGCATCCATCGGCTTTGTCGATGACTACAAAAAGCTGGTCCTCGGTGATTCCAGGGGGTTATCCGCAACAAAAAAATATTTCTGGCAGACAGTCGCTGGCATTTGTGCCGCATTATATCTTTACAAGACTGCCACTGTGCCCATTGAAACTCAGCTTATTATTCCATTTGTTAAAGATATAGCGATTGATCTTGGGTGGTTTTACGTCATGTTTACCTATTTCGTCATCGTGGGTTCAAGTAATGCGGTCAATTTAACAGATGGACTGGATGGTTTGGCAATTTTACCAGTTGTGATGGTGGCTGGTGCATTGGGAATTTTTGCGTATCTAACAGGGAATGTGAAATTTGCAGATTATTTGGGAATTCCTTACGTACCGGGTGTAGGTGAAATAGTTGTGTTTTGCGGTGCTCTGGCTGGCGCGGGACTGGGTTTCCTGTGGTTTAACACACATCCGGCCCAGGTGTTTATGGGTGATATCGGCGCATTGGCATTAGGTGCGGCGTTGGGCGTTATTGCGGTTGTTGTGAGACAGGAGCTGATTCTTCTGGTGATGGGTGGCGTATTTGTAATGGAAACCGTTTCAGTCATTTTGCAAGTGGTCTCATACAAGCTGACAGGGCGAAGAATTTTTCGAATGGCACCGCTGCATCATCATTTTGAACTGAAAGGATGGCCGGAGCCTCGTGTAATAGTCAGATTCTGGATTATTACAGTCATACTGGTCCTGGTAGGGCTTGCGTCGTTAAAGATACGTTAGGCTTTTGTAGACGATATGGTAACGAATCATGCAACGCGAACGCCGGGTAAATTGGAGATGGAATCGGATGAGCTGGAAATCGTGTCCAGGGTATTGACAGGAAAATCTCTCGTTGTTGGTCTCGGCAAAACGGGATTGTCCTTCGCACGTTTTCTATATGCACACGGGCACCCATTTGCGATAGCAGATAGCCGTGAATTGCCTCCTTCAATCAGGTGGGTAAGGTCTGAGATGCCGGGCCTGGATCTTTATCTGGGTAGATTTGACCCTGAACTATTTGCTCAGTTTGACCACCTGTTAATCAGTCCGGGCGTGTCGGTTAATGATCCTGCAATCAGGCATGCGCGCGATAAAGGTATTGAGGTTATTGGGGATGTTGAGTTGTTTGCTCGTCACGTAGATAAACCGGTTATAGCCATTACCGGATCAAACGGAAAAAGTACGGTAACCGCACTAATGGGAGAACTGGTTAGGGAAGCAGAATTTGATGTTCGAGTAGGTGGCAATATTGGTACGCCTGTGCTGGAGCTCCTTGATCAACACGCGCCGGATTATTATGTGCTGGAACTGTCCAGTTTTCAGTTAGAGACCACGCATAGTTTGAGCCCCGTTGCATCGGTAATTCTGAATGTGAGTCCGGACCATCTCGATCGGTATGATGACCTGGATGCGTACCTGAAGGCCAAGCTAAATATCTTCCATGGGAATGGTGTGATTGTTGTGAACAGGGATGAGACAGAGTTGCAACATCGAATACCAGCAAACAGACGGGCTATTGAATATGGGGCGGGTAGTCCTTCAGGCGAAGGTTTTGGTTTGGAAATTCGTGATGGGAAAACCTGGATAGTAAAGGGCGAAAAGCGACTTGTATCGGAAAGCGAACTTAAGTTGAGAGGAAAACATAATTTATCAAATGCGATGGCTGCTCTCGCTTTGGGAGAAGCTATAGGCCTTCCGGTGGAGAAAATGGTTCGAGCCATGAAGGAATTTTCCGGGTTGCCTCACCGTATGCAAGTTGTAAAGCAAAATAATGAAGTCACCTGGATTAATGATTCCAAGGGTACCAATGTTGGCGCAACGATGGCAGCGTTGGATAGCGTTGAGGGAAAGGTCGTCTTAATTGCGGGTGGTATAGGCAAAGGCGCAGATTTCACGCCACTGGCAGGATTGCTTAACGTCAAGGCTCGCAAGGTGATTTTAATAGGCGAGGATGCCTTGATAATCGGAGCGTTAATTAATAATGAAAATCTGGTTATTCATGCCGGATCAATGGAGGACGCTGTCATACAGGCCAGTCGTTTTGCATTGCCGGGTGATACCGTACTTTTGTCTCCGGCCTGTGCAAGTTTCGATATGTTCAGCAACTTCGAGGAGCGAGGGGCGGTTTTTGAAAATGCGGTGAAGGAATTGACCCGATGAAAAAGATGGCGCTAAAGACTAAAGCAGAGAGCCGAAAAAAGGTGTCGGTCGCGTCAGGCATGGATACTGATTTCTGGTTTGTGTTTGCTTCAGTCGCTTTACTGGTTATCGGTCTGGTAATGGTAGGTTCATCATCGATAAGTATTGCAGACAGACAATTGGGACAACCGTTTTATTATCTGATCAGGCAGGTTATATATGTCGGTCTGGGGCTCTTGCTTGCGTATGCGGTATTGCATATACCGGTTGAATTCTGGAAAAGGTCGGGCGGTAGTCTGCTGTTGCTGGGTATCGTCTCGCTCTTCTTGTTGATGATTCCGGGTGTTGGAAAAGAAGTCAATGGTAGTGCTCGCTGGATTTCGATCGGGGTAGCGAATATTCAGCCATCAGAGTTCATTAAATTTTTTGTTGTGATTTATCTGGCTGGATATCTGGTCAGACGGGGCGAGGAAGTTCGTACAGCGTTTAAGGGCTTTGTAAAACCCATGCTGATTTTGGCATTGATCTGCGCGTTGTTGCTGGCCGAGCCGGATTTCGGTGCCGCAGCGGTGATGATGGTCACGGCGATGGGAATGATGTTTTTGGGCGGTGTTAAATTTTGGCAGTTTTGTATGTTAACTGCGTCCGTTGGTGCATTGTTGGCCTTGTTGGCAATTTCCTCTCCCTATCGTCTTGAGCGTATCACCGCTTTTATGGACCCCTGGGCAGACCCTTTTGCCAGCGGATTCCAGCTAACGCAGGCACTGATCGCTTTTGGTCGAGGCGAGTGGCTGGGTGCAGGTCTTGGTAGCAGTGTGCAAAAACTTTTTTATTTGCCAGAGGCACATACTGATTTCCTGTTTGCGGTTCTTGCCGAGGAGTTAGGGCTGGTTGGATCGCTATTCGTATTGGGGTTGTTTGTCCTGTTAATTGTCCGCGCGTTTAAAATTGGACGTCGGGCAGAATATGCGGGTAGACAGTTCGATTCATTCGTTGCGTACGGTTGTGGAATGTGGGTTGGGCTGCAAGCTGTGATTAACATTGGAGTCAATATGGGGCTATTGCCTACAAAGGGCTTGACGTTGCCACTTATGAGTTACGGTGGAAGCAGTATTCTCGTCATGTGTATCGTGGTCGCGCTTCTATTACGTATTGACTATGAAACACGAAATCCGGATATCAATTTCAGTTCCGGGCGGGTGAGATGGTAACACGCGTAATGATCATGGCAGGTGGCACGGGTGGACATGTGTTCCCCGCACTCGCTGTTGCTGAAAAACTCAGGGCGGAAGGTGTTGATGTCGTCTGGATGGGCACCCGGGAAGGGCTGGAAGCAGAGGTGGTTCGTCGCGCTGGTATACCAATGACATTTGTAAAAATAAATGGATTGCGGGGGAAAGGTGTTATTAGCTGGTTGTTCGCACCATTCAGACTATGTTACGCATTATTTCAATCGCTAGTGATAATTATGCGCATTCGGCCCATGGCTGTTTTGGGAATGGGTGGGTTTGTATCGGGTCCGGGGGGATTGATGACCTGGTTGTTACACAAACCACTATTGGTGCATGAACAAAATGCTATCGCGGGGATGACTAATCGAATATTGGCACCGTTGGCAAAGGTCGCATTGGAGGGATTTCCCGGTGCGCTACCTGTGAAAAGCCATCCTGTGACCACAGGAAATCCTGTCAGGGATGAAATTATCCGGGTAGTGTCTCCGCAGCGACGTTATGAAAACAGATCGGGCAAATTACGTCTGCTGGTTGTTGGTGGCAGTTTGGGTGCGCAAGCCTTAAACGAATGTGTTCCTCAGGCAATGAAGATGATGCCAAAGGGGTATCAGTTGGAGATATGGCATCAGGCCGGTAAACGTAATATTGATGCAACAAAACAGGCTTACAAAAAGGCCGGTATTGAAGCGCGCGTGGAACCATTTATTGACAATATTGCACACGCCTATGAATGGGCTGATCTGGTGTTGTGTCGGGCTGGAGCATTAACTATTGCAGAACTTTCGGTTGCCGGAATTCCAGCCATTCTGGTGCCTTATCCTTTTGCGGTTGATGATCATCAGACCGTTAATGCGAATTATCTGGCAGATGCGGGTGCTGCGATTTTGATTCAACAACATGAGCTAACACCAGAGCGCCTTTGTCAGGTGCTTTCCGAGATAAGTGGATTAAAAGAATCAGCGAGTATGCAAAATCAGCTTAAAGACGGGTTAAAGGCTGATATGAGTGAAGTAAATGGGTATATGGAAAATCATGGTAGAAACAAATTGCTGGCAATGGCAAAAGCAGCGTTAAAACTGGCAAAGCCAGATGCTGCGGAGCGTGTTGCATCTTTATGTATCAGGACCGCACATGCATAAACAAAATCCGATTGCTGCCAAAAAAGGAACGATCAAGTTGACACTGAAAAAGGAACCATCGGCCGACACGCAAGCCCAGAGTATGTGGCGAGTGAAGTGGATTCACTTTGTGGGGGTTGGCGGTGTTGGTATGGGCGGAATCGCTGAAGTGCTCTTTAACCTGGGGTACAAGGTAACGGGCTCCGATTTGGTGGAGAATTCAATTACCAGACGCTTATCAAGCTTTGGCATGGATATTTCGATTGGTCATGACAGCACTGTTATTCCGGGTTGCGACGTGGTTGTTAAATCAACGGCGGTAAATGAAGATAATCCCGAGATTGTAGAGGCCCATCGTTTGCATATTCCGGTTGTGCCCCGGGCAGAAATGCTGGCGGAACTGATGCGATTCCGTTATGGCGTCGCGGTTGCGGGAACGCATGGGAAAACAACGACTACCAGTCTTGTCGCCAGTTTGTTGGCCGAAGGTGATTTTGATCCTACTTTTGTAATCGGTGGTCGTTTGAATAGTGTCGGTAGTAATGCGCGTCTCGGAACGGGGAAATATATTGTGGCGGAGGCTGATGAAAGCGATGCCTCATTTTTGCATCTACAGCCGATGCTGGCTGTCGTCACCAATATTGATACCGATCACATGGGCACCTATGATGGAGACTTTAACCGACTACGCCAGGCATTTATAGAATTTCTCCACCATATTCCATTCTATGGTTTGGCTGTGTTATGCCTGGATGATCCCGTTATCAGTGAGCTTATCCCTGATGTCTCTAGACCGTTTCTAACCTATGGGTTGTCAAAAGACGCAGATGTATATGTATATGATATTTGCCATGAAGGTATCTTAACGCGATTTAAAGTTGCCAGGCCTGGGAAAAAATCATGGTTAGCGGTTACCCTGAACATGGTCGGGACGCACAATGTGAGAAATGCTTTGGCCGCAATCGCGGTGGCGCATGAACTGGGTGTTGATGATGAGGCCATACTGAATGGATTGAAAAGTTTTCAGGGAATAGCTCGTCGTTTCCAGATTTATGGTGATATTCCGATTGCTAATGGCAAGGTCCTGATGATTGATGACTATGGCCATCACCCCAGAGAAATAACCGCTGTGATCGAGGCGATCCGAGATAGCTGGCCGGACAAAAAACTGGTGCTCGTATTTCAGCCACACCGATACACTCGTACCTGTGATCTGTTTGATGATTTTGTTATATCACTGTCTGCGGTTGATTCGTTGCTTCTGCTGGATGTATATGCCGCGGGTGAAACAGCGATTAATGGGGCGGACTCAAGGTCTCTGTGTCGAGCAATCCGGGTGCGGGGCAGTGTGGAACCTATTTTTGTCGAAGAAGAATCAGAACTGCCGACTGTATTGCGGACGGTGCTTCAGGATGGTGATGTGCTGCTGACATTGGGTGCGGGAAACATCGGTGCCATGGCGGCAAACCTTGGTAGAAAACTAAAGGGTGATTAGTGAGTATTGTAATGAACAACCAGGACTCTCAGATCAAAGTTCAAAACCTCGATGGATTTCGTGGCGAGATATGTTACGACGAACCCATGCATCGTCATACTTCATGGCGGGTAGGAGGTTTTGCGCAAAGGTATTGCCGACCGGTTGATATTGATGACTTGTGTTATTTGCTGGGCGCCTTGCCCGCGGGGGAAGATATATTCTGGTTGGGTCTGGGAAGCAATTTGCTTGTTCGTGATGGTGGTATTCCTGGAACCGTCATCTGTACCAGCGGGGTGCTCAATAATATCTCTCACAAGGAGAATCGGGTTGACGTAGATGCGGGCGTGGCTTGCGCAAAGATCGCAAGGTATTGTGCGCGTAATCAACTTGCTGGCGCTGAATTCCTTGTTGGAATTCCGGGAACCATGGGTGGCGCGCTGGCGATGAACGCGGGAGCATTTGGTGGTGAAACCTGGGAGATTGTCCACAACGTTACAACGGTCGATCGTGCGGGTAACAGGAATGTTAGAACATCTGATGAATATACCATCGCCTATCGAGAGGTAATAGGCCCTCAGAATGAATGGTTCGTGTCGGCAACACTTGAGCTGAAAAAGGGCGATAGCGCAAAAAGTCTTTCACGTATCAAAGAGCTTTTAGATCGTCGGCAAGATACTCAACCGATGGGACAGTTCAGTAGCGGCTCAGTATTCAAGAACCCGGAAAATGATTTTGCAGGTCGTTTGATCGAGGCTAGCGGCTTAAAAGGTTACTGCATTGGTGGTGCCTGTGTTTCAGAAAAACACGGTAACTTTATTGTGAATACTGGTAACGCGACGGCCGCAGATATTGAGGCATTAATTATTCATGTTGCGGACTCAGTAGAAAAACAACAAGGCGTTAGATTGATACCAGAGGTGCGAATAGTTGGTGAGGGTTCGGTGTGACAAGGGGTATGACTGAATCAGGCCGAATTGTGGAACTTGGCAAGGTAGCAGTGCTTATGGGTGGACAGTCAGCTGAACGCGAAATATCACTAAAAAGTGGCAATGCGGTCTACCAGGCTTTAAGGCGGAGAGGTGTTGATGCGCATGCCCTGGACGTTGATGCAGGAATTATTGATAAGCTTTCGACAGGCAATTTTAACAGAGCCTTTATCATGCTTCATGGTCGAGGTGGCGAAGACGGCGTTATCCAGGGTGTGCTGGAAACCATGGGTATCAGTTATACCGGCAGTGGCGTGTTAGGTTCTGCATTGGGTATGGATAAGTTGCGTTCAAAAATGATCTGGCAAAGTGAGGGATTACCCACACCAGATTACAGCGTGATACACGGACAAGATGATTTTGACAAAACCGTCGCCAAGATTGGATTTCCATTTGTTATCAAGCCTGTCAATGAAGGTTCGAGTATCGGGATGTCTAAAGTGACAGGCGCTGAAGAATTCCCGTCGGCATATGAGAGGGCTGTTCAGTATGATTGCGTTGTAATGGCTGAGAAGTGGATCGAGGGTGCTGAATATACCACGGCAATTCTTGGCGATGCTGCATTACCGATGATTTGTATCAAAACACCTCGCACATTCTATGATTACGAAGCTAAATACAATTCAAATAAGACGAATTACATCTGCCCATGCGGCCTGGATGCAGTGTTTGAAGAAAAATTAAAAACGCTGTCGCTACAGGCATTTCAATCAGTTGGTTGCTCCGGGTGGGGAAGAGTAGACATGATGCTCGATAAAGATCAACAGCCGTGGCTGATAGAGGTCAATACAGTGCCCGGCATGACAGATCATTCGCTGGTGCCGATGGCGGCAAAGGCGGCAGGAATCGATTTTGACGAACTGGTATTACAGATACTTGAGACGAAATCACGGGTTCGGGTGAGTTTAAATTAATCATGGCCAGAATAAAGCGACGCCAAAAGAGAAACAGACGCCGTAATGCCGAGTTAAGGAAATTAATGCTCGCCAAGCTGTTACGGGTGGTTGGTACGTTGTCTGTTTTATCCGGATTGTCGGCTTTCATGTTCTGGGGAGTAGAGGAATTGAAAAATCCGCAATTGATGCCAGTCAATCAGGTCGCAGTTGCCAGTAGCTTTAAGCATGTGAGTATTGAGAAAATACAGGATTTGATCAGGCCTTATGGAAAGGCAGGGTTCATCCATGTAGATACCAGATTGATTAAGGAAAAACTGTTGCGGGAGCCATGGATTAAATCTGCCACGGTGCGACGAATTTGGCCAGATACATTACATATCAAGGTTGTCGAGCAGGTTGCATTTGCCCGCTGGGGTGAAAGCCTCTTGCTCAATATGGAAGGAGAACTGTTCAAACCTGAAGGGCAGGAATATACCGCAGATTTGGCAATATTACCTGCCTTATGGGGACCGAAGAATAGCGAATTTCATGTGTTAACGCAGTATAAATCAATGAATGAAAGATTAAATGCCATTGGCCTGGAGATAAAAAAGATTAGCTATGATGAGCGACGTGCATGGCGTTTGGTATTGAATAACGGTTCGAGTCTGGTGCTTGGAAGAAATGATACATCCAATCGTCTGGGTCGTTTTGTTCGGCTATATCCCAATGTATTGAAGACCGAGATTGAAAAGATTCATGAAATTGATATGCGCTACAGCAATGGTTTGGCGGTTAAATGGCGCATACCGGAAAGTGGTCAGAGTTATAACACGGAATATGAAAAAAGAGAGTCTGTATAAATGTCCAGGAAAGATGGAAAGGATTTGATAGTTGGTTTGGATATTGGCACGTCAAAAGTCGTGGCGATTGTTTGCGAAACGACTGATGATAATCAAGCCGAGATCATTGGTATTGGATCTCACCCTTCGCGGGGATTAAAAAAGGGTGTTGTCGTTAATATCGAGTCAACTGTTCAATCGATTCAGCGCGCTGTTGAAGAAGCGGAATTGATGTCAGGTTGTGAAATTCACTCCGTTTACGCTGGCATTGCCGGAAGTCACATACGAAGTCTAAATTCGCACGGAATTGTGGCTATCAGGGATAACGAAATAACTGCAAATGATGTTGAACGCGTAATTGATGCGGCGCGAGCAGTAGCTATACCGGCGGATCAGAAAATTCTACATATCCTTCCACAAGAATTCATTATCGATAATCAGGAGGGTATCAAGGAGCCAATCGGGATGTCAGGCGTTCGTCTTGAAGCCAAGGTGCATATGGTAACCGGTGCGGTTAGTGCAGCGCAGAACATCATTAAGTGTGTTCGACGCTGTGGTCTGGAGGTTGACGATATTATTCTGGAGCAGCTGGCCTCCAGCTATTCGGTATTAACCGAAGATGAAAAAGAGCTTGGCGTTTGCCTGGTAGATATCGGTGGTGGAACGACGGACATCGCGATTTTTACGGACGGTTCTATTCGCCATACAGCCGTCATACCCATCGCAGGTGACCAGGTTACGAATGATATTGCGGTTGCACTACGGACGCCAACCCAATACGCGGAAGAAATCAAGATGAAGTTTGGATGCGCACTGATGCAGCTGGCAAATCCGGAAGAGACTATCGAGGTGCCAAGTGTGGGTGACAGGCCGGTTCGTAGGCTGGCGCGACAAACTCTTGCTGAGGTCGTAGAGCCACGTTACGAAGAACTCTTCACATTAATCCAGGCGGAACTGCGGCGAAGTGGGTTTGAAGACCTGATAGCGGCAGGAGTTGTTTTAACCGGTGGTAGCTCAAAAATGGAAGGAGTCGTTGAGTTGGCTGAAGAAATTTTCCACGCGCCGGTACGGCTTGGCATTCCTCAATATGTGATGGGTTTATCAGATGTTGTGCGAAACCCGATTCATGCTACGGGTGTTGGCTTGCTTTTGTACGGTCATAAACAACAGGATGCAGGTAAGGCGCAAAAAGTAACGGGTGGTGGAGTTAAAGGTGTTTGGGAACGGATGAAAAGCTGGTTTCAAGGGAATTTTTAATTGGTTTGGTTATTCAACATATACTCAACGGGAGGTGTAAACGATGTTTGAACTAATGGATGCGTATAGTCAAAATGCTGTAATCAAGGTTGTCGGCGTAGGCGGTGGCGGTGGCAATGCCGTTGAGCATATGGTATCTGCAGACATCGATGGTGTTGACTTCATTTGTGCAAATACTGATGCACAGGCGTTAAAAAATTCATCGGCGCGAACGGCACTGCAGTTGGGTACAAATGTTACCAAGGGACTGGGTGCCGGTGCTAACCCTGAAATTGGCCGCCAGGCGGTAATGGAAGACCGGGATCGTGTGGCAGAAGTGATCGATGGTGCAGATATGGTATTTATCACTGCGGGAATGGGTGGTGGTACGGGTACCGGTGGTGCGCCTGTTGTCGCGGAGATAGCCAAGGAAATGGGTATACTCACTGTTGCAGTTGTAACCAAGCCATTTCCATTTGAAGGAAACAAAAGACATGATATTGCGAATGAGGGTATCGAGCAATTATCACAGTATGTTGATTCACTCATTACTATCCCCAATGAGAAACTGCTCGCGGTGCTGGGAAAAAATATTTCATTACTAGACGCATTTAAATCCGCTAACAACGTATTATTGGGCGCAGTTCAGGGAATTGCTGAGCTGATTACATGTCCTGGTTTAATCAATGTAGATTTTGCAGACGTCAGAACAGTCATGTCTGAAATGGGTATGGCAATGATGGGGTCGGGCAGTGCACGGGGTGAAGATCGTGCCCGTGAAGCTGCCGAGGCAGCGATTGCCAGCCCGCTGCTGGAAGATGTGAACCTTTCGGGCGCCCGGGGTATCCTGGTAAACGTCACCTCAGGTCTTAATATGTCGATTGGTGAGTTTGAGGAAGTTGGCAATACCGTCAAGGAGTTTGCTTCAGATAATGCAACCGTTGTGGTAGGAACGGTGATTGATCCTGATATGTCTGACGAGCTTAGGGTAACGGTTGTCGCAACAGGTCTCGGCCAGGGTCAGGTGCAGGTGATCGATGACTCACCAGTCAAACTGGTCATGAAGAAAAATGATGGTCAGGTGGATTATGCATCACTGGACCGTCCAACCGTCATCAGAAATAATCAAAACACTGCTGAGCAGCATGACTTGGCGATTGGGTCTGATATGGACTATCTGGATGTGCCTGCTTTCTTACGTAAACAGGCAGATTAGTTCTGTAAGTATATGTATTAATGGATTTTACAGTAAATTTTTGACTGATCATCCCGATAAACTGTGAACCTATTCCTATGCACGTGTTTGCGCGTGTGCTATGATGCGCCAAAAATTTTGGTCGGTGCGTGGCCAGAATCTATATAATTAGGAATAAAGGCAGTTTACTGGCGTTAGAAATGATTAAACAGAGAACCCTGAAAAACGTTATTCGAGCGACAGGTGTCGGTTTGCACACTGGTGAGAAAATCTATCTCACGCTGCGGCCCGCTGCCGTGGATACCGGGATCGTGTTTCGTCGTGTTGATCTGGATTCGCAGGTAGAGTTACCTGCTCGCGAGGAGTTTGTTGGCGATACCCGGCTCTCGACGACACTCTGCAATGGCGATGTTCGGATTTCGACGGTTGAACATCTGCTATCGGCCTTTGCAGGGTTAGGCATTGATAATGCCTATGTGGATCTTAGTGCGCCAGAAGTACCTATTATGGATGGTAGTGCTGGTCCTTTTGTTTTTTTGATTCAGTCAGCGGGCATTGAAGAACAATCAGCGCCGAAGCGTTTTATACGCATAAAGAAATCCATCAAGGTCGAAGAAGGGGATAAATGGGCTCGCTTTGATCCATTCGAAGGATTCAAGGTATCTTTCATTATCGATTTTAACCATCCGGCGTTTAATGGCAGAAAACAGGAAGCTTGTGTCGATTTTTCTACTACGTCATTTGTGAAAGAGATCAGCCGGGCCCGAACATTCGGATTTATGCGCGATCTCGAATGGTTGCGGGAGAGAAACCTGGCGTTGGGTGGGAACATGAATAATGCTGTCGTCGTCGATGATTACCGGGTGCTCAATGAAGATGGCCTGAGGTATGATGACGAGTTTGTTAAACATAAGGTGCTGGATGCCATTGGGGATTTGTATTTGCTCGGCTATAGCTTAATTGGGGCTTTTAGTGGTTATAAATCGGGCCATGGCCTTAATAATGCGTTGCTACGGACGTTGTCAGCCAATAAAGATGCCTGGGAACTGGTTACTTACGAAAATGAAGAGCGCGCACCGATTTCCTATATGCGGCCAATTCAGGCTGCTTAAACGAAATTCAGTTAAATAACAACGCGCACCAGGCCGAAACAGAGATTATCCCGGTTGGTCATGCAATATTTTTGGCCAGGCGATGAATGGCCTCTTTTAGGGGTTGATCATCGATAGAATCTGCGAAATTTTGGAGTAGCGCAGAAGAAGAGGGGCTAGTTAATGGTTGGTGCTCAGCTTTCGTCTTTGTAACTATTTGATTGGGTACGACTTTGGTGCGAATACTGCATATCGATTTTAAATTGTGATCGATTCTTAACTGCCTAAGGAGATCGGGCAGGTGGAAACGCAGTTGGGTGGCCCAGGTAGCAGAGTCAGTGTGGATGATCAGGGTATTGTCCTTGAGGTTTGCCACATTGACATGATTATTAACCGGAGTTGGAAGGCAGCTTCGGGTAATCCGGGTGAGCTTTTCAAGCTGGTTTGCAAACTGGATAAGCTTGCTGAGATGTTCCGAGGTCGAGAGAATGCCTTTTACAGATTTTGAAGTTCTCATAATTGAGTGACGTGTTAACCATTATGCCTATACAACCAGGGACTCCTTAAGCATATATGAACATCATACTCTTTACAAAATCTTCCAGAAAACCAACCTGTATCAACCTGAGTCAGCGAAAACTCGTGTTTCTGTTTGTCGCGATTCTGGTCGTATTTCCTGCAATCGTCATGTTTGGTGGTTATCAACTAGGCCAGTATCAGGCTCAAAACCAGTTGTTACCGGATAACTGGGAGGCCGAAATGGCGAAACATCGAGAGGAAATCAAGGAAGCTTCCCAATATGCACGAGAAAATATGAATGCGTTGGCAGCGCGTTTGGGTAAGTTGCAAGCTCAATCTATCCGCTTAAATGCGTTGGGAGAGCGATTAGTAGATATTGCAGAACTTGATAAAGGTGAGTTTGGTTTTGGTAAGGTTCCGGCTCAAGGCGGGCCTGAAGTCGAATCAAATGCCTCGGCGATGGAGGTTCCGGATTTTCTTAAGGAGCTGGATAGTCTGGCATTACGGATTGAAGACCGCGAACAACAGTTAAAAATTATGGAATCATTTTTTATGCGTCGCGGATTGAGTCAGCAAACAAGCCCGGCGGGGCGCCCCATCAAAAAAGGCTGGATCTCATCATACTATGGTATGCGTACGGACCCTTTTACCGGACTCCAGGAGCGGCATAACGGCCTGGATTTTGCGGGTAAGGCTGGCTCGGATATCGTTGCGATTGCGTCTGGTATTGTGACGTGGTCGGGCGATCGATATGGTTATGGTCAGATGGTCGAGATCAACCATGGAAACGGATACGTTACACGTTATGCCCATAACAAGGAGAATCTTGTTAGTGCGGGTGATACAGTTGTTAAGGGAGACGTCATTGGGCACATGGGTTCAAGTGGCCGTTCAACCGGGCCGCACGTGCATCTTGAAATACTTTACAAGAATCAATTAATCGATCCTGCCAAGCTTGTCTATGCTGCACGTTAGCTTTTGAAAATACTCACAATTCACAACATACTCAAGATAACCATTCATCGATATGGCAAGTAATATTTTAAGCAAAATATTTGGTAGTCGCAATGAACGCATACTCAAGCGTTTGCGCACAGTTGTTAATAAAATCAATGCGCTTGATGAGAGCATGACCGCCTTGTCAGATGAAGCGCTGCGAGGCAAAACCCAGGAGTTTCGAGATAGACTAAATAACGGTGAAACGCTGGATGACCTGTTGCCCGAAGCATTTGCAGCGGTACGTGAAGCCGGCAAGCGGGTGATGGAAATGCGTCATTTCGATGTCCAGCTCATCGGGGGTATGGTTCTCAACCAGGGGAAGATTGCTGAAATGCGGACCGGTGAAGGTAAAACGCTGGTTGCCACGTTATCAGCCTATTTAAACGCGCTGCCAGGTAAAGGTGTTCATGTGGTCACTGTGAATGATTACCTGGCAAGTCGTGATTCACAGTGGATGGGAAAACTCTACGAATATCTTGGTTTGTCTACAGGCGTCATCCTTTCTGGTCAGGATAGTGATGAAAAACGGGCAGCCTATGCAGCGGATATTACCTACGGGACAAACAACGAATTCGGTTTCGACTATCTGCGTGACAACATGGCTTTCAGGCAGGAGGATAAGGTACAGAGAGATTTATATTACGCGATCGTTGATGAAGTTGACTCGATTCTGATTGATGAGGCTCGCACACCATTGATTATTTCTGGTCCTGCTGAGGATCGGTCTGACCTGTATTCAAAGATTGACAAGCTGATTCCAAGACTAGTCAGGCAGGAACAGGAAGATGGTGAGGGTGATTACTCTGTTGACGAAAAGGCAAAGCAGGTTTACCTGACGGAAGATGGACATCAGAGCGTTGAAGATTTGATGTTTGAGGCAGGGTTGTTAAAAGAAGGTGAGAGCTTGTACGACGCGTCAAATATCAGTTTAATGCACCATATAAATTCTGCACTGCGAGCGCATGCGCTGTTCCAGAAAGATGTCGACTACATCATCAAGAACAGGGAGATTGTTATTGTAGATGAGTTTACCGGCAGGACGATGCCGGGGCGCAGATGGTCTGAAGGATTACATCAGGCCATTGAAGCGAAAGAAGGGGTGCCTATTCAGATGGAAAACCAGACACTGGCTTCAATTACGTTTCAGAACTATTTCAGATTATATGACAAACTTTCTGGTATGACTGGAACCGCTGACACAGAGGCGTTTGAGTTCCAGCAGATATATGGTCTTGAAGTTGTAGTAATTCCAACTCACCGGGACATGATCCGCGATGATCGTGGTGACCTTGTGTATCTTTCAGTTCAGGAAAAATTCAGCGCAATTATCGAAGATATAAAAGACTGTCATGAGCGTGGGCAACCTGTATTGGTTGGTACCACGTCGATAGAAACATCCGAGTTATTGTCACGTGCTATGGAGAAGGCAAAGATTAAGCATGAAGTACTGAATGCAAAGCAGCATGCGCGTGAAGCGGAGATTGTCGCCCAGGCGGGCAGGCCAGGTGTGGTTACAATTGCAACCAATATGGCTGGTCGCGGTACAGATATTGTGCTGGGAGGCAGCCTGGACGCCGAGCTGAATGCGCTAAAAAATCCTAGCGAGGAAAAACTTCAAAACGTGCGTGAAAATTGGCAGCAGCGTCATGAGCAGGTGATTGCAAGCGGTGGATTACATATCATTGGTACTGAGCGTCATGAATCCAGACGTATAGATAATCAGTTACGTGGACGTTCCGGACGGCAGGGTGATCCAGGTTCAACGCGATTCTATTTGTCCCTTCAGGATAATTTGATGCGTATATTCGCATCCGAACGTATGGCTGGCCTAATGCAAAAGTTGGGTATGCAGGAAGGTGAAGCGATTGAACATCCCTGGGTAACCAAGGCGATCGAAAATGCCCAACGTAAGGTTGAAGGCCACAACTTCGATATACGTAAACAGTTATTAGAGTATGACGACGTAGCAAACGACCAGCGTAAGGTGATTTATGAGCAGCGCGCTGAGCTAATGGCGTCCGATGATATATCAGAAACTGTTCAGGCTGTGCGATCCGATATAATAACTTCGGTGGTTAGTACCTACATACCTCCCCAGAGTCTTGAGGAGCAGTGGGATGTGCCGGGCCTGGAAGAAGCGCTTGAACATGAGTTTTCTCAAAAAATGCCTATAGCGGAGTGGTTGAAAGATGATGATGATCTTCATGAGGAAACGCTACGTGAACGAATTACCAGTGAAATTGAAAAGTCTTACCTGAACAAGGAAGCTGAAGCCGGCGCTGAAGTTTTACGCCACTTCGAAAAGGCAGTTATGCTTCAAGTGCTGGATACTCACTGGAAAGATCATCTGGCAGCGATGGATCATTTACGTCAGGGTATTGGTTTACGAGGCTATGCGCAAAAGAATCCCAAACAGGAATACAAGCGCGAGGCATTCGAAATGTTCACAGACATGCTTGAGCGTATAAAACACGAATTTATTGGCATTCTGTCAAGGGTTCAGGTAAGGGCAGAGGAAGACGTCGAGGTAGTTGAAGAGCAAAGACGCTACAAGGCACCAATGGAATTTCAACATGCGTCGGCTAACGCAATGAGTGGTGCAGAAGCCCAGGCAGCAGCTGGTGAAGTCCCGCAGGAGGAGCATCAAACGCCATTTGTTCGCGAAGGTCGCAAGGTGGGGCGCAATGAACCTTGCCCCTGTGGTTCAGGTAAAAAGTATAAACAATGCCACGGCAAGATAGACTAGCGAAATCGGTTAATAAAACGGGTCAAAGTTGGGGTGGCGTTAACCCCAGTGGTAATGTTCTTCCCCAAGGCCATTAGTTGCCTGCATAATCGTAGTTCAGATCGACGATTGATTTCTGATTGATGAAAAGCTATGACGTCATCATCGTTGGCGCCGGCGCTGCAGGCCTTATGTGCGCAATGGAGGCTGGTAAACGTAAACGAAGCGTGCTAATTCTGGATCATGCCAACAAGCCGGGTAAAAAGATCCTGATGTCCGGTGGCGGGCGTTGTAATTTTACAAACTATGATGTTACTCCGGAAAAGTTTATTTCTCATAATCCCCGTTTTTGTGTATCAGCTCTGTCCAGGTATTCCCAGTGGGATTTTATAGCGTTAGTAGAGAAATACGGGATTGCCTATCATGAAAAGACTCAGGGTCAGTTGTTTTGTGACCGCGGCGCAAAAGACATTCTTAATATGTTACTTGCAGAATGTAAAAGCAATGATGTAACGATTCAGCTAAATAGTGATATTGAAAAGGTCGAGAAAACCGCTGAAAAAAGTTTCAGGGTTATGAGCAATCAGGGTACGTATGAATGTACCTCTCTAGTTGTTGCAACGGGTGGATTATCAATTCCTAAAATGAGCGCAAGTCCATTTGGATACAGGATTGCGGAGCAATTTAATATTGATGTTCAGCCTACCAAAGCGGGGCTTGTACCATTTACCTTGAAAAACAAGGATAAGGAAAAATTATCACCCTTATCAGGTGTTTCGGTACCAGCTCAGGTTAGTATTCCCGGGCAAAGTTTTTGTGAAAATATTTTGTTTACCCATCGTGGGCTGAGCGGTCCAGCGGTTTTGCAAATTTCATCTTATTGGCAACCTGGTGAAGAAATTAATATTAACCTGTTGCCCGGCAATGAGCTAATGGAAAAATTCAAAACATTACAACGGCAGCACCCGAAGCAAAAATTAAAATCGATTTTGAACAAAAGTTTACCCAAGAGGCTTGTTGGTGCGTTGTTTGAAGAAGCGCAACTTAACCAGGTAATGCAAGGGATTTCCCGTAAACAGCTGGAAACAATTTCCAAAGTCCTTCAGGAGTTTAGAATAAAGCCAAATGGTACAGAGGGTTATCGTACGGCGGAGGTTACGGTAGGTGGTGTTGACTGTGATTCGATTTCATCTAAAACGATGGAGAGTCACCAGGTAAAAGGACTTTTTTTTATTGGTGAAGTCCTGGACGTAACCGGGTGGCTAGGCGGTTTGAACTTCCAGTGGGCCTGGAGTTCAGGGTGGTGTGCTGGTCAATATGCTTGAAAGCATGCCATTATCTTATCTGAATAAAAAACAGGTAACCATTTACCATTCCTGTTTTGTAAAAAAATCCAGACGACAGGTTCAAAATAATTCAAAACAATCATTCGCGAATTAATTTCATGAGACGTGGAATTTGCTAAATTGTCACAAGTAAATCAAGAATCGCTTAAAAAATAGATTTTTGTTAAAGCATTTTTCAACGATAGCTGGCTCGACTGATTAATAGACGGCTTTATTGGTAGGGCAATAAAAATTATTTTTTAATAAACCCGTGACATTTTTTGTAGTTATGACTCTATGATAATAGGAGAGAGTCAATGTACTGCAAATTAGATAGAGACAATGTCATGTTAAAGAAGCACTACCCTGATATTGCACTAGCGGGTAGTTTGGAGAGAGTATTACAACATGAACTTACGCTGATTGAGTCGCGATTAAGAGTCAGGGAAATATATGATTCTCAGAATGATATTTCGAACTATGTCTTTGTAAAAAACAAATCGCGCGGCTCAAAAGTTTATATAGCATCGTGGTGTCGCTTGTTTGTTTATGATTTTCGTGAAAGTGGTGTGGTCATTGCGAGCGGCAGTACCAGTCATCCTTCCACCGCGGCCGAGGCAATTGACTTCTGGAATTCATACCCAAGTTCAATTTATGAGCTATCTGTGTTGTTTCCATTCATAAAATTGGCAGAAGTAAATTGAGATAAGCCGGTTGTCAGTCTATATATTAAGCAATGCCTTATGCCGCAGGCGATTCCTGGCGTCGATGTTGGGCTCGCCATGTCAGAGAATCGTTGTTAAGCGCGAGGGTTTACCAGTTTAAGGTATATTAAATTACAATTAAATTCCAGATTTCAATTGGTTGGTTTTAGCGTTGTGGTTATTTGGTATTCAGGGTGTACTAAATATTTGTGACATTTATGTGCGTAGTTGCGTCATAGATTCGAGTGCAGATGATCACTATCGATTACTATTATGGGTTTATGGTAGCCGGATATTTCGATATTCCTTACCTGTAGGTTAGCCTGTAGAAGGTTTGGTCAGGTTGGGTAATTTGATTGGGGGGCTGCAACGGGGCCTGACGTTTAAGTAGGTTTCGGGTGCCTTTGCGCCCGATTAGAAATACCGTTCGAACCGTGTGTAGCCAATTTAGTAACTGGATTGTCTTGAAAACAAAAACATCTATCTCAATAAAGTTGGTTTCCAATTTCAATCTGTTCCAGTGCAGTAATCATTCGCCAATGCTAGACATCTGTTGGTACAGCGCGATTCTGACTGTTTCATGGCCCTGAAATAAAGATGAGCTGAACTAATTCCTATGAAAAAAACGCAATAAAACCTCTCGTTGCAAGGGATAAATCTCTCGTAGGAGTAGAAATTATCAAGCGATGGGTATCTTCCCTTGCCGTTGATACATCCGTGATCGAAATCGCGTGTGGAGGCGGGTACCCGGTTACCCGTGTCCTGGTAGAAACAGGGTTGGAAGTTTGGGCTATTGACTCGTCTTCAACATTGCTGAAAACATTTTGCCGACGATATCCCTGATATTCACACGCACTGCTCATCTGTGCTGGACAGTCATTATTTCGGGAAACGATTTGGTGCTGCAATATCTATTGGATTAATATTTCTTTTGTGTGAATTGGAGCAGATAGCCTTGATACGTCGTGCCTCGGATATTTTGTTACCGGGAGGCCGTTTTCTTTTTTGCCGCACCAGAGGAGACTGGAACGTGGCGAGACATGACAACAACTCATGAATGCCTATCCCCTGGTAGGGCGCGATATATTGCCGCGCTGGGAGAGTCGGGATTCAGAGCCGCTGCCAATCATATAGATACGGGTAAAAATAACTACTATGATGTGGAAAAACTCGACAGTTAAGTTGCTTATCGTGTTTAAGAGATCAGTGTTTACGAGATGATCGTAAAAACCATAATATCAACATCGCTTGCATTATTAGCATTTGCGGCGAACTCTGTGCTTTGCCGATTAGCATTGGGTGGACAGGTTATCGATGCATCCAGTTTTACCATCATACGACTGCTTTCGGGAACACTGGCCCTGTTTGTAATATTTGGTATTGTTGGTCGACATTCTGATACACCCCATCGGGGCAGCTGGTTTTCCAGTATTATGCTATTTGTGTATGCAATTACATTTTCCTATGCGTATATATCACTGGATACAGCGACAGGCGCGTTAATTCTGTTTGGAGTTGTTCAAATTTCCATTATTACCCTATCTCTGATTTCCGGTAGCAGATTGCACGTTGCTGAATGGGTGGGAGTATCCATCGCATTTGCCGGATTTGTCTATTTGCTGTTGCCCGGCGTTTCAACACCTTCTGTCAAAGGATTTGTTCTGATGACTTTGGCCGGTGTTGCATGGGGTATTTATACGCTAAGAGGACGGGGCGCCGGGAGCCCGCTTGCTGACACATGTTATAATTTTCTTCGTACGACCCCCATTGTATTGATATTGGGAATTGTCAGTGTGCAATATGCACACTACTCACTGGAAGGGGTTGCGCTTGCAGTAATTTCCGGGGCGGTAGCGTCAGGTGTTGGTTATACAATTTGGTACATTGCTCTTACAGGGTTAAATGCGACGCAGGCGGCGGTGGTGCAACTGCTGGTTCCAGTCATCGCGGCACTAGGTGGGATTGTTTTTGTAGCTGAGGCTGTCTCGATTCGTTTGGTGCTGTCGGCGTCAATGATACTGGGTGGGATTCTAGTAGTCATATTGGGCCGCTATTATTTTATTCACTTGAAACCGACAAAAAAGGAATCGTAAATACAACACCGTTCCCTGCTGTTCCAGGTGGACGTTGTGGTAAATGCTGCGCAGTTTGGAAAATTGTATTGCCGATAATGTCCTGGAAACATTTCCAATAATATGAATGACTTATTGCGTGAGCAACGCATTTTTCGGAACAATCAATAGTATGGTAAATTATTGCTACGTTCTCGTCAGATCAATAAGCAAGAAGACAATGGTTAAGTTTTTCCGTCTATGGGGATAAAATTATGATCGTTAAAGATATGATGACTATGGATGTGGTCACATGTTTCCCGGAAGACCTGTTGGTAGATATTGCCAGTCAGATAGCGACCAATAAGTTCTCGTGCATTGTCGTCATTGAGGATAGAAAACCAGTTGGCATTATCACCGAACGAGATTTGGTTAAACTGTTAGTTAAATCATTACAGGGAACAACCTGGGATGATCAGGCCATTCGAGAATTTATGACATCACCAGTGATCACCGTTGACGAGGATATGCCGCTCGAGGATGTCATCGTGATGAAAGCGCACAAAAATGAGATCAGACATATGCCAGTCATAGATATTATTACGGGAGAATTAGTTGGCATACTAACACAGACTGATATTATTGAAGCATCGATTCGGTTAATGAAATAGCTGCAATATCCGTGTCTCCAGTTACGCTTTCGCCACACCGGGAACTAACCTAGTCGTACCGGTTTCTTTATAGACGGAATAAAAGAAATATCATCAGTGCTGCACAGAAATATTAGCTGCTGGATGTTGATATAGACTAGAGGAGAAATTGTATGCCTCAGCATGTAATCACCTACCTGGGTGGTAATCAACCAGCTACACAAGAGGAAGGAAAGCAGCATTTCGAAAAACACATGCAATGGCTATCATCACTAGGTCAAGCCGCTGTGAGTCCAGCGAATCCACTAAAAAATACCAATACAATCAACTCGGACGGTACTATAAAGTCTGGAGGCTCTTCTGCAATGTCGGGTTATACAATTATAGAGGTTGCTTCTATGGATGAAGCATGATCAATTGCAAAGGCCTGCCCGTTTCTTGATGTGGGTGGTACACTCGAGGTCACTGAACTAGGGAAGATGCCAGTTTCAAAAAACGTTGGTCACTATCATTAAGTGATTGATGACTGACAATCCAGCAAAATTCTGGGACAGGGTGGCATCTCGATATATCAGGCAGCCGGTAGCCGATGAAGAGGCTTACCAGAAAAAGTTGCAACTCGCCAGAGAATATCTCCCTCCGGAAATGGATGTTGTTGAGCTTATGCGATATTAATTAATGATTAATATATTGATACGCCTGTTCTTTGCCCGTCCTTCAGGCGTTGCATTTGAAGCGATGGGTTTCTCGGAACCCACTCCTCGTGATTTAATCAGTTGAGTCGGGTATCCCCCAATATCAATCAGGAAACGAGCGACGCTCCTGGCGCGCAGGGTTGACAACTTTTTATTGATTTGAGGGGTTCCTGTGGAGTCAGTGTGTCCGACAACCAGAATTTTTGGTTTGTCGAATAATTGAATACTTTTGATAATCTTTTTCATAATTGAAAAACTATGCGGCTGGATTTCACTGGAGCCTGGGGGGAACTTGATACCATGCGCTGAAATCAGAACATTATCATTTTGGCGGAATACTTCTGCCTCCGTTCGGGAGAAGAGGTTCTGTATTGCCTTGAATTTACGTTCCTGTTCCTGTTGACGGGCAGTGAGCGCAGCCTGCTCTGCCTCATGCTTTTTGATGAGAGATTGAATATCATCGTTCGCTTCAGCCAGTTTCTGGTTGGTTACCGCAAGTAATTCGCTTTCCATAACCAGATTTTCAATAATGCCTTGAATTTTGTGCACTGTTTCTTCATTGGGTTCATCAAAGCTGAATGATTCTTTTAATGGTGAGCTCAGTTTGGATAGCTGGGATTGATACCATAAGACGATGTCTTCTTCTTCGAAGTCGCGACGATGAAAATCCTTGATAATTTCAGCAATATTGCTGCTCTTGTTTGAAAGTATGACAGCTCTTTGTGCTGCAGCTTCGGCCTTGTCCCGGTCTTTTCGGTTGGCCTGAATTAGCGTTGTAGCAATCTTCAGCGCTTCCTCTGCGGCCTCAAAGGTTCTGGGCGCCAGTTTGTGTGCATTGTTTTTTCGCGCCCGCTGTAGCGCTTTCTCAGCGCGTTGAGCTGTTCCTTCTTTTAATGTGCGAAGTTCCAGGTCTGAATAGGATTGTCTCAACCGCGGCCGAATCTGTTTAGCCCTCTCCAATTGTCCACGCTCAATTAGATTTGAGGTAGAACTGAGTTCCTGCTCGAGCCGGGTAAGGTCTGTCGGGAATAAATCCAGCGCGCCTGCTTCTATAGCTTTATCTCTGGCATTCACGACTTCAGACAAGACCGATCTGCTGTTTTTTGCATCCCTGCTGGCTTTCTTGAGTAATTCGAGCCCTGATTTCGCAGCCTTAACTGCTTCAAACTGTTTATCGCGGATACCGGCAGCATAGGCTGTATTTAACTGCTGTTCTGCAGCATTGAAACTGTCCGGCGCAAATATATTGATCTCTTTCTGGCGGGCTGAAGCAACCGACTGCTCCAGGTTTTGAACTACGCTGTACTTTTGAAGCATCTGTTCCCGGGTTAGCTGTTTAGTGACCGAGCAACCGGTTACGAAAATGATAAAAAGGGTAAAAACAAGCGTTTTTGCGATAAACTTCATTCGATATTCCTCATCCGCCGTATGCAAATTTCCATAGTGGTTATAATAATGAAAGTTTTCAATCTCTAGCACAAGACCTGGCAAGCATATTTTTGATTATAGCTTGTTTATTAATATTGTTGGTGATTTATTAGCCAATTATTGTTTATTCGGAGTGGAGCGGAACGCAAGTCACTTGCCTGATGTTTGCTAGTTCAACCTGGTTATTGGATAATTTAAACATTCGGTGCTAATAGTTGGAGTCGTTATATTTTCCGATTAGTAAGTTTGGCAGGCTTGAGGATAATCTTGAAAATCTTAAATAAAAATTATTCGTGAATTCAATTTGTAAGTGCAACTCAACAATTTGGTTGAGAAGGATAAGCT
>JBHHVB010000019.1:0-45489 GCA_046754065.1 Gammaproteobacteria bacterium
ACAGGTGACACCCATGCTACGGATGATAATTTACAGCACTTTTGGGACTTGACCGATCCACCTTAACCGATTACCAGATCCAGATAACGATTGACAGTGCCAGCCTTGTATCGGCTGGAAAAATGAATAGTGATGGCAGTGATATAAGATTTCGGGATTCTAATGGTGCTACAGAATTGAATTACTGGATTGAGAGTGGAATTAACACGGCTTCGACCAAGATATGGGTAAAGGTCACTTCGATACCCAATCCATCTAAGACTATATATTTCTATTATGGTAATCCAGGCGCAACTTCGCAAAGCGATGCAGATGCCACGATGATATTTCATGATGATTTTGAGAGTTATGCTGAAAGCTATAATCTGGATGGAAGTCCTAAATGGACGAATAACAATCCCACCTACAATCTCTTTCAAGCAAAAAACAAAAATGGATCAAAACGACTCTATTACAAAGCGACGACGTCCGTCTCATCAAGTGCAGCCAGCCTGAATTGGGGAAATAGTTCACCAATTGTCATCGAATATGAACATACGACAGACAGTACGGTTAGTGGTGAAAATGAATACGTGCGACTCGCTGGCAAGCCAATTATGCCCTATAACTCTTCATGGCAAAGCAAGTACACTGGATCCTGGGTCAGTTTGCAAGGCGTTGCTACTAACACAACTTATGCATTCAAAGTGATACACGACGGCACAAACGCCAAGATATATATAAATGGTGTGCTAAGGCAAACTGCTGCATTGACTAGCTATGCGACAAACATAACTATGAATTCTTATCTTAATCGGGTTGAAGAAATGTGGTTGGACAATATCAAGGCTTATCAATATGCATCGCCAACTCCTAGCCCTAGCGTGGGTTCTGAAGAGGTGAACTCAGGCACACTATACCCCGATGATAATCCTACAGTTGTCAATAATGCTGGACAGAACTATACGACATTAATATCCTTTTCCGAAGCATTAGGGATAGGTAATGCGGGTGCTATTCTATATCAAATATCTAACGATGGAATAAACTGGTATTACTACAATGGCAGTAATTGGGTTTCAGCGATAGGCTTTTCCGAGTCCAATACAGCAGTAGATGTCAACACCAATCTTTCTTCATTTGTAGCTGATGTAGGTCTTGGCACATTCTATTTCAAAGCGTTTCTCAATTCAGATGGGTTACAAAAAGTAGAGTTAGATCAGGTCGATCTTAATTATGTGGTTGATACCATTACCCCCACTTGGGCGATAAATGCAGGTGCAATCTCTGCACAACCAGAAAATAGCACTTCTGTAACAATCAATCTCGGTGCTGGTGTCCGTAGTGACGATGTAGGAGTATATCGAGTACGTGTTTATTATGTGCAGAGTGCCAGTTGCGACAGTGATAATGTGGATCGTGGTACCGCATCGTTCCAGGATTTTACTACAAACCCAGCGACTATTAATCCTGTCATCGTTACTGGATTGACTAGTGGGCAGGCGTACTGTTTCGAGGCTACTATAAGTGATTCGGCAGGCAATGAAGAGATTATCAATAGTACAAGTGAAGTGGCGGCTTCAACTCCTGTTCCGCGACCAGGTTCTATTGTATGGCGTAGCCCGACGAGCGTTGAAGTTAACAATGCTTCTTTAACTAAAACGGGGGCTAATGGGTGGGATGCAGATGCATCATCTGTAGCAGCCCTTCAGGGCGATGGTTATTGCGAGTTTACCGCAACTGAAACTAACTTAGCCCGTTTTATTGGACTCAATTATGTTGATGATAACACCAGCTATACAGACATAGATTACGCGATCTATGCAAACCAACTCGGTGCCGTCTGGGTATATGAAAATGGGGTGAAAGAACCAATATTTTCTGGTGATACTTACTCATCCGGAGATAAATTACGCGCTGAGCGCGTTGGCACAACTGTGTACTATAAAAAAAATGGGACTACAATCTACACGAGCACAGTAACCGCAACTGTCTCTCCTATGTATTGTGAAGCAGCGCTTTACCATACAAATGCATCACTCACTAATGCGACGATTATCGATACATCAGGCGTTTCTTATCCAGAATTGGATGATTCATCGGGCAGCAACTTCCATTTAGGTGCTGGTGCATCGGCAATATTTAGCGCTGCATCTGCAAAGTTTGGCTCATCAGGCTTAGTTTCAAATGCAACTACGCTATCAATGCTAGGACACGCTGATGAAACAAGCCTCGATCTTTCTACTAATGTGACATGGGAAGCATGGTTTAAGGTAAACACAAATACAGGTGTAACGTCGATCATTCAAAAACGCGAAGTAACTGGCGGATTAGTAGGTGGATATATTTTACGTACAAATGGAACAAACGTTGAGTGCTATCGGTATTCAGGTGGATGGGTGGCAGCAACTGCACCTTTTTCTATCGGAGTAAGATACCATGCTGCTTGTGTTTATGACGGAATTAATATCAAACTGTGGTTAACTCAAGATGGAGGAGTCGTCAATGCCACGCCATCAGCAACGACAGCTGCGACTGGTGCAATCAACGCTAACACCTCGGGTTTACTAATTGGGGGTTGGGATTATCTCTCGGGTAGTGCCTATTTTGATGGTGAAATAGATGAAGTAAGAATCTCGAATAGTGTACGGTCGTATACTGACTTTTGTTTTTCAGCAGAGTGTGCGTCAGACGCTAATACGGTAGCATTATACCATTTCAATAAAACAACTGGCAGCAGCGGCCCCTTAAAAGGTGCGATTATGGTGGTAGACTAATATTAGCTGAGGCGCCTCAAAATCAATTGATTTACCACCATGTTTGAATGTCTGCTCCTAACCAAAAATACAAATCAGATAATTTAATGTGTGGTTCTGCTCCCGCTGCTAAGCAGAAGAGAAAGATCCACCGGTGAGAAGCGCTGTTTATGGAGTTAATCTATTAATCATCATTGTTTTATCATTGCCATCATGTGCATGTTGAATATTGATAAATAATGCGGCTGGTTCTTGCCTGAAATAGATACCGGTTGCTTCAGCGCCTGGCGTTGAAAGTGATGCAAACAGACGAACGGAATCTGCATAACCGTCACCATTGGTGTCGGTCGATGCCACCCAGATGTCACTGGGATTGTTATCCTCAACGATCCAAAGATTGCCTGTTGGGTCATTAGCCAAGTTGTCCGGTTTATTAAAACCTGACTGTCCAAAGGTTTCTTCTGAAACATTTTTTCCAGCCTTTACGAATTCAGATACGTGTGGTTTGCCTTCCAGCGTCACTGTAAGTACTCTTTTTTCTCCTGTTATTGCAACATACAAAGAGTTGTCTATTCTTTCCAGATCCTCTGGTCGGTGATAGGTTGTGGCGTGAACATCAGCTGCAGCAATTCGCGCCGATATCTGCGCTTGCATCATATCTAAAGCGAGCCACTGCGCGGGACCAGTACGATTGTTATTTTCTTGGTCATCAACCTTGAGTGCATACAACTGGCCTTTGCCAAGATCGCCGTATTTTTCAGGCACGAATTTATAGATTGAACCGTTTATTGTTTCATCGATCACATAAACATTACCCTTTTCATCTGTTTCTATACCTTCATGGGCTAGCGAGCCTAACATGGGTCTTGCTTTTACGCTATCGACGGTATCAGGATTGTTTGTATTCAGCTTTATCTCGTATGCCAAACCACTTTTGGCCTCAGGAAAATCCGGATCAGGCCGTTTTCTGGAGATGATTTCCTCGGATACCAAAATTGTGCCCCATGGCGTCCATACAATACCGTCCAGCGCTTCCCAGTCTCGGCGCTGGACTAAAACTTTTGCCTGGCCTGTTGTCAGGTCAATCACGGAGACCGCTCCGCCGCCAGCTTCCGCTAATCCCTGGTTACCGCTAAAGAGCGAATTCCTGACTTCATGAGTACGGTATAGATATCTGCCAGCGAATTTATTTGTTTCGTTAAGCGTGATCATATCCGGCCAATCAGATATATCTTTATAGATATTCAGCGGATTAACGGAGGCTTCATCACTAATGACAAGTTGTTCAAAACCGGCAGGAATGACAAAAGGTGTTCTGGCTGGTAGAGAACCTGTGTTAGCAGATGATAAAATAGGTTCGAAATTTATCACGTCTGTTTCCTGTGTATTCACGTCGGTGTCAGCTGCAGTGAATACAGGGATGAACAGGGTGATTAACAAAAGATAAAAAATTTGGACCATATTTAACGCTCATATCGGTATAAACGGGTGCATAGACTTAAGGAAATCCTGATTAATTCGTCATTCCCGCGAAGGCGGGAATCTATGTTTTTAATATTCCTGGGTTCCCGCCTTCGCGGGAATGACGTTTATAGAATTAATCAGGATTTCCTTAACTAAAACTGATGATATCAGATCAAATGATCATACTCTTTACTGATTTTGGATTGGAAGGCCCTTACATAGGGCAGATGAAGAGCGTGTTGTACCAACGGCAACCGGGTGTCACGATTATCGATTTATTTTCAGACGTGCCTGCTCACGATACCAAGGCAGCATCTTATCTATTAGCCGCCTATAGCGGCGGTTTTCCACCGTCTTCTGTTTTTTTATGCGTTATCGACCCGGGTGTTGGTACCGCCCGACCCCCCGTTATCGTTAATGTTGATGATCGATGGTATGTTGGCCCGGACAATGGCCTTTTTAATATGGTGGCAAGATATGGTCAGCAGGTAAGGATTTGGGATATTATTTGTCCAAATGATGTGATTTCAGCGACATTCCATGGCCGGGATGTTTTTGCACCGGCTGCAGCAAAGGTGGCTTCCGGCGAATTACCGGATCTAAGGGCTGGAGATTCGCTTCAGCGCTTGCAGTGTGACTGGCCGGATGATTATCCGGCTGTTATTTATATCGATCATTATGGTAACGCCTTTACAGGGATACGCGCTGCATCAGTAGAAAAAGACAAAAAAATAATTATAAACAATCAGGCTCTGAGTTATGCGCGTACCTATAATGATGTGGCTGAAGGCCAGGGATTCTGGTATGAAAATGCCAATGGGCTATTAGAGATTGCAGTGAACCAAGGCAGAGCAGTTAAGCTACTCAATCTTAATATAGGAGATAAGGTAGCGATAACCTGACTGGCATGCCAAGCAGCGGTATCATTGTGGATCGTATTTTGCGTTATTTGGTTGATCTACTATTGGGGATTCAATTAAACAATGACTGATATAATTAACCGGTGGATCAGGAAATATTTTTCTGATCCTGAAGGCGTCATACTCGCTATTCTACTGATTGCCGGTTTTACTGTTGTCATCTTCTTTGGCGATATGCTTGCGCCTGTTATCGCTAGTGTAATCATCGCGTATTTGCTGGAGGGTTTGGTTAGCAATCTTGAAAACAGGGATTTCGGGCGTTTAAGCGCAACATTGATGGTATTTATCCCGTTCGTAATATTCCTGCTGCTTTTGGTTCTGGGGTTGTTTCCACTATTGACGGGGCAGATTACTCAACTCGTGCAAGAACTGCCTAATATGATTGGACGGGGGCAGGAGGCGTTGCTACGACTTCCTGAGATGTACCCGAAATTTATTTCAGAAGATCAGCTCAAAGAGCTATTGGGTACTTTGCGATCTGCGGTTGGCACGTTTGGCCAGAATGTGGTTTCATTTTCTCTTGCATCAATCACGACCCTTTTCGCCCTGATTATCTATCTAATACTTGTGCCGGTACTGGTGTTTTTCTTTCTTAAAGATAAAACCACCTTAATTAATTGGGTTTCCAGCAACTTGCCACGGGAAAGGGCACTTGCAACCCGAGTCTGGGAGGAGATGAATCAGCAGATCGGTAACTACGTACGAGGAAAATTTTCTGAAATTATTATTGTTGGCGTTGTTAGCTATATCGTATTTTTGTTATTGGGTTTGAATTTTTCCCTGTTATTAGGAGCGCTTGTTGGATTATCTGTGATCATCCCGTTCATCGGTGCAGCGGCTGTAACCTTCCCGGTGGCGTTGATTGCCTACTTCCAGTGGGGGTGGGGAGCAGATCTGGCTTATGCGGTTGCTGCTTATGCGGTCATTCAGGCGCTGGATGGCAATATATTGGTACCCTGGTTATTCTCGGAGGCGGTTAACCTGCATCCAATAGCGATAATTATCGCTGTATTGTTGTTTGGTGGTATCTGGGGTTTTTGGGGTGTCTTTTTTGCCATTCCATTAGCCACGCTGGTTAAGGCAGTATTCAATGCCTGGCCACGTGCAGAAGATGTTGAAATTACCGCGGACGCGAAATCCGGTGATGAGTAACTATGGTGGATTATTACTATCCTTAACCAGGTAATTTGAATAAAATTTTAATCTGGATGAATAAAACCTGATTAAGATGGATTGACATGAAAGCGCTTGACCATTTATTTCAAAATAATCGTTTGTGGGCTTCTTCTCATGTAGAAGACGATCCACATTTTTTCGAACGTTTAACTCAACAACAGTCTCCCGAATATCTTTGGATAGGGTGTTCCGATAGCCGGGTGCCTGCCAATGAAATCGTGGGTATGTTGCCGGGTGAGCTGTTCGTGCATCGAAATGTTGCGAATCTTGTTATTCATACCGATATGAACTGCTTGTCTGTACTGCAGTACGCTGTTGAAGTGCTGAAAGTTAAACATATCATCATTTGTGGTCACTATGGTTGCGGTGGTGTTAATGCAGCGTTGTGTAATGACAAGCTTGGTCTGATCGATAATTGGTTACGAAATGTTCAGGATGTCAATTTGAAGCACCATACCTTTCTTGAAAGCATTGAGGATGATGCGGAGCGTCTGGATCGTATTTGTGAGTTGAATGTAGTCGAACAGGTAGTCAATCTAGTCAAAACGACAATTGTTCAAGGTGCATGGTCTCGGAATCAAGAGCTTTCTGTGCACGGACTGATATACAAGATTCAGGATGGTCTATTACGGGATCTGGGGATGCATGTGTCATTGCAGGACGAACTAGAAACCTGTTACGAAAAAGCTCTTGAAAACTTCAATTTCTAGGTCGGTGTCGTCGTAGCGGTTTGGCTATTTCGAAGATGGCGAGCTTCACCCTCGATAAATATTCGTTTTACAAGCGGGAAAGCCGCTTTTATCTGCCCATCTATTTCGGCCACGATATTTTCAATTTGTGCGGCTGACGCACTGTCGACAAAATCTACACTCAAATTGACCAGAATAAACTCTGGTCCCATATGCATGGTTAAAACTTCATTAATGTGTTCGACTTCTTTGCAGGAATTTACAATTTCTCGAATTCCATCTATTACGGGTCTGTTTGCACGTTCTCCTATAAGTAGTCCCTTGGTTTCATAAGCGAGCCAGACCGCTGTCCCACCCAACAGCAAGCCAATTAAAACCGATGCGATGCCATCAAAATAGGCTAATCCTGTCGTTTGGGAAAGTAAAACACCGGCAAATGCGATGACCAGGCCTAACAGGGCGGCAGAATCCTCAAACAGGACGACGAAGATGGTTGGATCCTTGCCCGTTTTTACCGCATCTATGTAGCCCTTTTTGCCTTTGGTTTTAGAGAATTCCTTGAGCGCAAATAACCAGGCGGCACCTTCAAAACAAAGGGCGAGCGCTAACACAACGTAGTTAACCATTGGGTTTTTCATCGGTTGGGGTTCAAGAATATGGTGTATACCTTCGTAAACGGAAACACCGGCACCCACGGCAAATACCAGGATGGCTACGACAAAGCTCCAGAAGTAGATTTCCTTGCCATGACCGAACGGGAAGTCCTCATCGGCAGGTTTCTTTGACCGATTTAATCCGTATAACAGCAGGATCTGGTTACCTGTATCGACGACGGAGTGTATGCCTTCGGACAGCATCGCCGAACTCCCGGTGATAAAAGATGCGACAAATTTGGTCACCGCGATCAGTGAATTCCCGGTTAATGCCGCTATAATGACCTTTTTAGATGAGCCTGCCACGTTGTCCGAATTGGTATATTAAATGGGCATACTAGCCCGTTAAAAAATTGTTAAAGATGTGGTGTTTCCGACCGTTAATTAATTGTTATCTTAATTTGATTCAATTATTGCTGCGACGCGCTTCTAAATCAAGGGGTTATCAATGTTCCGATTTTTGTTTGGTATGGTGATAGGGGTTGTAATGGGTTTCTGGATGGGTATGAATTATGGTAAAGACCAGCCCTTGTTCTATAGCCCGTTTGAGGACGAAACATTAACCGAAAAGATGATGCGTAAGGGAGGAGATGCGCTTGAAAAGAGCGGGGACCAGTTGCTGGATAAGTTCAAGAACGAATGATCCGTAACCCATACAGTTTTCAGCAGTTTTTATAAAAGCGCAAACCTTGTTTCAGGCTGCTTGATTTATAGTATTTCCGATGCATGATCAGCGAGGCGAGATCTCTCGCCACTGATCAGCGTGATATGGCCACTGTGCTGCCATCCCTTGAATCGATCCACAACATAAGTGATGCCTGAAGTCGTTTCTGATAGATAGGGAGTGTCGATTTGAGCCGTATTACCCAGGCACACGATTTTTGTTCCAGGTCCTGCGCGAGTGATCAGAGATTTCATCTGCTTGGAAGTCAGGTTTTGAGCCTCATCGATAATGATAAAGCGGTTCAGAAATGTTCTGCCCCGCATGAAGTTAAGCGAACGGATACGGATACGGTTTCTTAACAAATCATTGGTTGCGGCGCGACCCCAAGCATCCCCCTCCGAGCTGGACAAAACCTCAAGATTATCCATTAATGCACCCATCCAGGGAGCCATTTTTTCCTCTTCTGTGCCCGGCAGAAAGCCGATGTCCTCACCCATCGGTACGGTGACCCTGGTCATGATGATTTCCTGGTATCGCCTTTCATCAAGGACTTGCGCAAGCCCTGCAGCGAGAGAAAGTAAAGTTTTCCCTGTGCCTGCATTTCCCAGTAACGTTACCATGTCAATCTCGGGGTCCAGTAACAGGTTGAGCGCAAAATTTTGCTCCCGGTTTCGCGCGTTAATCCCCCAGGTAGACTGGTGATGTGACCGATAGTTTGAACAGATTTCTGCTATGGCGGTATCGTTCTCCACTTTCCGGATACAGGCCTCGAATCCACCTTCTTTATTGTCGTGAATCAGCATGTTTGGATACCAGTTGTGAATTTCAGGGCCGGTAATTCGATAAAAGGTTCGCTTTCCCTCTTTCCACGAGGTCAGTTGCTTGCTATGCGTTTCCCAAAAGTCGTCCTTGATGCAATCCTGGCCGGTGTACAATAACGAGAAATCATCCAGCACCTGATCGTCATAATACTCTTCAACGTGTATACCGAGCGCAGCGGCCTTGATACGTAAATTGATATCTTTTGAAACCAGAATAATGGTTCTGTCTGAATGCTCGCGTTGTAACGCAAGAGCGGTCGATAAAATTTCGTTGTCGGCTTTATTGCCTGGTAGCGATTGAGGCAAATCGTGTGTCAGCGCGTTGGTTTGCAGGAAAATAAGACCGGCATCGAAATCCGCATTTTCAGGTGTAGGTAATTTAAGACCGTTTTCTATGTCTTTTTTGATTGCGCCACTCATCAGGTCTTCAATAAATCGGCTCGCCTGCCGCGCATTCCGTGCGGCTTCAGACGCCCCTCTCTTGTTGTTATCCAGCTCTTCCAGAACCATCATCGGGATAAAGATGTCATGTTCTTTAAAGCGGAATAAACAGGACGGATCGTGCATGAGCACGTTGGTGTCGAGAACGTGTAACCGTTTTCTTGAGGACAGCTTTCGGGTCATACCAGTGATATCGTCAGTAATTATAATGCCTTTATTGCGTCCAGAACCTCATCAACGTGGCCGTCTACTTTTACGCCACGCCATTCCTTGCGGAGGACGCCTTTATCATCCAGTAGAAAGGTACTACGTTCTATGCCCCGCACCTTTTTACCGTACATGTTTTTCATTTTGATGACGTCGAAAAGTTCACAAAGTTTTTCATCCTGGTCGGATAACAAGTCAAACTTGAATCCCTGTTTTTCCCTGAAATTCTCGTGAGATTTCAGGCTATCCCTGGAGACACCCAATACCACCGTTTTCCGCCGTTTAAATTTGAGATGGTTATCTCGAAAATCCTGACCTTCACGGGTACAGCCCGGCGTACTGTCTTTTGGATAAAAATAGATTACGACATTGTTCCCTTTTAGCTCTGACAGGCGAATTATCTGGTCACCAGTGGCGGGTATTGCAAAGTCAGGTACAACTTTATCAATAGAAACTTTACTCATTCTCAAAGCTCCTTCTGCAATTGATACTGATAATACTAGTCATCTCGAATTAATAGACCCTTAAATAATAATAGGAATCGATGATTATGGATATTACTGAATTCCCGCCGTTGCGGAAATGACATTAGTGAAATTAAATCGGTGGCCTGGCTAAAGCCAGGATGCTTATTTCATCGGTTCTAATGCAGCGTCGATATTTAATTCATCACAAAAGGTAAAAAAATCCTCGCGTAGATCAGAAATATTGATATCACTGGGAATATTAACATTCAGGTCCAGCGCAAACATCGGTGTTCCGGTGTGTGGGGCCGCATAACTCTCAGTCGAGAGGTTTTCTATATTTATGTTTCTGTTTGAAAAAAAATTGGCGATTTGATAAACGATGCCTGGGTTGTCTATAGCAATTGCCTTTGCGTTGTATGGTACAACATTTGTCTGGCTTCGGCGTTGGTCGGTTTTTCTCGTGATGATTGTGAGCCCCAGGGAAGCCTGAGAATCAGGTAAAGAGGCTTCAAGCGCGGAAATGTCCTTCTCATTACCGGAAACCATCAGGATGATGGCAAATTCTCCGCCCAGCACAGACATGCGACTGTCAACGATATTGCAATGGCTATCGTAAATAGCCATTGATAATTTATTGACAATGCCTGGGCGGTCTTCTCCTAGCGCTGATATGACGAGATAACTGTCCAAAATACCTCCTTTTATGGTCGGTTTCGACTTTGCGATTTGGCCGATGGCCGGGAAAATATCTATCATACGTTAACTCCATTTCGAGGAACAGCCGTTATTTGATAGCCTCGCGACCGTCAGGGACGGTCGGATACCAGGCTGATTCTTGTCTTTAGCAGTGGGGAACAGTAAGATTGATGTTTTGGTACAACAGCGCGGAGAATCTGGAATCGTTATGTTTCATGGCAGTATGGTGGCCCTGGTAACACCAATGGATGAAGATGGGTCACTTGATTACGAATCACTGAATCGCCTTGTCGAATCCCATATTAAGCAGGGTAGCAATGCCATTGTGGCTATGGGTACAACTGGTGAGTCCGCCACTCTAAATGAAAAAGAGCACTGCGAGGTCATTCGTCGTGTTGTTGAAATGGTTAGGGGGCGGGTGCCGGTCATTGCCGGAACGGGGGCAAATTCAACCACCGAGGCAATTGATTTAACCCGATGCGCGATGGAATCAGGGGCAGATGCCTGCCTGTTGGTTTCGCCATACTATAATAAGCCGACCCAGGAAGGCCTTTTTCTTCACCACAAGGCAGTTGCAGAAGCGGTGCCAATACCTCAAATACTATATAATGTGCCTGGTCGTACTGCTTGCGATATGTTGCCGGAAACGGTTGATCGCCTTTCATATATATCGAATATCGTTGGAATCAAGGAAGCCACCGGAAATCTTCAGCGGGTACGGGAGGTGTTAGCGCGCTGCGGTGACCGCCTTGACTTGTATAGCGGCGATGATGCCATGGCGATGGAAATCATCCTTGAAGGCGGTAAGGGGGTTATATCTGTGACGGCCAATGTTGCACCGGGAGACATGAGTCGACTGTGTGAGGCTGCACTGAGCGGAGATCGTGAGTCAGCAGAGGCGATTAATAATCGTCTTATGTCACTTCACCGCGATTTATTTATTGAATCTAATCCTATTCCAGTAAAATGGGCATTGTATGAAATGGGTCTTATTCCAGCTGGAATTCGTTTGCCTCTAACCCCGCTGTCAGAAAAATATCATGATACGATACGACAAGCGTTGGATTCTTCCGGCGTGCTATAATCGGACAAATTGATGCGTATTCGCTTTTTATTGCTAACGCTGGTCATCGGTCCTGTGCTTGCACTAGTGGGGTGTAGCGCGAAGGTTACCAGCGAATATAGAAACGTCACTGTCACGACTCCATTAGTCATTCCTCAAGGCCTGGACAAGCCAGTTACTGATGAAACGATGGCTGTTCCCCAGCGTATTCTGGACCAGGCGCCCATAAGTCAAAATAATACAGAACCATTTGATACGTCTCCGCCGGGGATTACATTAGAATCTGCTTCAGATGTGAAGAAGGATTAGTAGACGTTTGGAAACCACTTGCTCCCTCAGGTTTGCTTCTATTGGTAGTGGCAGTAAGGGAAATTGTACCGTTGTCTCTAAAAACGGTACCAGCCTGCTTGTTGATAATGGCTTTTCACTCAAAGAAACTTTGCGACGATTGACCGCGCTTGGCGTTATTCCGGAAACGCTGAAGGGTATTATTGTCACGCACGAACATAGTGACCATATCCGTGGCGTAGGGGTTTTGGCACGAAAACTGGGGCTGTCTGTGTGGTCGACCGCTGGGACGGCATTTCAACTGCAAGATGAGCAAATCCCGGACCTTAGACTATTCAACGGACATGAGCCATTTACGGTCGATGATATACTGATTTCACCGTATCCGGTTCCACATGATGCGCGGGAACCTTGTCAATTTGTATTCTCCGATGGGCATGTTCGTTTTGGATTATTAACAGACTGTGGATCATCCACCACACATATTGAGAAGATGCTAAGCGGTTGTGATGCACTGATGATAGAATGTAACCATGACGCCGAGATGCTTGCTAATAGTAATTATCCACAGGTGCTGAAAAACAGAATTAGCGGTCATCAGGGGCATTTAAGTAATGATCAGGCGGGCAAGATTCTTGATAAACTCGACTGCACCAAGCTTCAGCATATAGTTGCAGCGCATCTGAGTGAAAGCAACAATGATCAAGCTGTAGTTCGCGGGCAGTTGAGCGATAACCTGAGTTGTAAGGAATCCTGGATCGCAATCGCAGATCAGGGAACAGGGTTATCCTGGAGAGAAATTCGCTGATCGTCGTGTTGTTTTGTTTTTGGAGATATAGAATGTTCGGGGATGATAATGAAGGTTGAGAAAGAACTTTATTCGGGTAAGGCGAAATCAGTTTATACGACTGATGATCCTGACAGATTGGTATTGAATTTTCGTGATGATACCTCTGCTTTTGACGGTGAAAAAACCGAGAAATTAAGCCGTAAGGGCCTGGTAAATAACAAGATTAATGCCTACGTGATGGGCCAGATCGAGAAAGCGGGTATCCCAACCCATTTTGAACGCTTAATATCCGACAACGAGTCGCTTGTGAAACGTCTCGATATGATGCCGATTGAATGTGTCGTCAGGAATATTTCAGCAGGCAGCATTTGCAGACGGCTAGGTGTTGTAGAAGGTTTAGAGTTAAATCCTCCTACGTTTGAATTTTTCCTTAAAAATGATGAGTTACACGATCCGATGATCAATGAATATCATATTCGTGCATTTGGATGGGCATCTGAGGAAGATGTTTCGATCATGAAGCGATTAACCTTCGAAGTGAACGATGTACTGAAACAACTTTTTCTGGATGCAGAACTGTTATTAGTCGATTACAAACTCGAATTTGGCCGATTCCATGATGAGATTATGTTGGGTGATGAATTTACGCCAGACGGTTGTCGTCTGTGGGACGTTAATACGCGCAAGAAACTGGATAAAGACAGATTCCGACAAGACCTGGGCAATGTCATAGAGGCCTATGAAGAGGTAGCCTTGCGACTTGGAGTTGAACTGGGCTGATTATAAATAATAACTTTTAGAAAAGTAGCGCAAATAGATGCTTTTATTACGCGGTTGTCCTGCACTTTCTCCATTTCGACTGGATAAATTATCTAATGCTGTGAAGAGAGAGGTGCCTGCCCTGTCTCACATTAATGCAGAGTACATCCATTTCGTGTCCATTGATGAGAAGCTCAGTGATGATGAATTTCAAATTTTGGAAAAATTACTGACTTACGGCCCCTTATTTGATAGGCAGCTTGTACACTCGGGTCAGTTATGCCTGGTCCTGCCTCGCTTAGGTACTATTTCTCCCTGGTCAACCAAGGCGACTGAAATTGCACATGTCTGTGGATTGACTGGCATCCAGCGAATAGAGAGGGGCATAGCCTACTATCTTGACCTCGGTGAGGGAATATCTCTGAACGGCGTAGAACGGTCTTCTGTCAATTCGATGCTCCATGATCGGATGACCGAGGTTGTTATAGATAATTTTGATGATGCTGAAGCCTTGTTTAGTGCAGCCAAGCCCTCGCCACATTCAACTGTTGATGTGCTAAATGGTGGAAAGGAGGCTTTGTCACTGGCCAACCAGGAACTCGGTTTGGCGATGAGCGAAGATGAAATCGATTACCTGGTGGCAAACTATTTTACGCTTGGCAGAAATCCCACGGATATCGAGCTGATGATGTTTGCGCAAGCCAATTCTGAGCATTGTCGACACAAGATATTTAATGCGGACTGGATTATAGATGGTGTAGAACAATCTCAAGGATTGTTTTCAATGATTCGTAATACAACCAGGCGGGCGCCAGAAGGTGTTTTATCTGCGTATCACGATAACGCTGCGGTAATCGAGGGCCATCAGGCAAGACGTTTGATTCCTGATCCAGAGTCCAGGGAATATCGGGACGTTGAAGAGCCTGCACATATTAATATCAAGGTTGAGACACATAATCATCCTACGGCCATATCACCATTTCCTGGTGCGGCGACCGGATCTGGCGGTGAAATCCGGGATGAAGGAGCAACGGGGCGAGGATCCAAACCAAAAGCCGGACTTGCCGGTTTTGCTGTGTCAAATTTGAAACTGCCAGGAGCGCTCCGTCCCTGGGAGAAAGAATATGGTAAACCAGATCGCATCGTTTCTGCACTGGCGATTATGCTGGAGGGGCCAATTGGCGCCGCTGCATTTAATAATGAATTTGGCAGACCCAATATTGCAGGCTATTTTCGCACCTACGAGCAGCAGGTGCCTGGCCCAGAGGGTCCGGAATTAAGGGGATACCATAAGCCAATTATGATAGCTGGTGGCTTGGGTAGCATAAAAGAAAACCAGATTAACAAAAATGATATTCCACCTGGCTCACAGCTCATTGTTATTGGGGGTCCGGCAATGTTGATTGGCTTGGGCGGCGGTGCCGCATCGTCAATGAGTAGCGGCGAAAGCCATGAGGAACTGGATTTCGCATCGGTGCAACGTGGTAATCCGGAGATGCAAAGACGATGTCAGGAAGTAATTGACCGTTGTTGGCAGCGTGGTGAACATAACCCAATCATAGCTATCCATGATGTAGGCGCAGGCGGTCTGTCAAACGCGCTACCGGAGTTGGTTCACGATTGTAATCGCGGGGCACGATTTGAACTTCGTACTATTCCGAATGATGAGCCCGGTATGTCACCGTTACAAGTCTGGTGCAATGAGGCGCAGGAACGTTATGTATTGGCCGTCAGCCAGAAACATCTTGAAAGCTTCCAACTCATCTGTGAAAGGGAACGTTGCCCGTATGCAGTAGTCGGGGAAGTAACGGAGGAGGAACAACTGATCGTTGGAGATGGCCATTTCGATAATGTGCCTGTTGACATTCCGATGTCGCTGTTATTTGGGAAACCCCCGAAAATGTTGCGCAACGTCAAACGCCACCCTTTTCAAAAACCTGAGCTTGAATACAAAAATATAGACCTGCATGATGCTGCAATAAGGGTCCTGCAGCTACCGACTGTTTCTGACAAGTCATTTTTGATTACTATTGGGGACCGGAGTGTAACGGGTTTAATAGCTCGAGATCAGATGGTGGGTCCCTGGCAGGTTCCTGTTTCAGACGTTGCGGTAACCCTGAGCGATTATCGCGGTGTAACCGGTGAGGCCATGAGTATGGGTGAGCGGTCTCCTGTGGCTCTCATTAATCCGGCAGCATCGGGACGGCTGGCAATAGGTGAAGCGATCACGAATATGGCCGCCGCAAGTATTGGCAAAATTGGCGATATAAAACTTTCCGCAAACTGGATGGCGGCAGCAGGACATCCAGGTGAAGATGCAGCACTTTATGATACGGTAAAAGCAGTTGGATTGGAGCTATGTCCGCAACTCGGCATTGCGATACCTGTCGGAAAAGATTCTCTGTCGATGAAGACTGTTTGGCAGGAATCTGGCCTTCATCGTGAAATCACTGCCCCACTGTCATTAGTCATTAGTGCCTTTGCTCCGGTCGCTGATTGCCGCAAGACCTTAACCCCTCAGTTATACAGATATCATACGGATAGCGATTTAATTCTGATTGATCTTGGTAAGGGACAAAACCGCCTGGGCGCCAGTGCCTTTGCCCAGGTTTATGAACAGTTGGGGCATCATTCACCTGACGTTAATGACCCCGGCGCATTAAAGGCATTTTTCGAGGTTATACAGGAGATGAATCGGGGAGGCTTGCTGTTGGCATACCATGACCGATCAGACGGCGGACTGTTTTCGACCATATGCGAAATGGCTTTCGCGGGACATACCGGCGTTAATATTAATCTTGATGATCTTGGTGACGATGTAATTGCGTCATTGTTTAGTGAGGAGCTGGGTGCAGTAATACAGGTGCGGCATTGTGATACGGATGCGGTGATTGAGTGTCTGCACGACGCCGGGTTGGGGCATTACAGTTACGTAATCGGCACATTGAATCAGGAAGATCGGATTGCTTTTTATTATAACCGTCGTCCGGTGGTTACAGATCTTCGGATAAATTATCAGCGTGCATGGTCAGAGACAACATGGCGGATGCAGACACTGCGCGATAATCCGGCCTGTGCAAAACAGGAATATGACAGGATACTGGAAGACTCCGATCCGGGGCTGAATGTACATCTGACATTTGATCCGGATGAAAATATCATTAAGCCATATCTCAACCGGGGGCTGCGACCAAAAATCGCGATTTTGCGTGAACAAGGCGTCAACGGCCAGATGGAAATGGCTGCAGCGTTTCATCTGGCGGGCTTTTCGAGTGTTGATGTTCATATGAGTGATATTTTGCAAGAACGCATCTCGCTTGGAGATTTTAAGGGACTGGTGGCTTGTGGAGGATTTTCATACGGTGATGTGCTGGGTGCCGGTGAGGGTTGGGCAAAATCTATCCTGTATAATGAACGAGCCCGGGATGAGTTTGCGAGTTTTTTCGAGCGCCGGGACAGCTTCGCTCTGGGAGTGTGTAACGGCTGCCAAATGATGTCAAATTTGCGTGAATTGATACCTGGAGCGGAAAGTTGGCCTCACTTTGTCCGAAATCATTCGGAACAGTTTGAAGCCCGTTTTTCATTGGTCGAGATTTTGCCGGGTGCTTCAGTTTTCTTCAAGGGTATGGAGGGATCAAGAATACCCGTTGCAGTTGCTCATGGCGAAGGGAGAGCGGAATTTACTGATAGCCAGCATTTGAATGAGGTGAAGCAGGCAGGTCTGGTCGCCGTTCAATTTGTCGATCATTACGGGCTTGCCACCGAAACATATCCGTTAAACCCCAATGGGTCACCAGAAGGTATAACCGGACTGTCAACAGCTGATGGTCGATTTACCATTATGATGCCGCATCCGGAGAGGGTATTTCGTGCCGTTCAGAATTCCTGGTATCCGGACGACTGGAATGAAAATGGTGCCTGGTTTCGGATGTTTCAAAATGCTCGTCAATGGGTTGGATGAATTGTTACGAGTGACTCGACTTGAGTCCGATATAAAATAAAAATATGCAAGGCGTCTTATTAAGAATATTCGCGTTTGCCGTACCTGTTCTCTTTGCATCGCTCATCGCGTGGTGGGGGGGATCCAGTTATGCTCCCTCAGGCGAGACCAGCAATCGGGTTGTGTTGTACTCGAAATTGCAAACCGTTAAAGAGTATAATGCGTTATTTGCTTACCTGCATTACAAATGGCCGATGCGGAGTTCAGCAGTCGTGCCTGCGATCAGTATCGAAAAGTTGCCTGGCGATTTGCGAAAGATCCGGAATATTTCAGAAAGGAAATCCCTGTTTTTCAGAATGATATTACCGATTGTCTTGATGGAAAACGACGTTTTGAGTAAACAACGGGCAAAAGTTTTGCGGTTATTTGAGAATCCATTGCCAGAAAAAGGATCTGATGATCGGCTCTGGCTTGATGCGTTGGTAAAAGAGTATCGTGTCGACGGGGATATAGGGAGCAAAAAAATACAGGAAGAGCTGCTGGTTCGATTAGATGAAGTGCCGGTTGCAATGACGTTGGCACAGGCGGCCAATGAAAGCAATTGGGGCGTATCCCGTTTTACACGGCTTGGTAACAGTTTGTTTGGGCAGTGGACCTATCGCAAGAGCAACGGTGTTGTGCCGGAACGCCGTGATGCCGGCTTACGGCACGCAGTTTTAAGTTTTGGATCGATACGAGACTCGGTACGGGAATATTTTTTCAACCTGAATGTTGGCTTTGCCTATGAGAAGTTTCGCGAAATACGTCGTCAGATGAGAGCGCAGGGAAAGTCACTTAATGCAGTGGAGTTATCAGAAGGGCTGACTCGCTACTCAGCGCGTGGCGCAGAGTATGTTGAAGAAATTCAATATATGATTGAGGATAATGGGCTTGATCAACTGCAAAATCCAAAACTGCATTATTTTAACCCTGTTGCTATCTATTCCGTAATAGATTTCAATATCCACAAGTGACTATACCAGTAATATCTTCCCGTCAGATTTGACAGCGCAGTGCAATTGTAACGGTTGCGCCTTGATATAAAAGGCGAAGTAGCCTGAGTGATAAACTTGTTTTTATTCAGGTTTGACCATTGAACATCTATTTGGCCCTGTTGGCTCGCATAACACCTGAGTGATTTTAGTTGAATATCGGTATTTTCTCCTAGCTCGATAGAGAGTGTTGGCGGGTTGTTATCGGACAATACTGGATTCCATGGTAATGCTGATTTTACCGGCATCGGGAGCGTAACCGATTTGGTTTGAAACTCGTTCAGAGCGGCATATTTTTCGGCCATTGCATACCTGGGTAGGATTCGCCGATCACTTTGTTCAGAGATAACACCGGATTGTTGGCCAAACCCGACATATCCCAGGTCATTGACTAGTTCCGCCAGTTCTAAATTGTATTCTCCGTATGGATAGGCGAAGAAATTTATTGGATTGACTGACTCATCGATCATTATATTTTGATTAAACTGAATGTCTTCAATAATGCCTTTTTTCCATTCAGATGTGCTTTCACCGCTCCGGGTTTCAATCAGGTGGGTGTGGCTATAGGAATGGTTGCCGTATTCAGCACCATATTCCTGCATTTCTCTTAGTTGCTCCCAGGTCATAAAGGCAGACAGCTTTTTATCAACAGCTTCAGCAGATACAAAGACAGTAAACGGAAAATTATATTTCCTAAACAGCGGAAAAGCAGTGGTATAAACAGAGCGATACGCGTCATCAATTGTAATTGCAATAGTGCGGTCCGGCAGGGGCTCATTGTTATTCAACGCCCGAACAATTTTGCTTAGAGGAAGAACATGAAACTGATTTTTCGCCAGGTATTTAAGGTGGGCCTCGAATTGATCAATCCGAATGTTTGTTGACGGAAATTTGTCTTCACCAAAACGGTGGTACATGAATACAGCAGCTTGCGTACCGTCGATATTTGCAGCGGCATACGTCATTAGTTGCGATGCAATAAGGACCACCAAGCACAGGAGTCTGTACAAATGTCGCTCAATCATGCAGCTATTCTAAAGGAAATCATCAGGTAGTCATAATGTATAAATTTATGTCCCGTTAAGTCGTCATTCCCGCGAAGGCGGGAATCACGACACGAATATCATGTCCTGAAAAATCATAAAACTCTCTACCCATTGATTGCTAGTAGTAACACTAACTTTACTCATACACTTAACGGGACAGCACTGAAATTTTGTAATCAAGAAAATCTATCAGCGACTAACAAGTAACGAATAGATTTTCGTGGAGGATAGAGCAATGAAAACGGTAGGCATAGCGCGACTGGTCGTGTTCTTTATGATATTGTTTGCGTTTTCCTTTGCTACAATATCCAGTGGAGACGTGACAAGGTTCGGCGTCACTGTTTCGGATTTGGCAACGTTTTATCATAGTGGCTTGAATGTTCCTCAAGATGAAGTGATGGCTGTTATTCTTTACTCAGGGCAGCTGTAAACGGTTCTCTGATGGCTCAACAGTACCGGTCAGTCGCTTATTCCGAAAGGTGGTTTGGTTTGCCGGTAGACAAACAATATGCTTCTTTCTGGAATTTCCAATTTGAATAGAGATGCTGAATCTTTGTTAGAAAACCGTATTTTAATTAAGAGAGCTGGATGAGGCTGATCTTGACGGGCCTGGTTCAGCTTTTTTTTATCCGTTGGTGATTTCAGGATTACAGAAATTATGGGGTCTCTGCACGCTGTAGTGTGGCTTAACCAGTAGGAAACGTGTAAAGTATGGGCTGTTTTGCCTGATATGCGTGAATCCTCTGCTTTCTATTCAACATGTTAGGTAGTTAAATGATCGTCAAACCTTGCATGGTTTGAATCAAAAAGGGGAAAGTGAATGAAAAAGCAATTATTTATTGCCATCGTCTTGATGATATTCTCTCTGACTGTCGTGGCAGGAGAGGGTGGTGCTCTGAAAAATGATAAAGAGAAAATCAGTTATACGATCGGGTTTCAGATTGGACAAAATCTGAAACAACAAGGCATGGATATCGATACGGATATGCTTTCTGCTGCCATAGAAGATGTTATGCAGGATAAGACGCTGAAAATGACCATGCAGGAAATGCAATCCGCCATGCAAGCCTTTCAGAAAAAGCAAATGGAATCGATGCAGGCAAAAGCTGAGGAAAACAAAAAGGCTGGAGAGGCCTTTCTTGCTGAAAATAAAAGCAAGGATGGGGTAAAGGTTACAGATAGTGGATTACAGTATAAGGTGATCACTGAGGGTAAGGGTAAAAAACCAACGGCGGACAGTGAGGTCGTTGTACATTACAAAGGCACGCTTATTTCTGGCAAGGAGTTTGATAGTTCATACAAAAGAGGGCAGCCCGCGACATTTCCGGTTAAAGGCGTTATTGCTGGTTGGACTGAGGCATTACAGTTAATGTCTGAAGGTGCCAAGTGGCAGTTGTATATCCCCTCTGATCTGGCGTATGGACCCAGAGGGAATAGCTCGATAGGTCCAAATGAGACATTGATTTTTGATGTTGAGCTCATCTCGATTAAATAATATTGACTATCCGTGGTTGATCATACCAAATTACTGACGTTTCAACGGATGTCAGTAATTGGTGTGCGGTTCGCCATGAAGTCTGTCTGACGCTATGAATCAGGAAGTCACTGAATATTTCAGCTCTTTACCTTCTGGAAGAAAAGAGACTGTTGATATACTGCACAATCTTGTTATCGATCTTTTCCCTGAAGTCAGGGTCGACATGCACTATAAAATGCCAACCTATCACATCGGAAAAGGCTGGGTGGCGATTGCCAATCAGAAGCAATATGTTTCCCTGTATACCTGTGGGCATCATCACATCGCTGATTTTAAAATCGCCTGCCCCGGGATCAAGACGGGGAAGGGGTGTATCAACTTCAAGGATGGTGACGTGTTACCCCTGGGTGCGATCAAAAGTGTTATCGAACATGCAATGAATCATCCAAAACCGTCGTAGTTTAAAAATAATAAATATTCCGAGTTCGATACTAGAACAGTTCGATATCGCTTCCGATATCACTGTTAAAGTTATTATCGCCGGCTTGTTCTTCACAGGCTTCCTTGGTGAATCGAGATATAAGGGCCGAGAGGTTCATGGAGTACTGCGACAAGTCTCCACTATTTGAGGTTCGCTGTAACGAACTGTATGCGGTGCGGTGAGCATCGTCATTAATTTCACTGACATGATCCTTTAATGAGTTGATCATGCTGTTTTGATTAACCGTTGCGCTTTCAATTTTTTGGTTGCTCTCGTTGATGACACGGATGGCGTCGGTAATCATGCTGAGTGTTGTTCCTGCCCTTTCTGCACGTTCCAGATTGGTTGCTGCCTGATGATGACTTTCCTCCATCTCGTGGACGGCGAGTTCACTATCTTTTCGAAAAACATTGATATATTCGTGGACCTGGTTTGTCGATTCCCGGGTCCTTTTTGCCAGCGTTCTCACTTCATCGGCAACGACCGCAAATCCTCTTCCCTGTTCACCTGCTCGAGCAGCCTCAATCGCAGCGTTAAGTGCTAACAGGTTTGTCTGTTCAGCAACCTTGTCAATCATGTCCAGTATTGAACCAATGTTATGGGTATGATCGGCCAGTTTTTTAACAATCGAATTGGCTTTATCAATATCGTTGACATTCTGGTTTACGGTATCGAGCAGGTTAGCGATTACTGCCTGGCCCTCTGATGCATATTGGTTTGTTTCGCTAGATCGTTGCAGTGCTTCATGTGACGCATCTGATACTTCATTCACAGATACAAAAATATCATCGAGAATATTAACCAGACTGTCAGTTTGTCCTACAAGGTGCTGGATCGCACTATTTGTTTCGGTGTTTTGGCATTGAATTTCCCTGGCTTCAGTACCGAACATTTTCGAGATATTGGATAGCTCGGATATCGTTTGGTCCAGATTGTCCATGAACCGATTAAAGTATTTGGCTAGGTCATTGATTTCATCACGGGTATTGCATTCAAGCCGCATCGTAAGATCGCCATGCCCTTCTGACATGTGTTTCAGCGAATTGGTGACCTTGTTGATATTTCTCGAAACCATGTTTGCGATTAATATACTAATGCTGACAAGTATCAAGGTGAAGATGACTCCCAGCGTCAGACCATTCAAAATCGTTTGCTTTGCATCGGAGATAATTGACTGGATTTCAGTGGTGATTGAAACCTTAATCGCCTCATCGTACTCATCCAGTTTTGATTTATACAATTCTTTCGATTTTTCCTTTTTATTTACCAGGTCCAGGAGTATATCGACCTCATACTCCTCGTTGATAACGCCCGATGCCAGCCTGGTTGATACTGTATAATAATCATGAAAATTCATTTCCAATTCGTGAGTTTTTGCACTAAAAGCAGGGGCTATGTCCTTCATTTGAGCGAAAAGGTAAGAAAGCCTGTCGGCGTTTTCTTCTGTGACATCAATTAGATCCGGGTCACTGGTGCCCATCGCTGATGTGATCAGTTCTTCGATAGTTAAACTGTCTATCCAAATCTCTTTCAATATCCGTAACGCGGTTATTTCACTTTCCTTCAACGCATTTAGCTGGTGCTCTCGCTCGATAGAATTGTTATAGGTGTATACAAGAAAACTAAAAAAACAGGCAAGACCAATCATGCCCACCAACAGGATTTTCAACTTGATGGTTGGGCGTAAGCTTATTTTACTTCTCAGGTTATTTAACATAATGCATGAATCAAATTCGATTAATTCGCTTTCTGTATTAGCGGCCAATTATGGAAAAAAATTAGTCGGCCGGGGGTAAGTTTTTGCTGATTAGTTTGGATACGAAGGTTCGGGGCGGTGGGAAATCGAAATTTAGAGTTTAAGAAATGAATATAATTATGGGCGATAAGTTTTTAATTACAAGGATGTTAGTCCGCGGCGAGGATCAATGCTAGAGAGGTCTGTTAAAGTTTATCGCGTTTTGGATAAGCTCTGTTGCTTCCAGCGCTGACAGGCTTTGATTTGGCTGTAACTTGTGCCGGATTAAGTGCTTTCGTATAATAATTTCCCCGAATCAAGCCCAAGCAAGAAAAAATAAGGGAAACGCTTTGCTTTTTGCGCGATTTTTTATCTGTTTACTTTTCTTAAATCCTGCTTTACTGCAAGCCAGTGAAGTAAGTCGCATCGGGTATGGTCTGGAATTGCACCAGCTCACTGTTCATGACCCCGATGGAGAGGTGGCGACAACTTCAGGTTCCAGTTATATCAATTTGTACTACTCAGATTATCTGTGGCGTGATACGCGTTATCTTGTACAGATTAATTCGTTTGAATCTGGTATTGATGCAGAGGTTAACAAAATTGGACAAGATATATCGTCGAAAGGTTTTTTTGCATCTATTCAAAAACGGTTGCGCTTGACCCGAAATTTTAAGCCCTGGCTGGGCGGAGGGCTCGGGTATACTACGGACGAGTTTAGTCAAAGACACAATATCGATAAAGACGGGTTTCTGATTAACCAGTTACAGGACAGAAACGAATCATCGGTTAACCTGTTATTAAATTTAACCAAGGAATGGGAGTTGCTGGACAAGATGGAACTATCAGGGCAATTTCAATACCGATATCCTTTCGGGGATGGTATTGAATCGACCTCGATGTCTCTTGCATTATTTTATCTAATGTAGGTAGGTCGATGAAGTATATCAGCTGCCTCTTCGTGATTTCCCTGGGTGTATTGCTTGGCAGTTGCGGTGGTGGCAGTGGTCGCAGTGATTTACCTCCCGTCAGACCTGTTGCAACGGTTGATGGTAATGCGGTTGATGCAGTCATCGTTAATGGTAACGTTAGTGTCTATTCCTACTCGGGTGGGATGAAAGGTGCAAAACTGGCGACGTCCCGGACCGATAAACGGGGTTATTACTCTCTGGGTCTTCAAGCGCCAAGCCAGCCCATCGTTATCGAGATAACAGGTGGCCGTTATACTGAAGAGGCAAGTGGGCAATCTGTCCCATTGCAGGATGATCAGAAGTTAAGAGCTATTACGCTTTATGAATCCGGCCAGCCCGTTACCATAATGGTTACGCCCTTAACTCATTTGTCAGCCGGGCTCGCGGAATATAAAGTCGCGCACGGAATTTCAATTGAAAATGCAATTGCGGAGTCCTCTTTGGCCGTTTCTACAATATTTGGCCTGGATATTCTGTCGACATACCCAAGAAATATCACAGATCCAAACAATGCATCGATATCCCTGACAAACGAACATCTGTATGGGTTCTGGACGGCCGCCATTTCCAGCTGGACAGCCTGGGCAAGCAAACAAAACGGGAGGAAAGCCCACGATATATGGACGTCAATAAAATTGTCCCAGGTTATGTATGACGATATTCGTTCAGACGGTATGCTGGATGGGAAAGGGTTTTTAGGAGAAGGTAAGCAGCTTCAGCGGCTGGGGCTTGGAACAGTCATATTGACTGCCGATGTATACCGCCAGGACTTTGCCAGGCATTTAATCAAAATAGCCAATAGCGAGCTAAATAAAACAGGCATTATAGCCGAGCGCTTGCTTGCCGAGGTAAATAGCTACGCAGCAAATACGCATGAAACGTTTGGCAAAGATAGCCCCAAGCCACTAGATGACGAAGGTCCTGTTATTTCAGCTGTTCAGCCTGACGGTCAATATTATAGTGGCCTGTTTACTTTTTCTGTTACCGTGGCCGATTTTGTCGGCATCGATTCAGTTTTATTTGATATGGATGGAAACGATTTGGGGTCTATTACAGATCCTGCAATTCCGAAAATTGATATCGATTCGAGTCGGTTAATTGATGGTGAACACCAGATTGGTGTGCGGGCTAAAGATAAACTGGGAAATGAATCATATCGTCAATTTATGGTAAACATTGATAACACGTCCCCCATCGTCAATATTACCTCACCCAGTGTAACCAATCAGGCAGCATTTACCCTGACAGGGACGTTTCAGGATAACGGAGTAGGTGTCAACTACATCATCGCACAAGGTAAGAATGCCATTCTTAAGGAAGACCGAACATGGAGCGTGGGTGTCTCGCTGGATACCGGTGTGAATTCAATCAGTGTTTCGGTTGAAGATGGACTGGGTAATGTAAGCGTATTGAATACGCTCATTGGTCTCGATGTTACAAAACCGTCTATTTCGGCAGAAACCTACGGATTAACCAGGTTTTCTACGGGCGATGGCTCCTATTATACAGATAATCTTGATATCGGCCGTGGCGGGAGTATAAACCTTTACATTGAAACCGATAAACTCGACCTCAATGGCGTACCATTAAGCGTGGTAGCGTTTAAAGAAAATCATATTCCTTATTTTTCATTTGATGTTATAGACAAAAATGTCAATGGTGTTTTTACCGAGGCATCAAAAATTAAGGTAAAAATGAGATATAGTTTGTCAGGCAAGGTGCTAACACCGTGGTATGACCTGGCCCCGGATGTGCAGTCCTGGCTGGGTGATAATTATGCGGTTCCATTAGTGTCTGAAACGCTGCATGATTCCTGGTACCTGTCAACACCGAACGATCTACACGCTATCGAGATATATCTGGAAGATGAAGCTGGAAACATATTTAATTTTAAATTTGATTTCCGGGTTGATTTTGTGGTTCCACCGTTAACGATTACGTCAACGGATGTGGGCAAGCCAGTATTTTCAAGCACAGCCTTTGATGCCAGGGCAGTGCTCCACAACAGAGATATTCGAACGGTGGAATATGAATTTACAAATTTGACAGGCAAACCATTTTTTATCAAACTGGATGATGAAAACAGAATGCACACTTTTCGGAATCTGGTGGAAAAAGGTATTCGTGAAAACAGGGCAAGACTTAAAACGATAACCCAGTGGCGAGCTAAAGGGATTAATGTCCTGAGTATAAATAGCGATACCTGCCCTGCACCGGGCTTTTATGTTCCTGATTGGACGGATATTACCAAAATCTCCAAGTACGTTGAGGCTGGATCCGGAAGTCGGTTCGAACCGGTTTATTTACCTGCGCCCGAGTTGGGTGTTGTGGAGTATTTCTACGAAGACCAGCCGGCATCACCAGCGGCTTCTACCTGGCAAGCGATTCATCTCGACAACCTGCATTATACTGTCACACCAAACGCCTATGCTGGTTCTACGAGCTGGCAGTATGATTATCGCTTTGATTACCCAGGTTTTTATATTGGGCCACCTGCATATCTCAACGTGCCAGCATGTAATGTGGAGATTAATTATTTTCAGCAACGAAAACTGTATGAGTATGTTGTGGAATCTGGTTTTCCTGTGAACAGGTTTTCTACATTTGAAGAATCGGCTATTTTCGGTACTACTCAAATTATCGTGGAGGATAGCACAGGGAATTTAATCTTTCCGGATGGTGGTTGGTACTCCATCCCGGTAAACGAGAAAATTACAATATCCAAAACCGTTACGACACCGTTAATGTCTGTGTACAATGATACTGACGTAGCGGATCCTGCTACATTCTCTAGCTATAGCCCAAGAAGTCTCGATAAAACGCTGACCTGGACGGTTGATAATGCGCTAACAATTTATCGTGCCCATGATGCGGGTATTGAAAACGTATCAAAAATGGTCCAGCTGCCGGTTCATGTTGGCACTCAACCCGCCAAATACCAGTTATCCAGATAAGCTCTATATTTCAGAAAGCAGGAGGTCTTCGGTATTCAGCTTACGGGATTTACCCAGATTCGGAACGATCTGCGGATTGCTGATGTTAATGCCGTTGACATGGTCTGCGACAAAATCGATGCCAGCAATGACAATATCATTATCAAACATCCAGCTTTGTATCTTTTTAACCTTGTTGATTTGTTTGAGTGACAAACCAGTATTTTTTTTTAGTTGGCCACTTTTTCCATCCGGGTAAAAAACCGAATGCCGAGACTGAATGTGGTCCACCACACCAAGTATGGTATTCGGGGTCACGAGCAATTGTGTCAGGGGTTGCCGTTCCGGTTTATCAAATGAGTTCTCAATGACAAAAAAGTCTTCGCTGGCAAGGGTATCAAGTTCCTCAAATTCATGGTTTTGTTCGAATGTAATCGGGTTCTCAAAAGAATGTGCGGGAATCCTGACATTGTAATGCTTGTTCTCAATATTTTTACAATTCTCTGGTGGTAGCTGTCCATGCACGTTATATAGCGAAGTTGCCAGACTTGAATCGTTGTTAGAATCGTTTGCGTTAATAACGCCATGCCACTTCAAGATCGATTGTGGGCTATTGATAATACGCGCATCAACATCGCACAATAATTGTAGTATTTCCCGGTAGTGAAAAATGTTTTGAGGCTGACAACGTAACCAGACCGTGTCCTGAGACATGACTGGCGTATCGGAAAGATAAAGTCTTTTTCCGTCAGCAAATATATCTCCGTAATCATGTAATGTGACGGGTGTATTGATCCTGTTATATGCTGCCTGGATTAGTTGGGAGCTGTCCTGGGGGGCGTGTAATGATTCAATAATGTCCGCGAGAATGAAAATGTGTGGTTGGGGTAAGATTGTGGAATCGAACCAGTCACCATTAATGTCCAGATTTACAGACCAGTTAAGACTCTTCCCGTAGGCATCGTATGCCTCAAAATCTTGATGATATCCGGTTAGCATTTTGCCTTCCAGCGGACAATAATAGCGAATCAGGTTATCTCGCTTTCCCAAAATGACAACGTAATGCGGATTGCGATTGTGTTTTTCCTGGATCGCTGCGATTGCCAGCCCGGTACCAGGGTAGGTGTGTTCACCATGGCTATTGGCGTTAAAATAATTTAGTACAAACGCGCCTAAACGTGCCTCTTCTACACCGTGAATTGGATCAGCTTGCAGTATCTCAGCGAACTTCGATTCATCCACTTTATTACCGATGATAGCGTCGATTAACGCCAGACATGCAGCACCTGAGGTGTAAGCTGTGGTCTGTCTCGGCGCATTAATGACATCGTTTTTTTGAGTAGGTCGTTGCTTCCGGTTCAGCTTGATGTCGTGTACTTCCTGGTAGACGCCTGCTAAAGAGTGTTTCATGCGGGCTCCCCGATCTGAATCATTTTTCTTGTTTTTTATTTTGGGTAACATGAAGTCTTCAAATTCCGTGCCATTAGAAATATTCATCGATAAAACAAGGAGTAAGTGTCAGGTTGGGATTTTTAATATTAAAGAGTTGTAAACTTAATTGACAGTAAAAAGTGAATTTTGTCGGAATCTGTAATTAATGATTGACTGACTATCGTGAATTTTTATTGGTCATACGTTGTTCTGCTAACTCAGGAATTTTCTCCAAATGCCGATAAAGAGTTTAGACATCCAAAAAGATGCATAAATTCGATACGACGGGAGAGCGAGATGCGAGTACAAATTTCTTTAACGTGCCTAATAGCTTCATTCCTTATTGTTTCTTCATCCTGGGCTGGTTTGGACGAAGGTATCAAAGCGCTGGATAACGGGAATACCCTGACCGCGACAAACGAATTCACTTCGCTTGCGGAACAGGGCTCAGCCGATGGTCAGTACTACCTTGGGCGGTTGTATCAATTGGACAGTACCGCAACTTCCCGGAGACTGGCAGTAATCTGGTTAAAAAAGGCTGCTGAACAGGGACATACCGAGGCCCAGGGATTTCTTGCCAGCCAGTATGCATCCGGATTTGGTGTGGATAAGGATCTTGTGCTCGCCTATAAATGGTATAGTCTGGCAGCGCAAAATAGCAAAATCGATGCGATGATGCGTGATAGCCTAAAGGCCGAAATGAGCTCAGCCCAGCTAGCCAGGGCTAACAATATGGTGATAGATTGGCAGGAAGCACATGCCGACCAGCCGATTTATCATGAAGTGGACAATCTTGAAAAATATCTGGTGTTAAGCGAGTAATTTTGCCATCAAAGTTTAATGGTGACTTTAATCAGTTCCGCCATCTTTTTAAATGTGATTTCGCGGTAACTGTTGCTTCTGTATAGCAGACCTATACGACGTGCAGGTATAGAATTAACAAAGGGCAGGTAGCGCACCCGGTCCCATTTTTTGATTCGTTTGGGTACCGCCAGTTCGGGGACAAGTGTGATGCCCATTCCTTCGCCAACCATCTGTCTAAGTGTTTCCAAGCTTGTTGCCTTAAATGTCATGTTTTCATTTGCTCCTGATTCGAGGCAAACTTCCAGCGCCTGACCACGTAAGCAATGCCCCTCCTCGAGTAGCAGCACTTCCCGATGGTCCAGATCAGTGAGGTTTAGTTCTCGCTTGTTGAAGAGAGGGTCCTCTTGCGAGACTGCCAGTCTGAATGGCTCTTTGAACAGGTCCAGGTGGACGAATTCACGAGACTGTACCGGTAATGCGAGGAGTAACAGGTCCAGTTTGCCCTGGCGCAAATAGTTGAGCAGCGTGTCGGTTCTGTGTTCGTGTAACCATAACTTCAGTTTTGGATAGCTTTTCCCCAGCACTGGCATAACAAGCGGTAACAAGTAGGGTGCAATGGTAGGAATAATACCGACATGCAAATCACCTACCATTGGGTCATGGTGGCTCCGGGCTATATCCCTGAGCGCATTTGTCTGGCCAAGAATCTGTCTTGCCTGATCAGCGATGACAGTACCGATATCTGTCATCCGGACGCGGCGATTGGTTCTTTCGACGAGCAATACACCTAATTCTTCTTCAAGCTTCTTCAGTTGACTGCTAAGAGTCGGTTGGCTTACGAAGCAGCGCGCTGCTGCCTTTTTAAAATGTTGCTCCTCCTCGATAGCTACAAGGTATGCCAGATCATTCAGATTCAATTTATCTACCTAAATAATAGGAAATACCTATCAATACAATAGAAACAAACGAATTTATCAATCTTGTTGCATGCCGGATAATACCTTTGAACTTAGGCGTATTGGTTAAACCAATTCAGGAGGTCTACCAATGATTGAAAATCGTGAAGGAAAAAAGGTACCGGAGGTCATTTTTAAGTCCCGCTCAAATAACCAGTTTGTTGATGTATCTACGAGCGATATATTCTCAGGAAAAACTGTTGTTGTATCTTCATTACCGGGAGCCTATACACCAACCTGTTCAGCAAGTCATTTACCCCGGTTTAACGAGCTCGCCGCCAGTTTCAAGGAAAATGGCGGCGATGATATTGTGTGTATCTCGGTCAATGATGCCTTTGTTATGGATGCATGGAAAAAGGAGCAGGAGGCTGATAATGTAACACTTATCGCGGATGGTAACGGTGATTTTACCAGGGGTATGGGAATGCTGGTCGATAAATCAGACCTGGGTTTTGGGCAACGTTCATGGCGGTACTCGATGCTGGTTAGGGATGGCTACATTGAAAAACAGTTCATCGAACCTGAAGTGTCTGGAGACCTCTTTGAGGTATCGGATGCTGACACGATGTTAAACTATATCAACCCCAACGTGAAAAAGCCTTTGCCAGTTAGTCTGTTTACCAAGCCGGGTTGTCCGTATTGCTTGGCTGCCAAATCCAAGCTTGAAGAAAATGGACTGGATTACGAGGAAATTGTGTTGGGTAAAGATGCAACAATGAGATCATTAAAAGCGATGACAGCTAAGGAAACCGTACCACAAATATTTATTAATGGGAGACATATCGGGAGTGGATCGGATTTTGAGGAGTGGCTTAAGCAGCTCAGGGTCGCCCGATGTTGACTAATGGCAAGCCAGGAAAAATAGTAAGCGGAGAGATCGGAATATGACAAATTATCAAACCGGAATATTAATGGAGCCAGTGCCAAAACATGCGAGATATCTATATTTATCACTGTCAGCGAACACTGACTATGCCAGGGTGTTGCAGGCTATTTCCGGTATTTCCAGCTTTCCCCGTACGGTTGTAGGTATTGGGACACAGTTGCTGGAAACCTATGAGAAAAGTATTCCGGGTTTAACGGCTTTTCCCCGCTTTTCAGGGGCTAACGTTGATATTCCATCAACACCCCGGGCCTTGTGGTGCTGGATGGGCGCCGATGATAGGGGCGAATTGATACACAATACGTTACGCGTACGCAGTATGCTCGAGCCGGTATTCAAGATAGAGCAATTGGTAGATGCTTTTCAATATCTCGATAACCGGGATTTGTCAGGATATATTGACGGGACAGAGAATCCCGGTAATGAGGAAGCGCGTGATGCCGCGATTGTTAATGGAATGGGAGCTGGATTGGATGGGTCAAGTTTCGTGGCGGTTCAACAATGGGTGCATAACCTGAATTACATGAGTTCCCTGCCGCAAAATGAGCAGGACAATATCATCGGCCGAAGAATCAGTGATAATGAAGAAATTGACGATGCTCCCTTCTCGGCCCATGTAAAAAGAACGGCCCAGGAAAGTTTTAGTCCGGAGGCCTTCGTGGTTCGGCGTTCCATGCCGTGGGCTGATTCCAGCAGGGAAGGCCTGATATTTGTTGCATTTGGAAAGAGTTTTGATGCGTTTGAGGCATTGCTAAAGCGTATGGCGGGTGTGGAAGATGATATAGCAGATGCACTTTTTCAATTTACTCAACCGGTAACAGGAAGCTATTTCTGGTGTCCGCCGGTGATTGATGGCAAACTGGATTTATCTGCACTGATGTGAAAACTACAGAAAAAACTGATTAATATCAGGATATACCGAGTTTTGCTTCCAGTGTTTTTATTTCTTTACTCATTTCAAGCGAAATTTTCGCCATTTCCTGCCTGAGAAAAATATTTTCAATGTTCATCTGGAGATGGTAGGCCAGTTTCTCCAGAACAATTCGGTCTTCATCATCAAATTGTTTGAGGTTGTTTTTGTTGAGCACCTGAATTGCCCCAACAACCTTGTCTTTGGTGACACTCATTACGGGTACGCAGATCGCACTCCTGGTAACAAAACCAGTCTTTATTGCAACGGTATCATGTGCGCCAATCTGTTTTTCCATTTCGGTTTCGATAATATGTTTACCAGTTGAAATCACCTTACCCACAATTGAATTGTCTAAAGGCACGGTCACCCCTTTTTCCGGTAATCCGGTACCACAGGCGATCCATGCATTATCGTCAACCGGATCAAGTATGAATATGCTGCAGCGCTCAGCATCGAGTGCCTTGGGCATGATTTCCACAAAAAACTGCAACAACTCCTTGTTGCCCGTTTTTTTCCAGGATTTTTCAATCAGTTCCTGTTTTGCCTTTAATTCACTGAGTCGGCTTTCAAGTTTTGATTTGAGCAATGTTGTTTTCCTTCAATTCAGAATTCTTCCATTTTTCATATCGACCCGGGTCAGACGAAATTTAGCTCCTTGACTCATTAATTAGTCAAAACTTGCTTTCGATCACATTATCAAAGATTAACAGCGCCAATTCGATTCCACGCATCGAGAGCTGCTACTTTATAAGCCTCCGCTAACGTCGGGTAATTAAAAACATTTTCAATGAAATAGTCCAGTTTGCCACCCATAACGAATACAGCCTGTCCTATATGAATCAGTTCAGTAGCACCTTCTCCAAGGATATGCACACCAAGCAGGCGGTGGTCTTCAAGCGAAAATATCATTTTTAATAACCCGGAATCCAACCCCATGATTTGCCCACGCGCGGTTTCTCTCAGTCTTGCCACACCGGTCTCGTACGGAATCTTTCGTTCCGTCAGTTCCTGTTCAGTCATTCCGACCATGCTCATTTCGGGAACTGCATAAACACCAAATGGGAAGTTATCTGGCTGGCTGGTGGCCGGGTGACCCAATGCGTAACAGGCCGCAAGTCTGCCCTGTTCAGAAGAGGTCGAGGCCAGGCTGGGAAAACCGATGACATCTCCTGCTGCATATATGTGAGGAACTTTGGTTTGGTATCTTTCGTTGACACTGATACGGCGCCTGTCATCGGTTTCCAGACCCGCGTTTGACAAATTTAATCCATAGGTACATCCTATTCTTCCAGCGGCAAACAACGCGATATCCGAACAAATCCTTTTACCACTTTCCAGGTGTGTAACCACATGGTTCTTACGATCTTTTTCAACAGAATTTACGGTTTCACCAAGGCGTAAAGTTGTCCCGCTATCCCTGAGATGATGGAGAAATTCATCAACAATTTCCCGATCAAGAAAATCGAGCAAGGTCGTTCTGCCGTCAATTAATGTTACTTTTACATCCATGGTGCAGAAAATTGACGCGTATTCAACGCCTATAACGCCCGCCCCGACGATAGTTACCGTCTTCGGTAGCGCTTTGAGGTTTAGAATGCCGTCGCTATCGAGTATTTTTTCATCATCAAACGGAATATCTGGCAGAATCACGGGCCGGGTGCCGGTGGCAATAATGATTCTTTCGGCACCAACTTGGTTTGAGTCGCCATTAAATGACTCGACTTTCAACGTATTAGGGTCGATAAATGACGCTGCGCCCTCTATTACGTCGACGCCATTGCGTGCTAACTGGTGATCCATGACCTCGATTTCATGCGTCAACGTCAAATCGAGGCGTTTCATCAAGTCGTCGATGTCCAGTTTTTCTTTCAGCCGGTAACCTCGGCCATAAAGACCACGCTGATCCCAACCAGTTAAGTAGAGCACAGCCTGGCGTAAGGTTTTGCTCGGAATTGTCCCGGTGTGAACGGAGGTACCGCCGACCACAGACCGTCGTTCTACAATCGCTACTTTTTTTCGCAGCTTCGCAGCTTGAACGGCGGCACGTTGGCCAGCTGGTCCACTTCCTATCACCAATAAGTCGTATTGATCCATTGAAAATCCCTTTAATCCAGCAATGAATCAAGCATATTCTGTGCCATCAGGCAACGGATCGATGTGGCAAATGAGTGATTAATCTTCAGGTTCTGAAGGGGGTCAGTGAGGGCTATCCGATTCGGCGTGTAATTGCTTTAACCTGGCTTCGATTTTACTTATTTGCTGTTCAGTTTCCGTTAATTCCGGTTTGATGGAGAGTGAGTGTTTAGCTATCCGAAGTGCGAAATCAAGTTGCTGAATAGCAGTTGGATTTTGTCCGATCAGGTAATAGTATTCTGCGAGAGCCTGATGCGCGGCAATGTCATTGCCCATTTCAGTTTCTGCCTGGGCAAGATAATTATATATGTCCGGACTAGCCTCGTAGTTTCTTAAATGATCACGCAGGATTCTGCGTGCATTCTCTGGTTCTCCATTTTGTATCAGGGCCTTGGCGTATAGCATCGTTAATGGATGGTGATTGGGGTATATAGATAAACTGTCCGTGAATATCTTTAGTGCGCTGGTAAAATCGTTTTGAGCCAATTCAATCTTTGCAAGAAGAATCTGAAACGTAATATTCTCCGGGGACTGCCTGATCAATTTGTTAATTTGTGAACGTGCCTTCTTATAATGTCCTTTATTGAGCAGGCTTAGTGCATAGCCATAGATAGCGCTTGTCTTGTTCTCATATTTTTTTTCTGCCAGTAAATTTTCAAATCTCACCAGATTATCCGTGGAGTTATTTTTCATGATTTTTAATCTGGCTTTTATTATGTGATACAAATTATCGTTCGGTGCCTCAGTGGCTGGATACTGTTCAGCCCGATTACTGGTGTCAGCAATTCTGGAAGTGGTTACAGGGTGAGTTTGCAGGAATTCCAGTTGCTGATTTTCAATCTGGTGTACGGCCTGATGCAGTCGCTCAAAAAACTTTGGCATGGCACGTGGATCAAACCCCGATTTGGCAAGTAGCTCTACGCCAACCCTGTCGGCCTCTTTTTCATTGCCTCGGGTGAAATTAATCTGGTTTTGTACACTGCCCGCAACAGTAGCTGCTAATGCCGCTTCACCAAGATCACCTTTCCTGTTTCCCAATATAATTGCAGCGATAATTGCAGCGGTTGCTGGTAATTGCATTCTCGTTGCTGTTTCGAAGGCACGCGCCAGATGCCGTTGGGTAACATGGGCGATCTCATGTGCAATAACTGAAGCGAGTTCGCTCTCGGACTTGGATGTTAGTATAAGGCCGGAATGAATACCGATGTATCCACCGGGGCCGGCGAAGGCATTAATCTCGTCATTGTCGACGACAAAAAATGTAAATTTTCTGCCGTCCACATTTCCCTGGGTAGCCAAACGGTGGCCAAGTGACTGGATGTAATCCTTGATTTCCGGATCATCGATAATATCCACCGACTGGCGAATATTTCGCATAAATTCATCGCCAAGTTTTTGTTCTTCTTCTAATGATAAAAATGACTCGGATGTATCGCCAATACGTGGTAGGTCAATCGCTGACGCGGCGATGCAATTAATTAGCAGGGGCAATATTAAAAGACTCATATGAGTCGCCTTTGCTAACGAATATTTATTCACGAATTTACTCAAGCGCTTTTTTTAACTGCCAGATATTTGGCTTTTTCAAGTACCGGTTTCAGATATTGCCCGGTATAAGATCGTTGATTATCAGCAAGAATTTCAGGCGTGTTGGCATCAACGATTTCTCCGCCCCTGTTGCCTCCTTCCGGACCCAGATCAATAATCCAGTCCGCTGTTTTTATAACATCAAGATTATGCTCGATGACTACGATAGTATTGCCGTGGTCGCGCAGGCGGTGCAGAACATGCAGCAACTGTTTAATGTCATGAAAATGCAAGCCTGTCGTTGGCTCGTCAAGAATATAAAGCGTGTTGCCAGTGTCCCTTTTTGACAGTTCACGAGACAACTTTACCCGTTGTGCCTCACCGCCGGACAATGTCGTCGCGTTTTGCCCCAGTTTGACATAAGAAAGTCCAACATCCATCAAGGTTTTCAATTTGCGAGATATGACGGGTACGGCACTGAAAAAATCGCACGCTTCTTCTATCGGAAGCTCCAGTACCTCGTGAATATTTTTGCCTTTGTATTTAACATCCAGAGTTTCACGGTTATAGCGTTTGCCTTTACAGACATCGCAGGGTACGTAAATATCGGGCAGAAAGTGCATTTCAACCTTTATAGCACCGTCACCCTTACATGCTTCACAACGACCGCCCTTGACATTAAAACTGAAACGGCCAGGCGTGTAACCTCTTGAACGGCTTTCCTGGGTTGCTGCAAAGAGTTCACGTATCGGTGTAAAAAGACCGGTATAAGTCGCAGGATTTGATCGTGGTGTACGCCCAATGGGTGCCTGATCTATATTAACAACCTTGTCAAACTGATCCAGGCCAACGATTTCAGCGCAAGGCGCCGGTTCGTCGCTACTATCATACAAGGCCTGGGCGGCATTTCGATAAACCGTGTCATTGATCAGGGTCGATTTGCCCGAACCGGAAACACCGGTAACGCAAGTCATCAGTCCAACCGGAATATCAATATTGACATTGTTAAGGTTGTTGCCGCATGCACCTCTAATTTTCAACTGCCTGTCCAAATTATTTTTAACGCGTTGTTCTGGCACCTCAATCATCATTTTTCCGGATAAATATTGTCCGGTTAGTGATAGAAGGTTATTTTTGATTTCTTCGGGAGAGCCTTCAGCCACGATTTTCCCACCATGAATTCCTGCGCCGGGGCCGATGTCAACAATATGGTCGGCGGCCTGAATCGCATCCTCATCATGCTCAACGACAATGACGGTATTGCCAAGATCACGCAAGAAAGTCAGCGTCTCCAATAAACGCTGATTGTCGCGCTGGTGTAATCCTATTGATGGCTCATCAAGAATGTACATCACGCCTACCAGACCTGCGCCTATTTGACTGGCAAGCCGGATACGCTGGGTTTCTCCACCGGACAGTGTGTTGGCCGTTCGGTCCAGGGTCAGGTAATTCAGGCCTACATTGACCAGAAACTGCAGACGTTGGTTAATTTCCTTAACGATTTTGCTGGCGATTTTTCCACGTTTTCCGGGTAAGATCAGGCTAGTGAAAAATTCATGTGCCCTTTCGATGGGCATTGACGAGATATCGTGCAATGCCTTGTTCGCGACGAACACATTGCGGGCCTCGATACGTAATCGGGTTCCTTCGCAATCCGGGCAGGGTTTTTGATTCAGATATTTTGATAACTCTTCGCGAACAACGTTTGATTCAGTCTCATGATAACGTCGTTGCATATTCGGAATCACCCCTTCAAACGGATGACGCCGTTTGTGGTGACCTCTTTTCTCATGGTGGTAGGTGAATTCGATTTCTTCATCATCGCTGCCGTACAAGATTGTATGGCGAATATTCTCTGGCAAGTCCAGGTAGGCGGCGTCGAGATCAAAGTCGTAATGGTTTGCCAGTGACTGAAGTAATTGTGAATAATAGACATTGCGGCTGTCCCAACCGCGTATGGCTCCGGCGGGTAGACTCAGCTCCGGATGATGCACAATTCGGCTTGGATCGAAGAACTGCTTAACGCCCAATCCGTCGCACGTGGGACAGGCCCCCGCAGGGTTATTAAACGAAAACAGTCGGGGCTCAAGTTCAGTGAGGCTGTAGCCACATAAAGGGCAGGCGAACTTTGATGAAAAGACCAGATCTTCTTTTTCGGGATTGTCCATGAACGATACACAAACGATACCCTCTGTAAGGTGCAAGGTTGTTTCAATGGATTCGGCAATTCGCTGCTGAATGTCATCGCGAACCCTGAAACGATCAACAACGACTTCAATGGTATGCTTTTTATACAGGTCAAGGGATGGTGCCTGATCGAGTTCAAAAATTTCCCCGTTGATCCGGGCACGGATAAAGCCTTGTGCACGCAACTGATCCAGCGCTTGCACATGTTCGCCTTTTCTATCCTTGATTACTGGCGCGAGTATCATGACGCGAGTATCCATAGGTAATGCAAGGATATGATCAACCATCTGGCTGACCGTCTGGGCCTCGAGGATTATGCCATGTTCCGGACATTTAGGTTCCCCGGCTCGAGCCATCAGAAGTCTTAGATAATCGTAGATCTCGGTAACAGTACCAACTGTGGAACGTGGATTGTGCGATATGGTCTTTTGTTCAATTGAGATAGCCGGCGACAAGCCTTCAATATGATCAACATCGGGTTTTTCCATTACGGACAGGAATTGCCGGGCATAGCTTGACAAGGATTCTACGTAACGACGCTGACCTTCGGCATAAATTGTATCAAAGGCCAACGAGGATTTTCCGGAGCCCGACAGCCCGGTAATGATGATTAATTTATCGCGCGGTAAGACAAGATCAATATCTTGTAAATTATGTGTTCGGGCGCCACGTATATGAATTGAATCCATGAAAAGTTCCTACGACAAATGCAACCTGTTAATATAACCCTCTTATACTGATTAACGCAAAAATATTAGAAGTAATTTATGAATCAACAATCTTTGATGGCGCAGGAACGTCGTTCCGCATTTTCACTCGCAGCTATTTTCTCGTTCCGGATGATGGGCTTATTCATGATTTTGCCCGTTTTTTCACTGTATGCGGAATCACTGGAAGGTACTCATGTAACACCTCTGTTGATTGGTCTGGCCATCGGGATCTACGGTTTAACACAAGCGCTTTTTCAGATTCCATTTGGGATGTTATCAGACCGATATGGCCGAAAGCCGGTTATTACCCTTGGACTGCTTATATTTGCGCTGGGTAGTATCGTTGCGGCTGTCTCTGACAGTATTTCCGGGATAATTATTGGTCGGGCTTTACAGGGCAGTGGGGCGATTGCGGCAGCAGTCATGGCATTAGCAGCGGATTTGACTCGTGAAGAGCATCGTACCAAGGCGATGGCAATCATCGGCATGTCCATAGGCGTATCATTTGCGGTTTCCCTGGTACTAGGCCCTTTGTTGAATGCCTGGATCGGTGTTCCAGGTATCTTCTGGCTAACAGTAGTATTCGCGTTCCTTGGCATTGTGATGGTTAAATTTATAGTGCCTGATCCGGGAAAACTGATTGTTCATAGGGACACTGAACCAGTGCCGGCCTATTTTTTGTCGGTTTTAAGAAACACTCAATTGTTGAGGCTGGATTTCGGCATTCTGAGTTTGCATTTTATGCTCACAGCCAGTTTCGTTGTGTTACCGTTTGCATTGCGCGATTACGCCTCAATACAAACCGCTCATCATTGGTATATCTATTTGCCCGTGTTATTGATATCACTGATCGCGATGGTGCCTTTAGTGATTTTGGCTGAGAAAAATCAGAAGATGAAGCAGGTTTATCTGGCTGCCATTCTTACGCTTGTGATCGCGCAGTTTGCCTTCGCTGGTTTATATCAGTCTGCAATGGGTTTGGTTGTTGCGCTGTTGATTTTCTTTCTGGCTTTTAATGTGCTTGAGGCACTTTTGCCCTCATTAATTGTGAAATATGCCTCTGCAGATAAAAAAGGGACTGCGATGGGAGTTTATTCGACTTCACAATTTGTTGGTGCCTTTTGCGGTGGTTTGATTGGAGGCGCTGTTTTTGGTGCATTTGGCATTGCCGGGGTATTTTTAACCTGTGCAGCGGTTGGGCTGATCTGGGTGTTTTGGGCAATATCGATGCAGAGTCCTCCTTATTTGAGTAGTTATATGTTTCATATTGAGGCAACTGAATCCGCTGAAATTGCCAGTCTGGAAAAACAACTTCAAGAGCTGCCGGGTGTGGTTGAAGTCTGTATTATCGAGGAGGAACGGGCGGCGTATTTGAAGGTGGACAAGAAAATTGTAGATTTTCAGGTGCTTGAGGGGTTTTCTACTCATTTGAATGAAAATAATGGAACTACCGGGGAAAACTGCGCTGACGATACTGAATCTGCGGGCGAAGTGGGTTACCATGGTGTTTCAGCCGGCAGCAAGCAGGCGAGACTAGACTAGAATTTTGAATGCCTTGTAGGGGGAAATATGGCAAGAGGAGTTAATAAAGTAATCTTGATTGGTAATCTGGGACGCGACCCCGAAATACGGTATATGCCGAGTGGATCTGCCGTGGCCAATGTAACGATAGCGACAACCGATTCATGGAAAGACAAGCAATCAGGCGAGCAGCAGGAAAAAACCGAGTGGCACAATGTGGTCTTTTTTAATCGTCTTGCGGAAATAGTAGGTGAATACTTGAAAAAAGGTTCAAAGGTATATGTTGAAGGCAGTTTACGAACCCGAAAATGGCAGGATAAAAATACTGGTGCTGATCGATATACCACCGAGATTGTGGCGAATGAGATGCAGATGCTTGACAGTAAAGGCAGTGGTGGCTCAAGTTCCTTTTCAAAAGATCAGCCATCTTCTGCGCCAGCAGCGCAAGGTGGGGCGCAATTTGACGATTTTGACGATGATATTCCATTTTGATGAGCGATTTTATTGCAGATTAGAATCGGGCTCGAAAGAGCCCTTTTTTTTGAGCAAGTTCCGTCAGGTTTCCTCAGTTAAAAAAAGATCATAAAATATTAATTCATAATAAATCAATAACATATAAGATTTAATAGGCCGTTCGGGGGCAATTTTTTATCAAGGTTTGTTTAAGGATTACTCGCTGCTGTCGATAAGTATTTAGTTGCTGCATTTGCATCGATTTTGGTGTGTTGCACAAAGAGTTGAAAGCAGGTCTGTGGGATAGATGTGTCCAACCGGGGAGGTGAGGCCAGGCAAAACAACTCTGTGGCGCTTTGTGGAGTAGCAAAGGAAGAGTTTTCAATAATTAAATCGTTGCCACTGGGGTTATATGAATTTTAAGCCAATCCGAGTCCTGTTAATCGAAGAAAATTTCTCTGACGCACAGAAGGTGCGTGCGATGCTCGCCGAAGGTGGCTCGAATAAATTCCACCTTGATCATGTCGAGCGGTATACGCTGGGTATCAAGCTGCTGCGAGAGGAAACCTATGATGCCGTACTTATCGATATTTCCGGTAGTGATACCCAGGATCTTGATTCAATAAAACGCCTCGAAAATACCAATCCTGATTTGGCAATTGTCGTGTTGAGTAACGTGGTCGACGAATCATTTGCGCTGGATGTTGTACAGGCCGGTGCGCAGGATTATCTGGTCAAGGGGCAGGGTGATGGATTTTTGATTGCCCGTACAATTCGATATGCGATCGAGCATAAAAAAGAAAAACAGCGGCTTTCCTATCTAGCCAGGTTCGATGTTTTAACCGGCTTGGCAAATCGAGGATTCTTCAGGGAACAACTGGTTAAGGCATTGGCCCGGGCGGACAGAGGGAAGATGCCAATGGCGCTGATGTTTCTTGATCTGGACAGATTCAAGGTTATAAATGACACACTGGGTCATGATGTTGGCGATCAGTTGCTAAAACTTGTTGCGCATCGCTTACAGGGCTGTGTGCGGGGAGGTGATATTATCTCTCGAATAGGCGGTGATGAATTCACTGTCATTCAGGAGCGGGTAACGCGTGTGCAGGATGTTGAGGTCGTTGCGCAAAAAATTATTAATACAATGGCACAGCCTTTTGCACTGGAAGGCCAGGAATTATTTATTGGCACGAGTATCGGAATTGCGCTTTATCCGTATCACGGTAAAGATGCAGATACGTTAATCAAGAATGCTGATACAGCGATGTATTGCACCAAGGAGAATGGGCGAAACAATTTCAATTACTATCTGCCCGAAATGGGTGCAGAAGCAAGCAAGCGACTCGAGTTAGAGCACAATTTGCGCAAGGCACTGGAAAATCAGGAATTCCAGCTTTACTATCAACCACAGGTTTCGCTGGTTTCCGGAGAAATTGTTGCAGTGGAAGCATTGCTACGTTGGCGGCGTTCAGACACTGGCGAGTTGGTGCCACCCAGTGATTTTATTTCTATCGCTGAAGAGACAGGGATGATTGTACCCATTGGGGAATGGGTACTCAATACCGCTTGTGCACAGGTAAAAAAGTGGCAGACAACGAACATGCCACATATTCGGGTGGCAGTGAACCTTTCGGCTCGCCAGTTCCACCAGAAAGAGCTGGTTAACGTTGTCAGATCGGCTTTACGGGATTATGACCTTAACCCGGATTGCCTTGAACTGGAGTTGACCGAAAGCCTGATAATGGAATATATGCAAGTGGGCAGTACTACATTGGGAGAATTGAAAAAAATGGGTATCTATATATCCATTGACGATTTTGGTACGGGGTATTCATCACTAAGCTGTTTGAAGCATTTGCCTATCGATACACTAAAAATAGATCAATCGTTCATCAATAACATCACAACTGATGAAGATAATGCTGCCATTGCCGGTGCCATTATTGCGATGGGGAAAAGTCTAAGGCTAAACGTTATAGCTGAAGGTGTGGAGACCAAAGATCAGGTGAGTTATTTGACAGATCATGGTTGTGTTGTCGGGCAAGGAACCTATTTTAATGAACCGGTGCCAGCTGAAAAATTCGAGGGAACCTTTCTATTAGACCTGCCGCGTAAAGTATCCGGAGAATAAACTTAGCCGCAAAAGGGGCGCCGGAAGCATTCTTATGTTGAGTATTAAAATTGTTCTTTGCAGGATCTGTACTCAACTTTGTCCAAAAAAGTCTTCAATTATCCGAATGGCAGATTGTTATCAAAATGATATCATGATCTATAGAGTAATATTGAGACAAGACGTTGATGGGAAAGCTCAGAATAATCATGGCCCAGCTAAATCTGCTGGTTGGGGATATCGCAGGAAACACGTCAAAAATTATAGAAGCAGCTGAGTCGGCTCGCGATGAGCATCAGGCAGATCTGGTTGTGTTTCCCGAGTTGACGCTGACGGGATACCCCCCCGAAGACTTGCTCCTCCGCCCTGCGTTACATGAGCAAATTAAAAATGCACTGGACACAATCAGGCAGAGTACTTCAGGTATCGGTGTGATTTTCGGCTATCCTGAAGATACGGAGGAAGGAACGTTTAATACGGCGATTTGTATAGCCGATGGAGAGATTCTCGCAAAATACCGAAAACAGTATCTGCCAAATTATGGCGTTTTTGATGAAAAACGTTATTTTATTGCTGCCAGTGCTCCTTGTGTGTTCATTTACAACGGTGTCAGATTAGGTGTCACGATTTGTGAAGATATTTGGCAATCCGGTCCGGTTAATCAGGCTAAACATGCCGGCGCCCGGTTGGCCCTCAATTTGAACGCGTCTCCTTTTCATGCCAATAAGCGAACCGAACGAGAGGATATAGTAAAGCGTCGGGCCAAGGTCGCTGGAATTCCTATCGTTTATGTGAATCTGGTTGGCGGACAGGATGAACTCGTATTTGATGGTGAGTCGTTTGTCGTGAATAGTGATGGCAAGGTAACCCAGCGTGCGATAGCGTTTGAAGAAAGACTGGAAATTGTAGATTTTTCAGTTGATGAAAATGGAAATTGCGATCCGGAAGCGGGGCCTGTCCAGACATACTCTAGCGGGGAGGAGAGCGTATATCGTGCGGTAGTATTAGGAATACGTGATTATATAGAAAAGAATCTTTTTAAGGGTGTCGTGATTGGCCTTTCCGGTGGTATAGATTCGGCATTAACATTGGCGATGGCGGTTGATGCGCTTGGAGCTGATCGTGTAGAGGCAGTGTTGATGCCATCACAATATACTGCCGAAATGAGCGTGAACGATGCTGTAGAAGAAAGCAGACTTCTTGGAGTAAGGCACCGCATCATTTCAATAGAGTCCGTATATCAGGCTTTTCTGGATACGCTTAAGGACGAATTTGCGGGTACTACTGTCGACACCACCGAGGAAAACATACAGGCTCGTTGTCGTGGCATCATTCTGATGGCAATTGCCAATAAAAACCATAAAATTGTGTTAACAACAGGAAACAAGAGTGAGATGTCAGTGGGCTACGCGACATTATATGGTGATATGGCTGGCGGATATGCGCCGCTAAAGGATTTGCCTAAACTGATGGTTTACCGGCTCTCCCGATATCGGAATTCAATATCCAGGGTGATTCCGGAAAGGGTAATTACCCGGCCACCCTCTGCAGAGCTCGCGCCGGACCAGAAAGATGAAGATTCATTACCGCCTTATGAAATACTGGATCCAATCCTGGAAATGTACATTGAGAGAGATATAAGCCCGGAAGAGATCATTGTGCATGGTTTTGATGAAGCAACGGTCCATAAAGTGGTTACCATGGTAAACAGGAATGAATATAAGCGACGTCAGGCAGTTCCAGGTGTAAGAATTACTCAACGAGCGTTTGGCCGGGATCGGCGTTATCCAATTACTTCAGGTTACACTGAAATAGAATAGTCTCACCTTCTATTAAGGTGGATGAGTTTTAAGCAAGTGATTGACTTGAGCGTCAGGTTGAAAAATAATATTCATATTGAAACAGGAGTCTAAATCATGAAAAAAGTCGAAGCCGTGATCAAACCCTTCAAACTGGATGATGTCAGAGAGGCGTTGTCGGAAATTGGAATCACGGGTATGACAGTAGTTGAGGCGAAGGGATTTGGTCGACAGAAAGGTCATACGGAGCTTTATCGTGGGGCAGAATATGTCGTCGATTTTTTGCCCAAAGTAAAACTTGAAGTGGTTATCAATGACGATGTTTTGGATCAGTGCATTGAAGCGATTACCAATGTTGCACGCACTGGAAAGATTGGTGACGGGAAGATATTTGTTAGTGATATGCAACGGGTGATTCGTATCAGGACAGGGGAAGAAGATACCGACGCTATTTAATAGCAAATAATTTGTATCGAAAAAAAACGGGGCTAGCTTAACGCTAGCCCCATTGCTTCAGGCATCCCATTGCTGGAATCTGGATTTTAGCAATTTCATATTTGATTTCACTGCTGTCCCGTTAAGGAATAAATAAACAGGTCTGATAACCCCTTTGTT
>JBHHVB010000020.1:0-42290 GCA_046754065.1 Gammaproteobacteria bacterium
AATCAGGTATTTTTCGGGATTAAACCATCCGTTGCACTAGCAACTTGAATCCGCGGTTATTTTTTGCTTTCAGGAACTCGATAAAAATCTGCTTCAGGCGGTCTTTCCACTCAGCCTCGAACGACTCGTCAAGTGGGTTGATACCATGATTTGACCTTGCCCTGACAATCTCCGAGATCGCGGGCACATTGGCCAAAAATTTCACATCGTCGCGTAATGTATCGAAATTATCCCTGAAATGTTTTGACGCAATTGCTGAATAGTCAGATAAATCTTCCAGCGATTTATTTGTCAGGACCCTGGTAGTATCCTGATAAAAGGGATATCCGACTGTAAAAGCGGTCACCACCATCAAAACAACCATCAGCGACATGATCAACGCCATAATTTTGGTTGAAAAAGATGCAGTCATCCTAAAATATCCATATTTTTTTGTTTTCGAGTTGGTTAAAACCGATTCAAATCAGCCATTTCTGCCTTACTATCATTACGGCCAGATTTGCGATAACTTTATCTGCTCTGGTACCCTTGGAAATATAACCTGAACCTTGCAGATGACTAAAAATATAATGAAATATAGAGACTTAAGAGACTTCATCGCGCAACTTGAAAAAAATAAGGCGTTGAGCAAGATTGATATCGAGATCGACCCGAACCTGGAGATGACCGAGATCTGCGACCGTACGCTTCGTGCCGGTGGCCCTGCACTATTATTTGAAAAACCCAAGGGTTACGACATTCCGGTACTCGCAAACCTGTTTGGTACCACGGAGCGGGTCGCTCAAGGTATGGGGCAGGATTCGATTGCTGCGCTTCGCGATGTAGGCCAGCTATTGGCATACCTCAAGGAACCAGACCCACCCAAAGGTGTCAAGGATGCGTGGGAAAAACTGCCTGTATTCAAGCAGGTACTGAATATGGCGCCGAAAATCATCAAACGAGCACCCTGCCAGGAAAATGTACTGGAAGGCGATACGGTCGACCTGTCAATGCTGCCTATTCAAACTTGCTGGCCTGGTGACGCTGCACCGCTGATTACCTGGGCACTGGTGGTTACAAAGGGACCTAACAAGGAACGCCAGAACCTGGGCATTTACCGACAGCAGGTACTGGCTAAAAACAAGGTTATCATGCGTTGGCTGGCCCACCGGGGCGGTGCGCTCGACTTTCGCGATTGGAAACAGGCTCATCCGGGGAAACCATTTCCGGTCTCTGTTGCGCTGGGTGCAGACCCTGCGACCATTCTCGGTGCCGTTACGCCCGTACCAGATACCTTGTCCGAATACGGGTTTGCAGGTTTATTACGTGGTAGCAAAACAGAGCTCACCCAATGCATCGGCAATGATTTACAGGTCCCTGCCTATGCTGAATTCGTACTCGAAGGTTTTATCGACCCGGACGAGACAGCGGCCGAAGGCCCGTTTGGTGACCACACCGGCTATTACAATGAAGTGGAAAATTTCCCGGTTTTTACAATTGAACGCATTACGCATCGAAATAATCCGATTTATCATAGCACCTATACAGGCCGCCCACCTGATGAACCCGCTGTACTGGGCGAGGCATTGAATGAGGTATTTGTTCCAATACTTCAAAAACAATTTCCGGAAATTGTCGATTTCTATCTTCCACCCGAAGGCTGCTCTTATCGTCTTGCCGTTGTCAGCATCAAAAAGCAATATGCCGGACATGCCAAGCGTATCATGTTGGGTGTATGGTCATTTTTACGCCAGTTTATGTACACCAAATTCGTCATCATTACCGACGATGATATCAATATTCGCAAGTGGAAAGATGTTATCTGGGCCATGACAACGCGTATGGATCCGGCGCGGGATTCGACCATCATTGAAAACACACCGATCGATTACCTCGACTTTGCGTCTCCAGTTTCCGGTTTAGGATCAAAAATTGGATTTGATGCAACCAACAAGTGGAGCGGAGAAACCACGAGGGAATGGGGAAAACCCATCTTAATGGATGATGCGGTGAGACAGCGCGTGGATGCAATCTGGGATAAACTTGATATAAAAATCTGATTCACCATTTATTCGAAGGGGGAGCATAGGATGTGCGGATATCAACTATTGCGGGCATTGAGTGGATTCTTGATTGCCATTTCGGCGATGATAAGCACCTTGTGCCTGGCCGACGAAGCGTCGCATTTATCTGACAAGATTTGGTCGTATTCCGGGAAAACCGGCCCTGAGTACTGGGGTGATTTAGCTTCCAGCTACTCATTGTGTAAAGAAGGTAAGAAGCAATCACCAGTAGATATTAACTTTGCTGACTCTTCAAGCTTTATTGGTGATATCGATTTTTTCTATCAATCTTCACCGTTAAGTATCGAGAACAATGGACATACCATTCGGGTAAATTATCGGAGTGGTAGCTCTATAACCGTTGCCAACAAAACCTACGAACTCATCCAGTTTCATTTTCATAGTCCAAGCGAACACAAGGTTCAGGGCAAACCCTCGGACATGGTTGTTCACCTGGTGCATAAGAGTCTGGATGGTGAGATGGCTGTTGTGGCAGTCCTGTTCGAAAAAGGGCAACGCAGTCCTTTTATCCAGAAGATATGGGATAACATGCCGCAACTGCCCGGTCAGAAAAATATTCCCGATACGACGATCAACGCGAGTGATCTGCTACCCGTCAGTTATGCCTACTATACTTATACCGGCTCGCTCACCACGCCACCCTGTAACGAAAATGTTAAGTGGATAATATTAAAATCCAGGTCCGAGCTTTCGGTTAATCAGTTGTTTACTTTTACCTCAATTTTTGAAAACAACATCAGGCCATTGCAACCCTTGTACGGACGCGCAATCAGGGAGCAACCATAAATTAATAGGATTGATCGTGGTTCAATCAATCCCGGCGCAGATTTTTACTTTGGCAACAACCCATTATCACCTTATAACTCAGTTTGTTACCAACACTTCGCCGTCAGACCAACGCCTATATTTAATTTGTACAATGCCGATATAGTAGAAAGAGTTCCGCAATACTGAATAGTGTAATGATTAAATGGTTACTAGGTAGTGAGCAACAGGATACCAAAACCGGCCTGGTTTTACCGGGTGGTGGTGCGCGAGCGGCCTATCAGGTTGGTGTACTTAAAGCCATTGCCAAAGTAACGCCGAAACATGCGCCGACACCTTTTTCAGTCATCACTGGCACGTCAGCAGGATCGATTAACGCAACGGCCCTGGCCATTCATGCAGAAAATTTTCGCCGAGGTGTGTACCGTCTCGGTTATGTCTGGAAAAACTTTCATGCTGAGCATGTTTTTAGAACCGATGGGATAGGCATGACCAAAAGTGGAGCACACTGGCTTGCTGCCATGATGCTGGGCGGCCTCGGAAAGTACAATCCCCATTCCTTGCTGGATCGGACACCACTCAGACATCTACTGGGAGATATGCTCGAATTCAGTAAAATTGAAGAGGCGATAAAGGCCGGTCATCTTCATGCGCTGGGGATTACCGCATCCGGATACAACACTGCGCAGTCAGTGACATTTTATCAGGCCAATGAGGCAATCAAACCCTGGCAACGCGAACGCAGAATTGGCGTTAAGACCCAGCTGAGCATTGACCATTTAATGGCCTCGTCTGCCATACCGTTTATTTTCAAGGCCATCATGCTTAATCGCGAATATTTCGGAGACGGTTCGATGCGCCAAATGGCACCCATCAGCCCGGCTCTGCACCTCGGCGCCGACCGGGTGCTTGTTGTGGGCATACGCAAACCACAACCAACGGGGATTCAAAGGATACTGAGTCATGAATACCCTTCCATCGCGCATATCGTTGGGCATATATTTGACAGTATTTTTCTTGATAGCCTTGATGCAGATCTGGAGAGACTTCAGCGCATCAATAAGACGATAAGCCTGATATCAACACGACGCCTGGAACAGGGGGGGGTAACGCTCCGACCTGTCGATGTCCTGACTATATCACCGAGTGAAAGTATCGCGGAAATTGCCGAAAAGCATATACACCTGCTACCCCGCTCCTTGCGCTACCTGTTAAGGGGCGTCGGCGCATACGGTAATCATGGTTCAACACTTGTCAGTTATCTACTGTTCGAGAAACCTTTTTGTCGTGAGCTCATCACCCTGGGCTACAAGGATGCCATGAACTCCATGGACGAAATTAAAACGTTTCTGGATATCGGAACAAAAAATGAATGATGTTAGCGCAACAATGACTGGCCTGATATCCAGGCCAGTCATCTTCGACTCATCAAATGGAAATTAATCTGCGTTCATTGCAGATTTGAATGGCTTAACCTCAGCAGAAACCTTTTCCTGCTTACGTTGACCGTTATGCAAACCCTTAAGGGCCTCCTGAAGACCACCTTCGCCATAGACTGAATCCCACATCATGTTAAATATTTTCTGACTGGACATTAGCGGGTGTTTATATTTGTTTCTTTCGATATCAATACGCCATTGCAAACCACGAAGTCGTTTTTGTCTTTCATCAGAATGTCTGGAGATAAAGGATTCAATGACTCGCTTGCGTTTCGCCTCGAACGCTTCAGGATCGTTCTTGGCCAGATCTTTCCAGCCATCAAAATCAAAGGACATAGTCTTATTACTCATATTCCCTCCAACCGGTATAGTTATTGTTATTGGTGGTCTGGTTCATTATACACCATCCTTTATGCACCTGTAATGCCAGCGTCAGTATCCCATTGTATTAACTATGATTATTCCTATTTTTTAACGTCCCCCATTTGCTAAAATGTAAACAATATCGACGGGCTCCTATATTTCGGGTGAATTTTGCTTACATCTTATGCGTCTCAGGTTTTCCTATCATGTGACGACATTTTATTATAGGGGTACTATTTAATCCGGACCCAGTTAACAAAAACCATCAGGATTGTTATTAGCATGGAGCACGAATACGTAACGTCAATTATCAGATTATTCGCAGCCATTCTTGCCGGTGGGCTTATAGGCCTTGAAAGAACCTTTCACGGCAGACCGGCGGGATTTCGTACCCACGCACTCGTGTGCGCGGCATCCAGTTTATTGATGTTACTCACCGTATTTCAGTGGCAACTATTAAAAAGTGCGCCCATTGATACGATACGGGTTGATCCAACCAGAATGGCCCAGGGAATCATGACGGGTATTGGTTTTCTTGGTGCCGGGGTGATTATCAAGGAGAGCCTTAGCGTCAGGGGCCTGACAACCGCTGCATCGATCTGGCTCACTGCCTCAATCGGTATTGTCATAGGCATGGGACTTTATTTTGAAGCCGTCATTTCCACGTTGATGGCGCTGGGTGTACTCATTATCTTCAGGCGAATCGAGGATTATATTCCTGCGCTACAATATGCACAGTTGGTGATACGATTTGCCCGCCACGACTATATGCAGGAGGGTGAATTGAGAAACGTTATCAAGACCCATGAAATAAACTGTTTTCGACTCAGCTATCATTTAAAAAATGAGGGTAAACTCTTTCAATATCAGATGACATTAAAAACAAATGATACGGAAAACTACAAAAAGCTGTCTGAGACGCTGAATGGCATCGATAAAATTATTGAGTTTTCTATTAATCCAACAGGCGAATAGAAAAGAGGGGGCTTTCGCCCCCTCTAAAATGACATCGCGCAAATTTCAGCTATCTAACAATGAGGTCACCTTTACCCATTTTGTCATCAGCGCCGTTCACGTTTGCCAGAACGGTAATGGCACCGCGCATCGCAGCACTCATGGTATGATCCACAATTGCGTTATAGGTTTCCCTGTCTGCAGGTGACACAATATCGAATGTGGCTGCTTCTGCAACCGCGACATTAACCGTTTGCATACCGTGGATTACATTTTTCGGATTACCATTTAAGTACACTTTATCCCAGATACCGGCGATTGGGTGAAGCGCAACCGGGTTATTGATATTGGCGTTCACAAAGAAAATACGGGTCCTTTCGCCAGGCTTTGCCATCAATGCCAGTGATGAGTCCGGATCGTGCACCCCGGCGTCATAATGGAAAGCCTTACCATTGATTAATGCGGCACTCCATCCTTTATCCTCTATCATCGCGTTATAGTCATCAGCATTCGGAAAGTACTGCTGCTGAATCAGAACATATTCGCGATCGGGCTTGGGATATGCCTTGGAATACCCTTCTGCCGGATCAACGATGATAATACCGTACATTCCGCGCGCGATATGTTGCGCCATTACGCTCGCACCACAGTGATACATAAATACACCAGGATATTTTGCTTCAAACTTGAAGTGTTTGGATTCACCAGGCTTTACCGCCCCAAACTCATCCAGTACGTTTACGATCGCGGCATGAAAATCGATCGAGTGACTTTCCTTGTTTGTTTTTGGATTCACCAATGTAAAATCGACAGTATCCCCTTGTTTAACGCGCACAACCTGGCCAGGTATTTTTCCATCGTAGGTCCATGCCGGATATTTCGTGCCTTTATTATCAATTTCAACGTCGGTTTCCTGAGCAACCATTTTAACCTTCACGGTTGCTGCCATCACCGACTGCGTTGTAAATAGTATTCCTACCACCAATATCAGCAGTGCCGAAACACCCCATTTTTCAATCTTCATACTCATCTCCTTCCTCATCGTTTTAAACACTTTAGTATTTTATTGATCAAGTGCTCCCCAAAATATTTGTTAATATGTCGGCACAAGCAGATCCGACTCCTTACATCGCTTTACCATATTGACACTGACAAAGCTCGCGGAGATACACAACCAGCGAGTTAATTTCCTCGTCAGTTAACACACCATCCCAAGGAGGCATTAATACAGATTTATTGATAGACTGTCCGCCTTCCTTTATCGCTTTAATCAAATCATCATCAGACCTTGCGGACATGGATTTTCCATCGGTATGGTCTCTGGGTTGCACCGACATATCCCGGATATTCAGTCCGTTACCATTACCGCTCATTCCGTGACACTGCCAACAGTATGTCTTGTAAATATCCTTTGCCTCTTCCGCAGCATTTACGCTAGCAGAGAAACTCAGGATCAGGATAGCTAGCACTACCAAACTAAAACTGCAATTACTACGCAATCTGTTTGTAACCCGGCTCATTCAAAATTCTCCTTACTCAAACCCCGAAAATAATGAACAAACTTCTGCAGGTCTCTGTCTTTTAAACGCTTCCACGGCATAAATGATTTCGTATCCCAGGCCTGAGGGTTTCTCATATAGCTGATCAAATAATCAGCCTGTAACCGTTTAGCAACGGTATATACTTCCGGCCCAGACAGACCACCGTAGTCTGGTTCAATCTGATGGCAGGCAATACATCCTTTAAATTTATCGAACATCATTTCGCCCATTGACATCGAGATATTGCCTTCCTTGTAATCACCTTTGATGATTAATTCACTCTTTGCCTTCATTGCCATCAATAGATCTGCTATCGACGAAGCTGTCTTGCTATCCAGTCGGGGGTGCTCAGTTAACGTGCTAGAATCGACCATGTCGCGTTTTTCTCCCGGCCTGATATGATTCCCATAGAACATACCGGCCGGCCTGATTTGTTCCGGATTTTGCAACCATTCTATTAGCCAGGCCTTTTGATATTTATTACCCGCATAAAAAAGGTCAGGGCCTTTCCGCTCCCACATTGCCTTTAATGTCGTGGGCGAAGGCCCGGTCAGGTTATGGCACTGTGAACACTCATCCTGCAAGATATCGCTTGCATTCCCGGTAGCATTAACAATCGTCGCGCTGAACATTGCAATCGATGCGGCAAAAACAGACAATAATTTTTTCATGGCCATGCTAATACACCCGGTTTCGATTATTCTTTACGACTACTGCGACGCTTACGCTTCAGCGGTTTACCTTTGAAACCCGCATGGTTATGCATACCCAAAGGCTTTTTCATCGATTCACTATAGAAAAAATTGGGATCAAAAACCTTGTCTTTCCACGCATACCAGTCATCCATCGGAATGCCGTCATATTCGATGATCGTAATTGGACCACCGGGAAATTTTCCGTTATTGGTTACATGACGATCAATATGATCATGGAAGATAAAACGGCCTGGGTTGTCCATCTCAATAATCGCGTCATAACGCTCACCAGGTCCGAACAAAATCGTATCCACGTAATAAGGGTTAGGCAACGCATTACCATCCTTGTGCGTAATTAACATATCATGACCGTGACTATGCAACGCGTGCATTCCACCACCTGCCCCGATAAAACGAACCCTGACCACATCACCTTTTTTTACGCGTAGAGGCTGACTCAACGGGAATGCCTTAGCGTTAATAGAGAAAAAATCGGCAACATCATGGGGGCTCACTCCATCACCATACTTATTGGCGTATTTCGACTCCCAGGTGCTGAGCATCATGATCACGTCCTTGGTGACGCGTTTTTCAATATCTGTCGGTTCTTTGGGATCGACGATAATCGGACCCCACATACCACGGATACCCACATGCTCGTTAACATTTACATGACAGTGGTACCAAAGGGTGCCTATTTTCTCAGCCTTCCAGTTATAGGTAAACGTATCTCCTGCTTCAATCGGTTCTTGCGTAACACCGGGTACTCCATCATTACGCCAGTTGTTCTTTTGGTAGATACCGTGCCAGTGAATTGTGTGAGGCAGAGATGTATTGTTAGTCACATGCACGGTGACATCATCGCCTTCGGCCACATGAATAAGCGGACCGGGTACCTGGCCATTGAATGCAAATACTTGGTAATCCAACTCCGGGGCAACCTTGATAGTCATCTCATCAATGGTTAAATCAAATTCCCGTTTTTCGGCATAAGTAATAGAAGAAGCGAACAGAAGAACTAATAAGGAAAATAGTGAAAAAGAGCGAAATATAAGCTCACAATGTCTGGAAACCAGTGAGTTTGTTGTAACTAAGCGTTCCATGTTCCCCCCCATCAAAGTGACTACTCGACTTGCTTAATAAAAATGCTATCTAAATTCCAATATGTTGATTCACGACAATAACGAAATAGATTTATTCAAAATACATTATTTTAATGAAGATGTATTCTAAATGTATTTAATCGTGGATTGCAAATATTTTGTCAACAACCTTATCTCTTCTATAAGTCTATGTAATGACTGGGCTATTTAGCTTGTATTAGCCAAGCTTATCCCTGAGTGTTTTACTGCGAATTGATCAATTAGGACTCTATAAAACAGGCATCAATGATTGAAATCGCATTAAATGCCACTATATATTCAGGATTAATGATATGCTGCAGGTATGGTATTTGAGAGCGGTCAAACGATGGATAAGAATATTTATAAAGTTATTTTTGTGAATGAAAACAAGGTTTATGAAATCTATGCCCGGGAGATTTATCAGGGAGAGCTTTATGGCTTCGTAGAGGTCGAGGAACTTATCTTTGGAGAAAAGACATCCGTCGTTGTGGACCCGGCTGAGGAACGATTAAAAACCGAGTTCAATGGCGTAAAGCGAACCTATATCCCGATGCACGCGATCATTCGTATCGATGAGGTTGAGAAGGAAGGGACAGGTAAAATTAAAGCTGTCCCCGGCAAAGGTGACAACGTATCTCCCTTCCCATCGACAATTTATACGCCTTCAACGGATTCCAATAAATAGCAGATACGTCAGGCATTAACCCGCATGCCAGAGATACCATTTCGCGTTGCCATTATCATCGGAAAGGAAATCCCCCTGATAGCAACCCACCCGCCAATCCACAGAGGAATTGAGCGCCTTTATAACCTTGGTGATAATTCCTGTAATTCCTGATTAGTCAGGTCAGCACGATTACCCGTCCTTCGCGCACCTGAATCCTAAATCATTGAACTCGGAATCCGGCTTGAGATTAAAGCGGTATGCGGCTCTGCTAAAGTGGTTAATCGCATAGTGGCCAACACCTCCCCAGCCACCGCCACGGGCAACCTTGTAGGTTTCTCCATAAGTCTCCAGGTGAGCCTCGTTGCCGGGATAGGCCTTGTACCAATCCTCCACCCATTCCATTACGTTGCCAGCCATATCATAGACACCATACGGAGATTTCCCCTGTTCATAGGAGCCTACAGGCGCAACATAATCCGGCCAACCTTCCCCTTCCCCGGAGTTCGAATCACGAATAACCCATTTATTGCCCCATGGATATTCCAGTGCCTTGGGTCCGCGAGCTGCCTTTTCCCACTCGGCTTCGCTCGGCAAGCGTTTGCCGGCCCATTCGCAATAGTCTTTTGCATTAAACCAGGTCACCTCGGAGATGGGCTCCTTATCCATGTACTGCTTTCTTTTCTCAATAGCCGCGAGGATTGCAGACCTGTCCATTTTGCGAACGTCGATTTCCAGCGCAAAGGTCTCTTGCGCCAATCGTTTTAGTTTTTCCAGTTCAACCTGTGAAAGAATCTCGTCAGTCAGCAGATAGCCATTTCTCCACCAGCCACTTGGCACCTGATAGTTTTTCGCGATGACAAAAGCCCGGTACTGTTCATTGGTCACTTCATACTTGTCTATGTAGAAGGCATCCAGATTAACCGATCGCTGCGGTGCCTCATCGATATAGAGGGGTTTTACAAATCCGTAGTCTTTTCTAAGATTATCCTTTTCCACATCGTTACTGCCCATCAAAAACTTACCGGCAGGTATCTTTACCATCACCCCCTTCTCGTCACCTCTGACTTGAGATGGCTGCGCTACCTTGTCATCTTCCGCTGCCCCGGCAGTGGACAGAATCATGACGCAGCACAACGTCAAAATAAGTATAATGTTTCTTTGTTTCATATCTTTACCAGGCTTGTCTAGTCAAAAAGTTCGGGGATTATAGCATGATTAAGTGTATTACCGTCGACGCACCGCGCCAGGGTCTTCATGAAATTACAAATCAAATTGCATCGATCATTTCAGAGGCAAATATCGATGAGGGATTGTGTACGATATTTATTAAACACACGTCTGCCAGCCTGCTTATTCAGGAAAATGCTGATCCAAATGCCAGGCAAGATCTGGAAAACTGGATGAACCGGCTGGTTAAACAGAATGATCCGCTCTACACCCATACCCAGGAAGGGCCGGATGATATGCCGTCTCATATTAAATCTGCACTGACCGCTAATTCTATCGCGGTGCCGGTGATGAACGGTCGGTTAACACTGGGAACATGGCAAGGTGTATTTCTCTGGGAACATCGAACCGGCGGCACCCAGCGACAGCTGGTAGTCCATATCGGCTAACTTACATTACCCAACAAATTAATTATTTGGAATACTCGTCGTCCCAGACACTGCCATAATCTTTTCGACGTTCCTTCTTCCGCCGCCTGTCCGTCTTCTTCCCAGTCTCCCAGCGTAACATTTCCCTGCGTCCCGAGCTTTTGCGCCGCTCACCCTTGCGAAAACGGTGTACCTTGATTCCTGAATCAAATTCTTCTTCAAAATCTTCGTCGAAGTCGTCATCAAACAGGTTGTCATCACTCATAGCCATCTCTCACTGGTGATAATTTCCAACATAATTATATAGTTATACTGGCCCACGTGATCGTCCGGTCCTGCTCCAGTTTACTTCTGGGCTAAACCGACAAACGTACGCAGACCCTGATATCTACTTCGGCAAATCAGGAAATTTCTTTACAAAGAACGGGATAGCTTATTGGCGAGCACCAGCCTTTCTCAACAACATGACGATATCATTATTGCCCTGGCTTTGCGCTGCCATCATCGCGGTCCAGCCGCTGGAGTTTTTCAGTGTCATATCACTGCCTGCTGTCAGCAGTGCGTTGACTACCTCGATATGCCCACGCAAAGCAGCCCACCATAATGCGGTCGAACCAGAGCTTTCTACAATATCGAGGTCAGCACCTTGCTCAATTAGTAGATTGACTGCCTCCAGATGACCTTTAGAGGCCGCTCTAATCAGCGCGGTCCAACCATCCTCATCCTGCATATCCAGTTTGGCGCCATGATCGATGAGAATTCCCATCAGCTCTTTATTTCCAATGCGGGCAGCATGCATCAATGCGGTCCATTTATATTTATTGACGGCGTTAATATCCTCGCCTTTGGCCAACATCGATTTTGTCGCTTCAACATTACCCCTCATGACTTCTTTCATTAACGGCGTATTATTGTCACACGCGGCCAACAATATGATTAAAACGGAAATCGCTAATACTTGAGTATACCTCATGGTTATTCCTGCGTTATATTGTGGGAAGCTGATTTTAGCATGGCTTGATATCGCATCGTCAAAACCTCGTGTTTTCAAATAGACAGTGGTATGAATGGCCATTGATCGTTATGATAGGAGCCTCCACTAGGGGGGGGAGTCAAAACAATAATGAACCGATTTCAATGTCCTCGTTGCGAAACCAACAGCATCCCACCAAAAGATAAATACAAGGCGGGGCATTGGCGCATCATTTTCTGCCGAAACTGCAAAGCCAAGCTCTGTGCACAGCCCTTACTACTGGCCTTCGGATATATTTTTTATACCTGGGACGTTGTATTTTTTGGTTATCTGGCCTATTACGAAAGAAACCTTGTACCGATCATCTATATGATTGCGATCTGGTTTGCGCTGGACTTTATCAATATCAAGCTCATGCCACTGTCAATCATGCGATCCGGTAACTAATCGTTATCTCGATTCCACGTCTACCATGTCATCGGTATTAGGTATCGGCGTTGCGACACTGGATATTGTATTGTCTGTTGATCATTATCCAGAAGAAGATGAGAAATTTCGGGCACAGTACCGGCGAGTTAATCGGGGTGGAAATGTCACCAACACACTTTCCATCTTGAGCAGGCTGGGGCATCAATGCTTCTGGGGCGGTACGCTGGCCGATGACCTGGAGGCAAACCACATCAAGGAAGACCTCGATCGACACCTGATAAATCGTCAATTCTGTAAAAAAATAGCGGATGGCTCAACACCTACCTCTTACATATTAAACAATAGGCTGACCAATTCGCGCACCATTACTCATTACAGAGATTTGCCGGAATACCACTTCGAGGACTTTTTAAACCATGACTTCAACGAAATTAACTGGATTCACTTTGAAGGCAGGAATTGTCTGGAAACAGCAAATATGCAGGCCTATATCAGGGAAAACCACCCGGAGATCACCTTATCTGTAGAGATAGAAAAACCCCGCCCTGGCATTGAGTCTTTATTTCTGAATGCCGATTTACTTATATTTTCTCGAAGCTATATCGAATCAACCCCTACCCCTGATGCGGAATCTTTTAGTTTTATATTGAGAAAAAAACTGCCCGGCGTGGATTTTGTCTGCCCGTGGGGTGACAAAGGCGCGTATGCCCTGTCCCGTAACGGACAATTCACCCACTCCCGGGCATTCACTCCTGAAACGGTAATTGATACCATAGGGGCCGGAGACACGTTCATTGCAGGCATCATTGACGCAACATTACGTGGTTTGGATCTTGAAAAGGCGACTTCGTTTGCCTGCAGGATTGCGGGTGAAAAATGCGGCCATGAGGGGCTGGATTTTCCCGTCGATCAAGCCATCCATGATGAAATATCTGGGAAAAGAGTTTGATTTATATCTACGATAAGAAAGGGTTTGACAGATTGTTAACCCTGGATAGGGATACGCTGGTAGACGCTGATTTATCAGGAAAAAATCTGCGGGAGGCCAATATGATTCAGTTTGATCTTCGAAACGCAGACCTTAGTGGTTGCGATTTATCCTGCGCTGACCTGAGACAGGCCAACCTGTCTGGCGCAAATCTTACCGGTGCTGATTTGACCGATGCCGACCTCACCGGTGCAAGACTGGACAAGGCCATCATGACCAATGTGAAAACGAGAAATGATAAACCGAAGGAAGCGGTCATCACCATGCACATGCCCCCCAAGTAATACGCATACCGCGATAAGGGAAATCGGAACAAGCATTCCGACATTCAGTCAATCATCCATACACATGTTAAACTGACGCTTATGGACGTAACACATATTATTGACCCGCTAAACCCGGCCCAGCGGGACGCGGTGACGGCACCACTGGAAAACATTTTGGTATTAGCCGGTGCCGGCAGTGGAAAAACACGTGTGCTGGTTCACCGGATCGCCTGGCTAATACAGGCGGAAGGAGTTTCTCCCTACGCCATCCTGGCAGTCACCTTTACAAACAAGGCTGCCGCAGAAATGCGTGGCCGGATTGAGTCTATGCTTGGTGTACCGGTAACGGGGATGTGGGTAGGCACCTTTCACGGACTTGCCCATCGACTGTTACGCGCTCATTGGCAAGATGCAAAACTGCCAGAAGCGTTCCAGATCCTCGACAGCGATGACCAACTACGGGTTGTACGTCGCGTGCTAAAGGCACTGAACCTGGATGAAGATAAATGGCAACCGAAACAGGTACAGTGGTTTATTAATGGACGCAAGGATGAGGGCCTGAGACCGCAACACATCGATGACCGTGGAGACCCCTATCTCAGGCAAATGGTTCGTATCTATCAGGCGTATGAGGAAACCTGTCAACGTGCGGGTGTTGTAGATTTTGCCGAGTTATTGCTACGTGCGCTGGAACTCTGGAGAGAACACCCGGCAATTCTTGACCACTACAGAAAACGGTTTCGCCATATTCTGGTGGACGAATTTCAGGACACGAATGCTATTCAGTATGCATGGCTAAGGTTGCTTGCAGGCGACAGCAACACAATCTTTGCCGTTGGTGATGATGATCAATCTATCTATGGATGGCGGGGCGCACGCATCGAAAACATCCAGAAATTTAACAAGGACTTTACCAGCGCAAATCTTTTACGGCTGGAACAAAACTATCGCTCAACGGGAACCATTTTGAGTGCGGCGAATGCGCTGATCGAGAACAACAGCGGTCGATTAGGCAAAAAACTCTGGACCGATGGCCACGATGGTGAACCCATACATCATTATGCGGCATTTAATGACCTGGATGAAGCCCGGTTCACGGTTGACCGTATTAAACAATGGATTGACCAGGGTAATCTGAGAAGTGATGCGGCCATTCTATACCGATCCAATGCGCAGTCACGCGTGCTGGAAGAAGCATTGCTTAATACGGGTATTCCTTACCGGGTTTACGGCGGTTTACGTTTCTTCGAACGTGCCGAAATCAAAAATGCGCTCGCGTATCTGCGCCTGGCATCAAACCGACTGGATGACGCATCTTACGAGCGTGTGGTCAATACACCAACCAGGGGAATCGGTGATCGCACGCTGGTGATGGTCCGACAATATGCAAGAGATCATAACGTATCACTATGGGACGCCAGTAACGAGATTTGTATGGGTGATGGACTGACCCCCAGGGGTAAAAATGCACTACTTGCCTTCCTGAAACTGATTGAACAACTGGTTAAGGACCTGGAACCCCTGGAGTTATACGAGCAAGTCGAGCATTGCATTAACCAAAGTGGACTAATTGAACATCACAAAAAAGAAAAAGGTGAAAAGGCGCAGGCAAGACTCGAAAACCTCGATGAACTCATTACTGCCGCAAGACAATTCGAATACGACAGTGAAGAATTCGACATGGAACCATTGGCTGCATTTTTGTCTCATGCAGCCCTGGAGGCGGGAGAGGGACAGGGTAATGCCGATGATGATTGCGTACAACTGATGACATTACACTCGGCTAAAGGTCTGGAATTCCCACTGGTGTTCCTGTGTGGCATGGAAGAGGGTCTGTTTCCCCACAAATTATCGATTGAGGAACCCGGGCGACTGGAAGAGGAACGCCGTCTCTGTTATGTTGGGATTACCCGGGCCAAGCAACTGTTATACATCACATGCGCCGAAACGAGACGACTATATGGATCCGAGTCATATCAACAACCTTCACGTTTTATCAACGAAATACCTGCTGAGTTGATTCAGGAAATTCGGCCACGTACGACCATCGTGAGGCCTGCGTCTCAATCCACCTTCAAAAAACCGGTTGAAAATGCGCCAACGGGACTGAATCTGGGTCAACGGGTCACCCATGCGAAATTTGGCGAAGGCGTCGTACTGGGATATGAAGGTCAGGGAAGTAACGCTCGTGTACAAATCAATTTCAAAGGGGCGGGTAGCAAATGGTTGGTCGTCGCTTATGCCAACCTTCAAACGGCCTGATCAAGCTCAAGAAAAAGGATAACCATGAAACGTCGTGATTTTATTAAAAAGGTAGGTGCAGGCTCCCTGCTTGCCGGGGGGATGTTAGCAAGCGAACAGACGCTGGCGGCAAAAAAAAGATTCAACTGGAAACTGGTTACAACCTGGCCACCTAACTTTCCGATATTCATGGACGGTGTTAAACGCTTTGCAAAAGAAGTCAAACGCATGAGCGGCGGCAAACTCAATATTCAGGTTTTCGCTGCTGGTGAGCTCATCCCTGCGATGCAGACCTTTGACGCGGTGTCTCAGGGTAATGTTGAAATGGGGCACGGTGCAGCGTATTACTGGGCGGGGAAGGTACCTGCGGCCCAATTCTTTACTGCGGTGCCCTTTGGCATGAATGCTCAGGGTATGAACGCCTGGCTATACAATGGTGGAGGTATCGAACTGTGGCGTGAAGTCTATGCACCACATAACCTGGTGCCGTTTCCAATGGGTAATACCGGCGTGCAAATGGGTGGGTGGTTTAGAAAACCGATTAATTCGCTTGCTGATTTAAAAGGACTAAAGATGCGTATTCCAGGCCTCGGCGGCAAGGTCATAGCAAAAGCAGGCGTTAATCCGGTGCTGCTTGCCGGAGGAGAAATTTATACCGCGCTGGAACGCGGCACCATTGATTCTACCGAATGGGTCGGGCCCTATCATGATCTGCGTCTTGGCTTATACCGCGCTGCGAAGCACTACTACTATCCTGGCTGGCATGAACCCGGACCGACTCTGGAACTCACCATAAACAAGACCGCCTGGGAAGCGCTACCGAACAATCTGCGATTGATTGTTGAGAATGCAACTGCGGCAAGTAATTTATGGATGTTGTCCGAGTTTGAAGCGCGTAATCTTGAAGCGCTCCACACGCTTAAAAACAAATACAAGGTTAAGGTCAGTGAGTTTCCCGATGAAGTAATCGTAGAACTTAAAAGATTGACCGGACAAACACTGGACGAAGAAGCAGCCAAAGATAAAACTTTTAAAAAAGTCTATCGCGCTTACCAGGAGTTTAGCAAAAGCAATGCGGCATGGAATTCAATTTCAGAGGCCGCCTATGCCAAGGCGGTCAGGTCCTGACCTGATTTAACCATACCATGGTAGACAGGTACCGTTACCGCATTCGTCCAGCTGAAAAAAGTGATTGCCGAAGTATAGCGGAATTAACCCATATTTCCTCGGACGGGGTATCAAACTACATCTGGTCGCAGTTTGCAGACCAAGGCGAAGACCTGCTGGATATTGGCCAGCACCGATATGAGCGAGAAAACGCCGACTTTAGTTACCAGAATTGCTCGATCGTGGAAATTGATAATAAGGTTGCGGGTATGCTGATAGCGTTCCCGATGTATACAGGGGAAGAGGAAAAAGGAAGCGGATGCGATCCTGTTTTGGCGCCTTATAGCAGACTAGAAGAAGATGACAGCTATTACATCAGTGGCGTAGCGCTTTTTCCAAAGTACCGCGGGCAGGGAATTGGCACGCATCTTCTTGTTTTTGCTGAGAATAAAGCGCTGGAGAATGGGCGCAAAAAATTAAGTTTGATCGTTTTCGATCAAAATGAGGGAGCTAAAAGGCTGTATCAGCGACATGGTTACCAGATTACCGCACGCGAAGCTATCGTCCCTCATAAACTGATAAAATACACCGGGGATGCTCTACTCATGGTGAAATACCTGGCGTAGTTGTAATAAAATAGAACCCTCTGAATTGCTGGCAGAAAGGATAAAAATGATGACAAGAATTTATGACGATAACAGCCTAAGCATTGGCAACACGCCACTTATCAAACTGAATCGTATTACGGATGCAAATATATTCGTAAAGATAGAAAGTCGCAATCCCGCTAATTCTGTGAAATGTCGAATTGGTGCCAATATGATTTGGGATGCAGAAAAAAATGGCAACCTTAAGCCAGGCATGACCATCGTCGAACCAACGAGTGGCAACACAGGCATTGCACTCGCCTTTGTTGCGGCCTCGAGAGGTTATTCAATCACACTAACGATGCCGCATACCATGAGCCTGGAAAGGCGCAAGTTGATGAAGGCACTGGGAGCAAATATAGTGATCACTGATGGTGCGCTTGGCATGAAAGGCGCGATCGCCAAAGCAGAAGAGATTGTCGCAAGCGACCCTGAGAAACACTTCATGCCTCAACAATTTGAAAATCCCGCGAACCCCGCTATTCACGAGCGGACAACAGGTCCGGAAATATGGAACGATACCAATGGCAGTATTGATATTCTCGTTTGCGGTGTGGGGACCGGCGGCACGATCTCAGGCGTATCCCGATATATTAAAAAAGAACATGGCAAGGCGATTACCTCGGTTGCAGTAGAACCCGTATCATCGCCGCAGATAAAATGTGCACTTGAGGGTCAGGAGCCTTCTCACGCACCGCATAAAATTCAGGGCATTGGGGCAGGCTTTGTTCCGAAGAATCTTGACCTTGAAATGGTTGATCAGACCGAACAGGTTAGTGATGATGACGCGATGGAATACGCCCACCGGCTCATGAAGGAAGAAGGCATTCTTGCAGGTATATCCAGCGGTGCAGCGGTTGCTGCTGCCATTAGAGTTTCCAAACAGGAAAAACACCAGGGCAAAAATATCGTCGTTGTATTGCCAGATTCGGGTGAGCGTTATTTATCCAGCGTGCTATTTGCAGATAGCTTTACCGATAACGAAACCGTACAGTAAAATATGTCCGGCTTCACGCCTGTTGCGTCAGCCCTTGGCGGTATCCTGATCGGCTTGTCAGTTGCAGCATTGTTTTTCCTGAATGGAAAAATCCTGGGCATTAGTAATATCACAGTCGAGCTGTTTAACACCAAGAGTCAGCATAAAACCTGGCGTGTCCTGTTCATGGCCGGTCTGTTGGCGGGTGGAGCGATATTACTCGCCCTGTATCCGCAAGCACTTAACCGGGAAAGCCCCCGAACGCTCGGATTTCTTATTGTTGGTGGATTGTTGGTTGGTTTTGGCTCAAGCCTGGGTGGCGGCTGTACGAGTGGCCATGGTGTCTGTGGTACAAGCCGACTTTCGTTAAGATCGATTACTGCAACCGGTGTATTTATGGCCACCGGCATACTTACCGTCTACATTATCAACCTGGTTAGTTAGTTAGGTAGATGATGCGCTATGTTGCAGTATTCTTTTGCGGCGCACTATTTGCGATCGGGCTCGGCGTTTCCGGAATGACATCCCCTGCAAAGGTTATTGGTTTTCTGGATATTTTTGGCCAGTGGGACCCAAGCCTTTTGTTTGTGATGGGTGGTGCCGTGGGCGTTAATCTGGTTTTTTATCGCTTAACGATCAAACGTGATCGCCCAATATTCGAGACGTCATTCGTCATCCCTTCCACAGAGGATATTGACAAACGTTTGATTTGCGGCGCAGCGTTATTCGGTGTCGGCTGGGGTTTATCAGGTTACTGTCCCGGTCCTGCACTGGTATCTACAATGGCGGGATGGACGTCTACTCTTGTGTTTGTTGCAGCCATGCTTGCAGGTATGGCGTTTTATAGATGGACAGACAATTCAAGTTCTGAAAAACCCGCGCAGAGCCAAGCGACTGACAGTGCTTGCGGTTGATGATAGAAATCCGGATATTAGGCAGGTCGAGAAAAAGAACCAACCCTGTGAACTAATTTGTCGAAAACGGGCATCACTTTGCAGTTTATGCAAACAGCAGAGGCGGCCACCGCCAGCAGACATTACCTTGAGAACAAGCATGTACCCTTGCAATAGCTCATTAAAAAACACTTCCCGGTAATCAGTTCATAAATCGCGACTGAGCATTACCCGACTATTCAACGGCGGTTAAATACAAGGCGATTGTAGCCGTAACCAAGGTCAACGTTGCAAAAAACTGTTCGTTATCCATTGTTAGAGACCTCCTGAACACGATCGATAGCGGAACCCTATTTCATGTGAATCATCGCGGGCTATTTTACCACAAAGCTGTCAAAACTATTTTATTCATTGATAACAACTGTTTATGTTATGATTATCAGAATTTCACATCACCCTGGCCGGGTAAAAAATTGCAACTTCTCAATGATTAAAAATAACAAGGTCGATGATTAATCGATAACGATATTCATTCAATTGGACTTTTCTATGCGACATCATTCATGCTCTAAACTATTTTCTTTATTCCTGTGCCTGTCCGTGTTTTCAAGCACTAATTTGGCGGCTGCTGAACCAGCTCCCGAGTTTAAGCTACCCTCCACGATTGGCGAGATCACTCTGTCACAGTTCCGTGATCAGGTCGTATATGTTGATTTCTGGGCATCATGGTGTGGCCCGTGCAGGAAATCATTTCCCTGGATGAATAGCATGCATCAACGATACGGTCGGGATGGTCTGGTCATCATTGCGATCAATCTGGATACCAAAGATGAAAAGGCTGAGGCCTTTCTTGAAAAGGTACCCGCGGAGTTTATCATCGCCTATGACAAATCGGGAAAGGTGCCTGATTCCTATCAGGTCATAGGTATGCCGACCTCCTATTTGATTAACCGGTCCGGCGAAATGATTAAATCTCATGTTGGATTTCGTGAACGGGATAAAGAATCTCTGGAAAAGGATATCAGGCAAGCGTTGGCGCAATAGGAATTCTTTTAGATGAGATATTCTGGGCACGGGTTTCTGGTTGTTGTATTGATCGTGGTACTCAATGGCTGCACCATTGAACCGGTCAAACCCTGGGAAAGGGACCTACTGGCAGAAAAAAAGATGCGGCTCGATGCAGATCCGGTAGACGCCTACCTCGATGAACATATCTATTTTAGTAAGGAGAGTTCCAGTGGTGGTGCAGGTATCGGCGGGGGTGGCTGCGGGTGCAACTAAAACCCATTCGGAAAACGCTAACCCTTGCAACCTGCAGTTTGTTAACAGCGACGTCACAGGGCGTCAAGGCTGTTGAAACGGCCGAGCCGTGGCAAGTAGATAGCGCTGTCCTGTATTATTCCGAAGCTGACCGAGTCAGCCTGGTTGAACCAGTCGTAAATGCCCGCAAGGAAATCAGCGATGATGAATTTCTTGAGGTCCGCGTGGTTGCAGATACGCTGACCGGTGCTTCCGCAAACGGAGCAATTCCTACCAGTTCCCCGCAAACGTTTACCTCACCCTCGGGCAGAAAGAGCTATACCATTGACGCCAATGAAACACCATTAGACCCAACCTTTGAGGATTTACGGGCAGCCATCAATCTGGCCTGGGACAAACCGATAACCGATGATAGTCGCCGCATCCTGTCTGCCTATACGTCACTAGAGATGGATTATCGCTCATTTGGATTCGGTAACACCTATACCCGTGACTTCAATCAGCGACTAACCACACTTACTTACGGATTTGGTATGAACCTGGACCAGGTCATTGCTTCGGGTAGTACGCCCGTTGGCCTGGCGCCTGTCTCAACGACACCGGTGGTATTTTTTGGTGACGAAGATGAGGGCGATGGAGATTTCGAAATCAAGTTCGTCACCGACTTTATCGTTGGCCTAACCCGGGTGATAAATCGCCATACACTGACACAATTAAATTATACATTGGGCATCGATAACGGTTATTTAACTGATCCCTACAAGGTTATTAGTGTTGTCGATGCAACGACAGGAATACTGGCAAGCTCACCCTATCGCTATGAAAAAAGACCCGATTCACGCATTAGAAATGCCCTTTTCTGGCAAACCAAACACCAGTTTACTGATGATGTCATCAGTGTAGCCTATCGATATTTTTGGGATGATTGGGGAATTACATCGCATACACTGGATTTAAATTATCGCTTTGAAATGAACAAAAACCATTTTCTTCGCCCTCATATTCGCTATTACAGGCAATCGTCGGCTGACTTCTACTATACCTTTCTAACTGATAACCAGAATGTTTCCCATGCCAGCGCCGACTACCGACTCGGTGACCTGACTACCAAAACTGTCGGTATTGAGTACGGACTCGGGCTCGGAGAAGGACAGAACTTAAGCCTTAAGCTAGAATCGATGAATCAGTCGGGTCATCCATCCGACGTGATAGGCGTACAACAGTCGCAAGACCTGTTTCCTGATGTAGAATCAATTATTCTTCAGCTTAACTATTTTCTTTATTACTAATCGTTAACAGATGCCTGAAATCTCACTAGAGCATCGATCCGGTTACTGGGTTGGGACATTCTCTGCCATGGCGAGTCCATGCGAAGTACTCATGGAAGTTGAAAATGAATTATTGGCGCAAGAACTACTCGAGATAGCTCAACAGGAAGCGTTAAGAATCGAATCCAAATTCAGTCGTTATCGTGATGATAATCAGATCTTTGAAATCAACAACAGTGATGGAAATGCTACAAAAGTTGATGATGAACTGGCTGCGTTACTCGACTATGCGGACCACTGTTATCGCCTTAGCGAAGGCAGCTTTGATATCACTTCAGGAATTTTGCGAAGGGCGTGGCATTTTAACGGCAGCGATCAAATTCCTTCACAAAAATCAATTGATCACCTGCTTAAACACATAGGATGGGATAAAGTTAATTGGCATAATCCATATATTACTCTTCCCGTAAACATGGAAATTGACCTGGGCGCTATTGGTAAGGAATATGCCGTTGACCAGACTGCGCTTCTCCTGAAGCAACACACCGATGCGAACATGATCGTCAATTATGGTGGAGATTTGTATTGTACCGGCCCGAGGCGCGATGGTAGCACCTGGACAGTTGGTATTGATTCTACATCCGTTTCAAATGATGGAACGCAACAATCCTTTGAACTCGGCGTTGGTGGTATTGCCACTAGTGGTGATGAAAGACGATTTCTCGTAAAAAACGGAGTCCGCTATGGCCACATCCTGGACCCCCGTACTGGGTGGCCTACGGAGAACGCACCCCGTATGGTTACGGTCCTGGCCAGCACCTGTACCGAGGCCGGCATTCTGTCTACATTAGCAATGTTACAAGGGGCACAGGCTGAAGCGTTTCTGGCGCTTCAACAAGTTCAGTTCCGGATTAATCGCGATTGATCAGAGACGCGGTAATACCTGTTAAGAAACGCCTAAAATTGCCTGGGATCGATCTCACAGATCCTGAAAATCACATCAGACCATGTCAACCCATCAGTAACCAGATCAAGCTCCCGGTTACCAATATGAGCCAACTTTTGTGCTTCATTAAACCTGGCCTCGCTCTGATTTACCGCCAGCAGGTTTTTTACGTTCGCGAATGTCTCGAATCGAGGTTACTCTCGAGTTTTCATTTTCACGTTGATACGTCCGGCCTTGCTGCCTAACCCTAATTCTTTGATGTTAAATTTTAAGTAACGTGCTGACCAGCAACGATTATTAGTATTTTATGAAATACGGATATATGCTTACCATAATTTGCTAATGCAATATCAAGCGCATTACATAATTATTTTATGGAAATTTAACCACTGAAGATATCGCTAAAACCCTGATTATTGTGGATCAACAATGTTGGAAAGCCTGTCGCTTCCTGTTGTATCGCCTGATAAAACTAATTGCGAGTTGCCGTTGCATTTCCCGGTTAGTAACAACCATTCGCTCGTCGTAAAACCCCAACACCACCAGCACACCGGATCAGCGATAATCCAAAGCGTAGCTTTCATTGTTGGCATTTGATGAACGACAGGGTAAAAAAACCCGCACCCGTATATAAAGGAGAATTAAAATACTTTATTCATATTCTGCAGATATTGCGTCGATTGTAAATTGAAGTACATCCCGCCATTGTTGCTCAAGCACATCGTTAAACTCCTCATCTGATTCCGCGATGGCAGTCAGTAAACTATTCAGCCAGAACCTGTATAAGCCAGGTTTGATGTTCAGGCCTTCTTTTGCGTGAGACTTTGCAATTCTGTTGATCGCATTGACAGCGATCTTGTTTTGCTGAGGATACAGTATAGCCATGTTAATGGACTGACTCAGAAGCTCTTTTTGTTTCGCTAGGTCAGTATGCTTGAAATAAACGGGGATGGTATGATGGCTCTTAAGAAATATGTCGTAAAACCGATCCATTAAACGCTTATCGGTAAGCGCTCTACCATAACTTAATCTCACATTTTGTATCGCGTCACGCATTAACTGGTTCCTGCTGCCTTGATAAGCCCCACTTTCTGATAGCAGGACATTCTAGCAAAATTATCGTTGGGCCATGAAAGATAATTAAGGTTACTCACCCTGGCTAGGTGCAATCCATCAATTTGAACTGACCCCTGCTAACCCGAATATTTCGCCGCCTTGGTGAAATATTCGGGCTAACGAGTTTAACGACAATCCCGACCGGGAACAAAATCAATTTTTGCCTCGAGCAGGCCCTCGTTTACCGTGTTTTACTTGATCTGTTGTCAGAGATTTTTACACCAGCGTATTAATGAACTCATCCAGATTACCATAACTTATTGTAATAAATATGTATTTCTAATTGGCATGGTAATTGTTAGCTTTATTTCATATCAATCAATATTAGATGTTGTTATATGGCAAACCGTTCAGCAAACAAAAAAATCGATTTTCACCATCCCGGCATTTACACAAGTCTGAACAATAAAATCTCAAGGTTACCCTTCGCTGGCACCATACAGGCTTGTTCTAGCGGCTCGGCAGCACTTTCGTATGTTTCTGGCATCTTTGATAAATACATCAACCGGGAACACCTCTCTAAAATTCTCGACCGCAAGCATCAACAGGATCTAAGTAAAACCCAACTGGGCGAGTTTGCCGTTTATTATCTGGGAGCTGAAAATTATGGCCGCAAAACCTATAAAAACAAGGGGGTGGCTATCACCACGACAACCTGTAGCATTACAAAAAATGACCACTATATAGTCATCCTCGAATCGTTTCATTCGAAAATTCGATACTACTGCCCCATTCATCAAAAAGAGATTACCGCAACCAAGAGATCCCTTGGGTTAAAGTATTCAAATGGAATACTGGAAAACTGGGCGGTAAGATTTAGAACATTTTGATTCCCCACAACGATCACTAGCCAGATCCAGTCTGGATCTCTAATCCCCCTGGCCAGTTTTTGCCCGAGTGCAAACACGCGAACCTGTCTATGTACGCCAGTCGGCCGTTTTTCTTGTTTTCAAACCGTTTACGTAAACCGGGCTGTGTAACAAAGTCACAGAACATCGTTCGGAATGGGCGTATGTTAACGACTATAGAAGTATTTTCTTCTTGTTTTTTAACAAAAAGGAGGACAATACCATGGAACGCTTAAGAGGTGATTTACCAGTTGTACAGAACATCGGATTGGCAGATCGGTTGATTCGTTTTTTTGGTGGTGGAGCCCTGCTTATCTGGGGTGCACTCAGCATGGTAATCTATGACGCGGTTACTTTAGCTTCAGTCGGCGCTATTTTACTGGCCATTTACCCGTTAATGACAACGGTAATGGGCTGGGATCCCATCTATCAAATCTTTGGGACCAGAAGTTGCAGCCTTGAGGGCGGTCGCAATCAGTGCGGCACACTGCCTTATGAGGTTGACTCGGCGCTAGGCCACGATCCAAAGCCTGACAGGGATTACGAATATGACCATAGTCTGACCGGGTCTCACCATGAACCCAAACATGGTGCTCATGTTTAGAAAGTGATTAAAGCACACCTTTGCGTAGGATAGGAATCGGTTTATCCCGTTTTCTTGTCCTGCGTAAGGTAGCAACGGGACATGAATTTAATCAACCGGGCACACCTGGTTAAGGTAGAATCTCAATCGGTGTACCATTTTTTACAGCTAACCAGATTTCATCCATTTCTTTGTTAGTCACTGCAATACAACCGTCGGTCCAGTCTGGTCGTTTGTTTAGCTCAGACATGATTTCAGAAACTGTATCATTCACCACACCATGGATCATTATACTTCCACCAGGGTTAACGCCATTATGCCTTGCCCGTGCCATATCTTCCCGACTTGGATAAGAGATATGAATGGATTTATGATACTTGCTTTCCGGATTCCGCCAGTCTAGCGTATACCGACCTTCCGGGGTTCGTTTATCGTTCAGTTGACGTTTATGTCCAACCGGGTTTTCGCCTAGTGAGATAGGATAACGCTTAATGATCCTGCCCTGATTCATTAGATACATTGTTCTCTCCGACTTGCTAACCAACACAAAATCAGCTTTGATGGTTTTGTTTGCCATCACAGCGCCCGGCATTAATAAGAATAGCGCTGACAAGATACTCAAAATCTGTTGACCGTTTATTATTCTCATTATTTCTACAACTCATTATTATTTTTAAATTAATCACTCATCATGACCTCCGTGTTATAAAAACTGATCCGTTGTCTGCCATTAAGATTTCTATAGATTTTTACGACGCACGCCACCGGGCCTACAAGCACTGCTCTACACCTGCGTAATTGATACGCCCAGCCATCATGCTATCCTTTATCCAAAGAAACGAAATCGACAGTAACTTAGTATCAGCAAGTTACATACCAGAACTATTAACCCCATATAAACAATAAGTTACAACTATTTCTTGGCAACAACCAAAAACATGTGTAAATTCATCTGACACAAACAAATAGTTAATGTCGGCATTTATCCAGCGTTAGCAGGTTCCAGGGCAATAGTTTGGTGAATCATTCAATAACGCGTTGCGGGACTGTTCAGCGCGACTTGACGCTCCGGATCTGTCAGTCAATTAAAAATGTGACATTCATCGTTTGTATACGTCTGTTTCTTTAATGGATCAAAATAAATTCGTTATGGTTTCCAAATACGAAGTTAACGAACTGGTTAAGATTAAACTCCCACTGAATGACGACACACCCCTGGGGGAAACGTTGGGTGAAATCAAAGGTGTATCGCTCAAACACTGTGGTAATATTGGCTATGTCGTACAGGTCCTCAACTCAAACAAGTTTTTGTCATTGGAAGAACCTGATCTGTCACCTGTCGAATAGACCTGGTCAGCCAGACTATATTTTTATAGCTCACACTCGTTTACTGCTTCCTAAATTTTTTTGTCTTTAAAACGGCCATTGTTCTCAGCGGCTACACTTTGCCGCATTCACTGGCACGCCCGCAGCTGATAAGATTAAGCCGTGTTCAATCGTTGAAAGTGTAATACCCTATTCCTTGTGGTTATCAATTATGATTAACCCAGGCTAATTTCAACCGGGTTTTTTCCGGGTTTATTCCCACCAGACAACTTACTAATGTGTGAAATATACTCGTAACGAAATGTGTCTATCAGAGACCTGGCTGGAATAATTTACTTTATGTCGCACAAAGAATTTTTAAGTGCTTTAGCTATTGCATTAACCTTTCTCGCCTTTCTCCCTTACATACGCTCGATCTGGAGTGGCTCGGTAAAGCCGCATGTTTTTTCATGGATAACCTGGGGTATAACAACATTCATCGTTTTTCTTGCCCAGGTTGAAGGTGGCGGCGGTACGGGTGCGTGGCCAATTGGCGTTTCGGCCTGTATTACAACAGGTATCGCAAAGCTGGCTTATCACAAAAGAACAGATATCACCATTAACGCAACAGACTGGCTGTTTTTCGTTTCAGCGATGACATCCATTCCGTTGTGGTATTTTACCGCCGATCCGGTTTGGGCCGTTGTAATTTTAACGCTTGTCGATTTGCTCGGCTTCGGCCCAACAGTTAGAAAATCCTGGTACCAACCTCACACAGAGTCGATCACTTTTTTTTCGATCTTCGCTACCCGCAATATCATTGTCATCGCTGCACTGGAAAACTATTCAGTTACAACCACGCTATTTCCTGTAGCTATTGCTATTGCCAGCATACTCCTGGTAATGCTAATCATTATTCGTAGACATTTAATATCAATCGATTCAAAATAGCATGTTTACCGGTTGATCATATTGAATCTTATCAAGAGCTAAAGAGCCCATAATGATAGTAGAAGAAATGATGACAAATGAGGTGGTCACCAGCACAGCTGAAGAATCCCTGTTTGATGTACTACGCAAACTTTCGTCCAACAAATTTTCCTGCATCGTTATCGTTGAAGAAAAAAAACCGATCGGTATTATCACCGAACGCGACCTGGTTGAATTGTTGATCGAAATGTTACAAGGCGTTAAATGGGAAGAACTGGCCATCAAAAATTTTATGACCACACCGGTCATCGCCGTCGATGAAGACATGTTACTGGAAGAGGTTATAGACCTCGCACACCGCAATGCAATTCGTCATATGCCTGTCGTTCATAAAGGCACCGGAGAACTAGTGGGAATTCTTACCCAAACCGATATTGTCGAGGGTTTTTATCAGGAAGGGTCGTGAGTCTATACAAATTAGCAACAAACATCAAAATATAGCATGGAAATCTGACGCAATCGCCCTGACCTTTTACCTCAAAAGTATAAAGTAAAGAACTGACCCCAAGTACCAAGTAACGCTAAAAAGCGACACGAATCAAAACCCCATCATCTCATCCATCATATCCGGCAACCACGTCACCACCTGAGGAAAAACCACCAACAACCCCAGCGCAATCACCTGAATCATAACAAACGGAATAATGCCTTTATAGATATGTGAAATACGGATCTCCGGTGGCGCAGCCGCCTTCAAATAAAATAACGAAAAACCGAACGGAGGCGTTAAAAAAGAGGTTTGCAGGTTCATGGCAATCAAGACAGCAAACCAAAGCAAATTAATGTCCATTAACTCTGCAATTGGCGCAAGAATGGGCACAACAATAAAACAGATCTCCAGAAAATCGAGAAAGAAGCCTAGCACAAAGATAAGTGACATACTAACGACGAGAAAGCCCCATTCCTCTCCAGGCAGCTCCATCATGATGTCCTCTACCATCACATCGCCACCCATGCCACGAAAAACCAGACCCAACGCAGTGGCACCGATCAGAATCATAAACACCATACTGGTTAAGCGTGTGGTCTGCTGCATCGTGTCTTGCAGGCTTTCGAGCTTCAGCCGTCGATGAATGAGTGCAAGCAACATCGCGCCCAACGCACCAACGGCTGCTGACTCCGTTGGTGACGCGACGCCAAAAAATATTGAACCGAGCACTGCAACAACAAGTAGCAACGGCGGAAACAAACTTTTAAACACTCTGGTTGTTAACCCTTTACCATCATCAATTCCAAGCATTGACGCGTCAATCGCAGGCGCAATTTCAGGTTTCATCCCTGCAATAATCAGGATATACAGAATAAAAAGTACTATCAGCAAAACACCGGGGGTGACTGCACCCATGAATAGCTGCCCGACGGGCACTCCAATCACATCGCCTAATAAAATCAGAATAATGCTCGGTGGAATAATCTGACCCAAGGTTCCCGATGCAGCGATCGTACCCGTCGCCAGCTCCGGACTGTATTGATGCTTAAGAAATGCGGGCAGCGCGATAATACCCATCGTTACGACCGTTGCACCGACAACGCCCGTGGTTGCGGCAAGCATTGCACCGACAACCACAATAGAAACGGCCAATCCACCCCGCACCCGGCCAAAAAGTGTGCCCATCGTTTCCAGTAGTTCTTCGGCGATGCCGGACTTCTCCAACATCACACCCATAAATACAAAAAGCGGAACCGCCAATAATGTGAAGTTGGTCATGATTCCCCAGATTCGCATCGGCAACAGATTCAAAAAATCCATACCGAGAAAAACACCGCCGAACAACATCGATACCGCGCCCAGTGTAAACGCTACGGGGTAACCGAACAGTAACAAAACAAACACCACGGCGAACATCACTAACGCCCAGGCTTCCATCTCCATCAGCGACTTCTCTCTTTTGAAGCAGGTCCAGGGCAAAAAATCTGCTGAGCACTACGAATAATTGATGATATCCCCTGAAGTGCTACAAGAAAAAATCCCAGTGGGATTGCGGCCTTTAGCAAGAAACGATGCGTTAAACCACCAGGATCCGGCGAGCCTTCACTCATCGAGAATGAATTCGTTACGAATGGTTCGCTACTGGTGATAATGAGCAGACAGAAGGGCAACAGAAAAAACAGGCCACCAACCAGGTTAACCCAGGCACGACGTTTATCGTTCATTAAACGTCCCTGATAGATCACATCAACACGCACATGTTCATCATGTTTGAGGGTATACGCAGCACCCAACAGAAAGATCAGCGAGAACAAATGCCACTCAAGTTCCTGCAATGCAACCGAGCCGCTTTGAAACAAATAACGCATACGATATCAGTAACACCATCGCAAGCGTCAACCAGGACACAAGCCGACCACTCCATTCGTTGATGGCTTCGATTAGTTGAGCTACCTGATTTAAAAATTTAGTGATTGAAGACATAAGGGCGGTGATTTTCCAAACCTGGAGAAGCTCTTGTTACTTCTACCGTGTCATTCCCGCCGAGGCGGGAAGCTGTGTTTTTAATAATTCTGGATTCCCGCTTTTGCGGAAATAACAAATTAATCAGAGCCTCCCCAAGTGCCAAGCTAACATTAACGTCGGTTATAAATATTTCCCCAAATCAAGCTTCCCGGAATAAGTGATTGAGACCTTTCCATCGGGACTCGGCGTTCCAAAAAATCTCAATGCCTGCTTGATATCACCCCTGGCCGGGTCTGCTGAGGAAAATTTACCGGTAAATTTATAATTGCCGTCGGATTTCAGGTTTAGCAACCCTTCCGCCTGTAATGGGCCACCCTTGTCCTTTAAAACGCCCTTTATCCCTTCAGGGGTTGGTTCGAATATCATGGAAAAATCCCCAATAGCGGTATCGGGCATCGAAGCCAATCCGGCCTGATTCCAGGTTACCTGCCCTTTTAGATCGCTAACCAGGGGACTTTCAACCGTCAGGTTTTCCAGTTGCAAATTAACATTTCCAGACAGACCAATCGGTGAATTCATCAGCATAGGCTCGATATCCGCCATTGGCATGACCGCACTGGTGTCACGCACAAAGACCTTACCGCCGATGGATTTGCCGACAGTCCCGGCAATGTTACCTTCCCCTTTATTAAAAGATAGCCTAGTCTGCAACTGCCCCCATATCAAGGGTAGAACCTTTAACTCCCAGTTCACGCTTTCCAATCTGTGCTTTCCAGCCATTGCAACGCCGGCGTAGCCTTGCCAGACGCTGCCATCCACTTCATAAAGTTGAACGGGCAATGACATTCTGCTTTTCAACAAGGAATAGATGCGGTCTGCGGGTAATAATATGACCAGAAAAAAAACATACAACGCGAAACCAGCCAGCGCATAACGTATTACTTTTTTCACTAAGAGGTACCTTCCAGAGTGATGCGCGCATTAACGAAACCAGACTGGTCATCTTTATCAATGGTGATCTTGCCAACATGAATATTGTATTGTTTGTCGAGCTGTTCCAACCATCGGGTTACATCATCAAATTTTGCCACCTCTAATCGGATACGCACTTTGTCCTGGCCTTCCGGTTCTACGCGTTTCATCGCGCCCCCCAGCCGCCCTTGCTTGGCAGTCCGGTCAACCAATGCAAGCAATGACTGACCACGGGACTGGTTTGACTGATTACCTGATCGTTGCAGCTGTTTCGCTTTTTGCGATGCAGCCTGCATCCAGGTTTCAAGCATCTTTTTATCCTTGACCACCTGCTCCAGCCGGGCAACATCGCTGTTCAGCGATATCCACAATCCTAATATGACTGCGACTCCTAACCCGGCGCTACCTAACGCAATCATCATCCGTTCGCGTGACCCCAGGTTTGATAGCCATTCTTTCATGAATCGCTCCCTGTTATCTGTAATCGCGCCTCTACTTTATTATCGCGCGCAGATGCCGACTGAATTTCTACCGACAATTTTGCATCTGTACTTAAACGTTGCTTCAGCTTATCCAGACCCTGGAGGTCATTGATCATCAAGGCAAGATCCAACATGCCCTCCCTGTAGCTAAGTCTGGTTAATTCCATATTGTCTGTTTTGTTAAGCGAGGCACCTGCATCGGCCAGCATATCCAGGAAACCACCGGAAAGAATCGTAGCACCTCCACCCATTTTTTTCAGGCACCTTTCCATCTGAACCTTAACATTGACAATCCTGCTGGCACCGGGGCACGAATCCAGGTAGAGCTTATCAATTTGTTGGCTCAACCGGGTTGATTCGTCCTTCAGTCTAAAATAATCAAGCGAGGTCGCAATTAATGATATGCCGACCAGCGCCAGCAGCATGGCAGCTGCCGCACGCCAGGGTCGAAGTAATTTTCCAAGCTGCTCCTGACGACTGTAAGGGCCCTGGGCGAGGTTGATAATATCACTGTCCTTAAACGCATGAGCAAACCAGGTAATCGCGGCGACTGACGATTTTTCACAGCGGGATTCCACATCCAGCGAATTCATATCTATTGGTAATGGCTGATCAGACTCCCGACAATCGATAATCGATATCGACTCGGGTTGAACGTCTTCAACCTCGGATAACATCAGTGACAACGTGTCTTGCAGGTTATCATTATCCACCGAGATACCGTGCTGCCCCCCCGTTCGGATAATTGAAACGGTTTCATCGATAAACACCGTCCAGCCATCTTCGCTCATCGGCACCGCAAGGCAATCAGGCACAATCGTATCAGGCTCGATACCGGCACCTCTGATCGCCTCGAGCCACTGATCCATTTTTTCTCTGGAAACAACAGCGGTATTGACCGTGCCATCGGACTCGCGCTTGCCAATTGCGAAATGGAGTTCATCCACTTCACAGGCAAACTGGTCTTCCAGCGCAAAGGGAATTGCACTCAGGATACGCTGGCGATTACGAGTAGGGATGATTGCGCTCGATAATATCACATCAACACTGGGCACCAGCACGACAACACGACACCCGGATGCCGCTAATATCGCATCATCCAGTTTGCCACTGTCCGCCTGCAACGCCTCTTCTTCACTGTCATTGCCGACACGCACCCAGCTGACGATATCCGTCGGCGTTTGGCCCAGGCGAATAAAGAGACGCTCACGCATTAATAACCTCCCTGGCTGCGCATAAAGGGATAGACCTTTGCATCATCTGTCCTGTTTACCATGCTGATCATTTGTAATTCAATCTTGCCATATTGTACCGCACCCTTCACAACAAAGTAGTTGCTGGACACGCTGATCGCATCAGCGGGTGGTGCACGCTGATCCAGAACAGTATGTCCGGTAAACTCAGCGACTTTCTCATAATCGCGGTCACCAATTAGCTGGTCCGCCTCGGACTCGGTGAGTCCTTGAACCAGTGCCATCAGGACCTGCGCAGAGGCCGTATTGACATTGATCGTTGTTCTCTCCGGCAACGCAATAACATGCGGTAGTAACGCAGTATAACTGTCCAGATCGAATCCATCGACCAATAATAACTCACTTGGACTTGACATGAGTGTATTTGGGGTTCGATAGGCGACCTCAGCACCCAGATAGGTGCCGTCCTCGGCACCACCGGGAAATGTTTCTTGTTCATCCTTATCGATCCAGTCCACCACTGCCTCGACCAAGTCCGGTTTCTGCCCCACGGCCTGCAATAATCGCCGAAACCGTTCCACATCATCATTACTGATCTTGCCGTTGTTATCGACGAGGTTATTGATATTAAACCGACCCTGCAGGTCCTCTATACTACCGGCAACGGCACCACCTTCTACCGGAATAGGGGGCAATACTGTGGCCCAATCTTCTTCCAGATGGTCTGTTTTATTGTTGTCCCTGTCTCGTGCAAGAATCTCCATCGCCCAGGTCTCGACACCAATCGCCAGCAGACCGGCCTGCTCCGATTCCAATACGTTCGCCGTTCGTCGGATATCGATATGCTGACGCGATGCCATTGCCGCTGCCGCGATGGCCGCAATCGCAGTAACCAGCATTGCGGTGATCAGTGCTGCACCGTTTTGTCGTAGATTCATACTCAAGGTCCAGAAACCGTATTGCTGCTTCCGCTACCGGTATTCTTCTTAACCGGTGCTGCTAGGCCCGCTACTCTAAATAGTCGGGTAATTTTTCCCCAATCCTCGACATCCATCGTCACTTCCAGGGCCCTGGGCAGTGTTTCCGGTACGTTTTTAGTGGTATTACTATTAACCGGCCACTGATTTTGCCATTTTAGATCCAGATCCAGATAACGAACCTCGAGACTCTTGACCCTGTCCATAATCAGGCTACTCATTGGTTCGCTATCCTGCGCCCGATCCAGTACCGCCCAGCTTAAACGCAACAATTGATCATCCTCAATACCATAGGCTATCCGTTGTATATTGCTACGTTTAAAGCCCGCAGGATTTCGCCAACCGGCCTTGCTAAACTCCATTGCGCCACTGTCACCAATGAGCGCTGATTTTGGGTCCCCGTAATTGTCCCTGATACCCCGGTTGATCATTTGTTCCGTGTCGCGATTAATAATAATAAATGCCTTTTGCAGCATCGCCAGTTTTGCAGCCTGCTCATCGGTTTGCTTTTGTGCATCCAGCACTGATTTCAGCCCACCGTATGCAATCACCGCAAGCACCGCAAAGATCATTAAAGAAACCAGTAACTCTAGCAAGGTAAACCCCTGCTCGGCCCCGGTTGCATGCCTCCGCATTTCGACCATTGTTTTCGGCATCATGCTCTTCACTTCATTGGCTGCCCAATAAATGCAACCGCAGTAGCCAGTGGATTTTCCTTGTCTGGATCGACACGAACCTCTACGTCCATACGACGTACGTCATCATCCATGGTTTTGGTTATCTTGTACTGCCAGAACCATTCACGATCTGCCATTTCGGTTTCGCCTTTTTTGTTACCCGTTGATGGCCAATCCTCGTTAATCTGTATCTCGGCAATCTTGTTCATCGCAACCCAGTGCGCTAGTGTTTTATCACGCAGTGTTGCGGCATTCCTGATGTTGTTACTCGATTCAACAACGATGGCACTCAACGCCAGGGCTAAAACCGCCAGTGCAACCAGAATCTCAAGCAAGGTGAATCCTTTTTTTAATCGCATGTTAAATTTCAAGTTTAATACATTATTCTTCAAGCTCAGCAGTGACTCTGCCGGTAATATCTGCGATGATATGATAACGACCTTCCTCGTCATCATCGTTTAACACGACCTCAAATGGTGTCATCTCACCACTTGAAAGAATATAGGCACGGGGATTCCCTTCATAGTCGATCTCAAGAAAATCAAAATTATTGCCTTCAAAAAAGACCTCCAGTGTCATCGTGTCCGGTAGTTCCCTGGCACGATACAAATCGTCTTCAACCTCTTTCCAGGTCTGCTCATCCAGCACCAGAAATTTATAGCCATCATTGGCAAATTCAATGGCCATTTCCCTGGACTGAATGATCGACTCTTCCGCCAACAGCGAAACCAGTGTGGCAATTCGTTTAGCTTCTTCCTCAAGCAGGGTGCTGCGATTCGGGTTAATCGACATCACAACCAACCCCAGCGCAATGCCTATGATGAATACAACCACCAGAATTTCAATCAGCGTAAAACCGCGAGACCTTACCGGGTAGTTTTTACAGCAAGATGAATTCATGATATAAAACGGGAGCACCCGTCGTACTAGTCACAACGGGCGATTGATCATTCAGGATTATTCGGCGAGATTCCAGTTACCGACATCAGCATCTTCACCGTCTCCTCCCTGGGCACCGTCGCGTCCCAGCGTAAAAACATCAATGGCAGCCTGGGTACCGGGATAAAGATACTGGTAAGGCTGGTCCCAGGGATCCTTAGGCGCACGTGGCAAATAATCAGGCACCAGTGCCTCAAGCCCTTCATCGGTTCCCGGATAGTCATGCTTATCAAGACGATACATATTAAGGGCACTTTCTATCGCCCGTATATCCGCCTTGGCCTTGGTGATTTTTGCCTCACCGGGCTTGTCCATAATATTGGGTACCACAATCGCAGCGAGGATGCCAAGAATGACAACGACAACCAGCACTTCAATCAAGGTAAAACCACGAGTTCGCCGTCTTTCCCACCAAACCACGTTCTTTTTTCTCATTGGTATCATCACCATTCCTATATCACGAGTTGATTCATATTGAAAATCGGCAATAATATTGCCAACACGATCAGTAATACGATACCACCCATTGCCAATATCAGGAATGGGCCAAACAGCCCGACAATGGTTTGTAATATCGTTTCCAGTTCCTGTTCCTGGCTGGCCGCTGCACGATCCAGCATCACCTCCAGTTTACCGCTCGATTCACCGCTGGCTATCAGATGTATTGTCATGGGTGGAAAGTAACCACTTCTCTCCAGCGCCTTGTTAAGGCTCGAACCTTCCCGCACCAGTCCTGCGGCATCATCCACCGCCGTTCGCATTGGAATATTCGATACCACTTGCGATGATATTCTTAATGACTCTAGTACCGGCACGCCGCTTTCGGTCAAGATGCTCAGTGTCCTCGAGAACCTGGCAGCATTAAGCCCCCGCACCAAACGCGCCACCAATGGAACCTTTAATTGAAAGGCATGAAATCCTTTTTTAACCGCTGGCCGTTTCAGTAAGATGCGCATACCGATAACCACCGCAACCAATAGCAGAACAATTAACAATCCACTGTCGCGAATAAACTCACTCGAAGCAATCAGTGCACGCGTGAGCAGTGGTAATTCCTGTCCAACATCCTCGAATACCTTCACCACCTGCGGAACAACAAATGCGAGTAAAAGCGTCACCACGGCAATCGCGACAATGACTACCAAAACCGGATAGATTAATGAGAATACGACGTTTTTACGTAAGGCTTGGCGCGCCTCGGTATAATCTGCCAGTCTGTCAAGAACCAAATCAAGATGACCAGACTGTTCGCCCGCAGACACTGTCGCCCTGAACAAATCCGAGAATACACGCGGAAATTCTGCCAATGAATCGGCCAGGGTATGGCCCTCCATTACCCGGGAACGAACCGCAACAAGCATACTTTTTAGTCTCGGTTTTTCGCACTGCTGAGAGACCGCCTGCAGAGCCTCCTCTACGGGTAATCCTGAGCGGGTTAAGGTTGCAAATTGCCGGGTAATCAACGCAAGATCAGTCGCATTGATACCACGCTTGAATATTGATCCACGCTCGGCCTTTCTTTCGCGTTGTGCAACTTCCGTTACCGAAATCGGCGACAGACCTTTTTCACGAAGTTGTTGCCTGATCTGACGTGGCGCATCGCCTTCAAGCACACCTTTACGTTCACGCCCGGTCGCATCCAGCGCTGTGAATTCATACGCGCCCATCAGATCCCTTTGTGCATGAAAGTTTCGGAATTTAGCGTGAAACAGGCAAGGCAGATTCGTTGATCCCTCGCAGAGGGATAGCTGATTCTATGGGTCAAGATGAATCGATAAATCTGCGCAGCATAATTCAAGGGGTTTAGTCCTCTCTTGTAACGCGCAATACTTCTTCAAGAGAGGTTACGCCAGAGGCTACGAGCCGCATACCATCCTTGTAAATACTACGATTGCGCGTACGTGCATATTCTTCCATCTGCTGTTCGGAACTGCCATCGTGGATCATCACGCGCATCTTGTCGTCAACGTCGATCAGCTCAAATACCCCTGCTCGCCCCCTGTAACCGGTAAAATTACATTCCTTGCAACCTTCACCACCGGTAAACAGCATCGGCGCCTCTTCTGCGGTCAGTTCAAATTTCTCAACATCGGTTTCACTGGGTGTATAGGACCTTTTGCATGATGGGCAAAGCACTCGCACCAGACGCTGTGCCAGCACGCCAATCAAGCTGGACGCTACAAGAAAGGGCTCTACGCCCATATCCCGTAGTCGGGTGATTGCACCGATTGCGGTATTGGTGTGCAGGGTTGATAATACCATGTGCCCGGTTAAACTCGCCTGCACTGCAATTTCGGCGGTTTCAAGATCACGTATCTCACCGACCATCACGACATCGGGATCCTGGCGCAGAATTGCCCGTAAACCTCGCGCAAATGTCATATCGACTTTCCCAACCACCTGAGTCTGGCTAATCCCATCGAGATGGTATTCGACTGGATCCTCAACAGTCATGATGTTACGGCTCTTGTCATTGATCTTGCTGAGTACCGCATAAAGTGTCGTTGTCTTACCTGAACCGGTTGGCCCGGTCACCAACACGATACCATGTGGCTTATGGATAATTCGATCCATTAACTCACGGGTATCCTCCGCCATGCCGAGATGCTCAAGGTCCAGTCTGCCCGCCTGTTTATCAAGCAGGCGTAATACCACGCGCTCACCATGACCCGACGGCATGGTCGATACACGCACATCAACTGCGCGTCCCGCAACCCGCAACGAAATACGACCATCCTGAGGCAGGCGTTTTTCGGCAATATCGAGTTTTGCCATGACCTTAACGCGCGATATTAATAATGGTGCCAGCACTCGAGAAGGCTCCAGCACCTCGCGCAACACGCCATCCACACGAAACCGAACGACTAATCGGTGTTCATAAGGCTCAATATGAATATCGGATGCATTCTCCTTAACTGCCTCAGTCAGGATCGCATTAATCAATCTAATGATTGGCGCATCATCTTCACTTTCCAGTAGATCTTCCGGTTCAGGCAGTTGTTGCGCAATGCTGGACAGGTCCATCTCGTCACCAAGATCCCCCATCATCTGCATCGTCTGCGACGTCTCGTGTTCATAGGCACTTTGTAAAATGCCATCGAATTTTTCGGGTGCAACCATTTCGATCTTGATCGGCATACCCAGAAATCGCCGGATTTCGGCAAGCGCCACCGAGCTCGTCTTTGCACGACAGACAACATTGGCATGATCCTGCTCATACTGATTGACAACCACCCCTTGCCGCTTGGCAAACGCGTAGGGCAATCGTTTCTGTGCAATCTGCTCACTGGCAGCCTGATCGGGGATGATAGGGGTTGTCTCGACTCGTTCGGGTACGCCTGTTTCGTCGAAATTTTCGAGTGACATAATTATTTGTTCAAGACTGGATTCTGTTCGTCGGCCTGTTTTTTAAGACCATTAACCCGTTCAATGGTTTCTTCGGGAGCGTCAAAAGGTGGAGGCACCGCCAGGAATTCCTCGAACGGTGCCATGACCGGTTGATCATCTTCCTTAAGAAACATGAATCCCTTGTCACGAATATCCATTTGCTTGGCACGCATATATTCATATTTGCTATTTGTCAGCCGTGTGGTCACCGCGGAGTCCCTGATAATGACCGGTCTTAGAAAGACCATCAGGTTTCGCTTTTCTTTTTTGGTTGTCTTCGAACTGAAGAATGTACCCAGCAGCGGGATATCGCCAAGCAACGGTACCTTTTGCACTGTCTCGGTTACGGTATCATCGAGTAACCCACCTAATACAATCATATGACCGTCATCAACCATGACGCTGGTTTTAATTGACCGGGTATTTGTCACCAGATCAGCGGCCCCTGCCGCACTGGCGGCAACGCTATCAACCTTTTGTTCCAGTTCCAGCTTAACGGCATCCCCCTCATTGATCTGGGGCTTGACCTTCAACGTGATACCGACATCTTCACGCTGGATTGTCTGGAAGGGATTGGTCGGTGTTGTACCCGAGCCTGTGCTACTAAATGAACCCGTAATAAACGGTACATTTTGACCGACAACGATCTCGGCCTCCTCATTATCCATCGTCACTAATGTCGGCGTTGACAAGATATTGGTTGTGCCGTCCCCCCTTAGCGCGCGAAGTATCGCCGCAAAGTTTGTTTGAGAATCATTAAACACACCGATTCCCATCATCAGACCAGTAGGTAGCGAAGGTACGGCAGCACCTACTGCCGCGCTCGCCAAACTGCCTAGCGTTCCGAAATTGCTTGAACCAACAGGACCATCTCCGCCTGGCGTGCTATCAACTATCCATTCTACACCCAACTCTGCCGCGAGGTTTTCCGACACCTCAGCAATGATCGTTTCAACCATTACCTGCGCACGGCGCACATCAAGCTGCTTAATCACGACTTCTAGCGAACGGATCATATCCTGCGGTGCGGTAATCACCAGTGCATTGGTGCTTTCATCGGCCTGAATATTAACTGGCAGGTTTCGCTGTGCAGCTGCCGCACCACCTGCCTTCGCCTTGTTTTGCTGCTCAACCGCATTACTGACCCCGGTAAGCACCTGGACCAAATCTTTCGCCTGGGCATACCGCAGGTAAAATACGCGGGTATTACCCGAGGACGCCAACGGCGTGTCCAGATGTGAAATAATCGCCCTGAGTCGCAAGCGACCCGAGCGCCCACCGCCAATCAAAATACTATTGGTACGTTCGTCTGCAATCAGTACCGGGGATTCTGATGCGCCGAGCTGACCACCCACCTTGCCCTTCTGCTGCTGTTCGAGCGAGGTCAGAATCCTGACCACTTCAGAAGCAGACGCATGACGTAACGTAATAATCTCTATCTCATCACCGCTGGGCATATCAATGCGTTGGATGATATCCATCAACCGCTGAATATTCGCGGCGCGGTCAGATATAATCAGGACATTGCCTGGCACGTAGGCAGCCAAATGTCCCTGTTGGGGGACCAGGGGTCTTAATATCGGAACCAGCTGTGAGGCCGACACATTATCCAGCTGAATCACCCGGGGTACGACCTCGTCCCCGTCCCCCGGCGCCCTGTCCGTAGCAAGCGGCAAGGCCTTCTGTTTCGCATTGGCATCCGGCACGATTTTGATCACGCTGCCATTGGGTACCGCCGAAAACCCATGTACTTCAAGAATGGACAGGAACACCTCGTAAAGCTCATTGCCCTCCATCGGCTTCGATGAAATGATCGTTACTTTACCTTTAACTCGCGGATCGATGATGAAATTCTTCCCGGTTACCTCTGACACGGTGCTGATCACCGCCGAAATATCTGCATCTTTCAGATTCATCGTCACCGGCTGAGCGAAAACGGCTGACATGATCAGGAACAGCGAAACGAACAGGGCCGCGGCAGCGATCCTGTTTAGGGGCAATACGCACTTAGTGTGTTTCAGCCGCTCGATCCCTGCGGCTATATTTTTTTTACTCCACATCCAGGCATTATACCTTTTTTATTTGAATTACAACCCTATAGTGACGATTTTAATGGTGAAATATAAAGTTTGACGGAATACCTTACAATAATTGGTACCCCCGTCCGCGCTAAAAGTTTAAAACAATAGATTGCGGAACACCGTTCCGTAAAATATTCACGTTTATTTGGCTGGATTCTTTCAGCTGGTTCATCACATTAAAGCCCTTTGCAGGATTGTCAATTTGAATACCGTTTACCGCTGTTACAACATCACCAGGCAGCAATCCAACCTGTGAGAACAATGCCCTGTCACGACCGGGTTGTAACCGATATCCGACAAAACGCCCTCCTTCTCTATGCGGTTGCACCCTGACCAAATCTGCGATGCGTTGCGGATTATTGACAATCATCTGACGATACTGGCGTAATCTGGCCGGCGCGACCCTGGCGGTACGGCTGGATCCCGTTGACCGTGAAGCACCTCGTTGAGTGGCTCCAGGCACGCCACTTCCAATATCGATGGAGTCCTTTGGCAATTTGAGCGCTTCCAGGCGATTATTTCGCTGCAAAATAACCTTGTCGGGATGGATTTCCTTTAACTCGGCATTTCCAGGCAATCTTGCGCCGACCTTGTAAAACCGCTCACTACCATTGGGTTGCGCAATAATCGCGCCCCCACCATTGGGATCATCTGATGCAACAATACCCCTCAATACGAGGTTGAGTTTTGTTTCAGTAATCTCCTGGTTAACGGGTATCGACACCGGTTTTTGAGCAGACGGCTGCCCGAATAAATGCCATTTTGCGATGTTCCAGGTTTTACTGGCCGTGGGTGATACGGCCTGCCGACCTGTTTCCGCAACTACAGGCAGCGGTGCAGCCTGTTTCTCCGCAGGGATCATTTTCCATGTCAATTCAGCCAGGTAGTAACTCAATAAAATTAACAACAGACCGTTCACAACCAGGGTCGCCCGCTTGATTAGCGGATCTTGCGATAATAAATTGATTGGAATTTTGAGATCCAGAGCCATAAACCGATATCTACTCAAACGACGTGCGCCCTTAAGTACCTTTAGCCTTTATATTAAAGTGTTTTATTAAACTATTGTAGTAAATATTTATTTCAAACCCGGTCAAGTCCCAAAAGTGCTGTAAATTATCATCCGTAGCATGGGTGTCACCTGT
>JBHHVB010000021.1:0-39151 GCA_046754065.1 Gammaproteobacteria bacterium
TCTGGCCGCCTACGCGCGCTTTACGCCCAGTAATTCCGATTAACGCTTGCACCCTTCGTATTACCGCGGCTGCTGGCACGAAGTTAGCCGGTGCTTCTTCTGTAGGTAATGTCAAGACCCGAGGATATTAGCCTCGAGCTTTTCTTCCCTACTGAAAGTGCTTTACAACCCTAAGGCCTTCTTCACACACGCGGCATTGCTGGATCAGGCTTGCGCCCATTGTCCAATATTCCCCACTGCTGCCTCCCGTAGGAGTCTGGGCCGTGTCTCAGTCCCAGTGTGGCTGATCGTCCTCTCAGACCAGCTACCGATCGTCGCCTTGGTAGGCCGTTACCCTACCAACAAGCTAATCGGACGTAGGCTCATCCAATAGCGCGAGGCCCGAAGGTCCCCCGCTTTCCCCCGTAGGGCGTATGCGGTATTAGCCCGAGTTTCCCCGGGTTGTCCCCCACTACTGGGCAGATTCCTACGTATTACTCACCCGTCCGCCACTCGACGCCCAAAAACGCACCCGAAGGATTGTTTCTGTCGTTTCCGTTCGACTTGCATGTGTTAAGCATGCCGCCAGCGTTCAATCTGAGCCATGATCAAACTCTTCAGTTTATTACTGGCTATTGTCATGAATGACAATGTGATGCTTTTTCGTTACAAAGCATGATCCCCTATAAATAAGTTATCAAGCGAAGCAACGAGATTTGTTGGTGATTCTCATCACCGACGTAAGCACCCACACAAATTGCTTGATTTCACATTGTTAAAGAGCGGCCGGATAACATACCGGCGTAGCAGATCGATTATACACGACCAGCTATCATCGTCAATCTAACCAAATTTATTTTTTTGGCTGCTTAAGTGGAAATACAACGTATCGACGACAAGCCGCGCATTATACGCATCACCCAATCCACGTCAACAATTCTTTTCGTATTTATTACGCAACCCAAAATTCAGGATTAAATACTTTAATTCAGTGAAAACCTGGGGGAAACCCTATAGCCCGGCAAACGGTGGCACTACACCTAAAAAAAGCTGTTTTTAATCCAAAACACTTATGTTCTCGCCACGATTGCCGATAGACTACTAGTAGTATTAATACCTTATGAACGGAGTCATTATGGGAGCAATCAATCTGGAAGATCTTAAGCCTGGCATGGTTCTGGCCGAAGATGCAACCCAGTTAAACGGCCGGGTGCTATTACGAGCCGGGACAGAACTGACTGAAAAACATATCAAAGTCTTCAAAACCTGGGGGGTCACGGAGGCAAATATTGAGGGCGTCTCCAAGGAATCCGTTGCTAACGAGGAATTAGAGCAACTAAGCCCCGAAATACTCAAGGATGCCGAAGATAAAACGCGACATCTGTTCCGGCACTGCGACCTTGAAAACCCGGTCTCTGCAGAATTATACCGTCTTTGTGTCATGGCCAGAGCAGGTAATAAGGTGAAGAGTGCGGAATGAAGTGGACACCGGAAAAGCTTGCCAAGGAAACCTCTACCGTATCCTCCTTACCAACGATATATACTCGACTGAATGAAGCGGTAAATGACCCTCAAAGTGCAAACCGGGACATCGCTAATATCCTTAGCGATGACGCAAGTTTGGCAGCCAGATTGTTACGTATCGCAAATAGTGCATTTTATGGTTTTCCATCAAAAATTGACACCATTACACGCGCAGTCACTGTTATTGGCACCAAACAACTAAGGGATCTGGCGCTTGCCACATCTGTTATTAAACTATTCGAAGGCGTATCTAACGATTTCGTTGACATGGATTCTTTTTGGCGCCATAGCGTTGCCTGTGGAGTGGCCGCACGTATTCTCGCCACTTATCGCAGGGAGGTTAATGTAGAAAGATTCTTTGTATCCGGTCTGCTACACGACATTGGCCGACTCATCATGTGTCTCAAAATACCGGAAATAATGGGTGATATCTTTTCCACCGCCAATGAAAACAACCAGCTTTTGTATAAAGTCGAAAGAGACGTCCTTGGCTTTAACCATGCCGAAGCAGGTGGCGCACTTCTAAGCCACTGGCGACTCCCGGCGCAGACTATTTATGCGGTCAGCAACCACCACCGGCCAATGGCAAAAAACAATCACCAGCTCGATTCCACACTCGTTCACATCGCCGATATCATCTCCAACGCGATGCAGCTGGGTAGCAGTGGGGAGCAGTTTGTACCGCCACTTGATACAAAAGCCTGGGAACAGCTCGGTCTGCCTGAAAGTATATTATCTCCGACATTGACCGAACTGAAGCGTCAATATATGGATGCCATCAGGGTCATCTTATCCGACGAGGACTGATGAAAATGTTTTCCGCAGATAAGGATCGAGACCAGCCTCAAATAGAACATCTGGAACGTCAACTCCAATGGTATATTAACGCACTGGAGATTGGCGCTGGTTTATGCGATATCCAGGCACGTGTTAACCAGGGACTCGACCCTGCGCCTGGTGCCGATGAAAAAGAGCTAGACATAAACCTTAACCAGGACATCGATCCCTCTTCGATTTTTTCAGAAACCCGGCCCCGGCTGCTACAACTATTTGATTTTAATACGATGGCTTTTCTGGCCGTAAATGAAGACGATCAAAGTTTCGAAACCGCCGATTGCTATCCGGACTCGGAAAGGGACAGAATACAAAACGAAATCGATTATCAGGTTGCCGAGGGAACCTTTGCCTGGGCACTAAACCAAACCAGAGCCGTCGTCAACCAGTCTGTCAATCCAGACGATACAGCCGTATTGCATGTGCTAGCCACTCGATCAAGGGTAAGAGGTGTATTCGTAGGCATTCTGAAAAACGATATTGGCGAACTGAAGGATGCGTCGTTGAGCCTTTTGTCGATGATACTGTTCAGCACTGCCAATGCGCTGGAGAGTTATGAGTTATACAAGATCATCAATGAGCAGAATCTGAATCTGGAGAAAAAGATTGCGCGACGTACTTCTCAACTTGAGGTAGCACGACTGGAAGCAGAATCAGCAAACAAGGCAAAGAGTCAGTTTCTGGCAAACATGAGCCACGAAATTAGAACCCCACTTACTGCCATCATAGGATTCGGAGAATTATTAAATAACAGGGAAATACCTGATGTAGAAAAATCTGATGCAACGAATACGATTGTTCAAACGGGCAAACATCTCCTGCAAATTATTAATGACATCCTTGATCTTTCCAAAATTGAGTCGGGCAAATTTGATATCGAACACATCCCCACATCCGTCACTGACATCCTGCAGGAAATAAAACAGTTAACCGGTATTCAAACACAAAACAAGGATATCGACTTTTCGATTCAATACGAATACCCACTTCCCTCAAGGATTATTTCCGACCCCACAAGACTCAAACAGATTTTGTTAAATCTTTGCAATAATGCAATCAAGTTCACCCAACAAGGCAGCATTACATTGTCTATTCGCTATCTTGGTGATGACCAGCAATTGATCTTTTCTGTTCAGGACACTGGCATAGGGATGCCCCCGGAGCAACTAGATATTTTATTTAAACCTTTTTCCCAGGCCGACTCATCGACAACCAGACGTTTCGGTGGAACAGGACTGGGATTGTATATTTCCAAACAGCTCGCAGAACGCCTGGGTGGGTCAATCTCGGTAACCAGCAACCCTGGACAAGGCAGTTGCTTCACCGTAACGGTTTCAACCGGACAGGTAGAAAAAGAGCATCTGTACGACGAAAGCAAAGATTATGAAGCACTTTTCAATGATCAATCGGGCAAAAAAGAATCTGACTTCATTAATCCACACTACACAGGCAGTCTCTTACTTGCCGAAGACAATACTGTGAATCAACTTTTGATTAAAAGCCTGCTTGGCAATACAAACATCAACATCACCTGTGTAGAAAATGGCAAAGACGCCATCGAAAAGGCATTAGCGGGTGACTTTGACCTCATTTTAATGGATATGCAAATGCCGGTAATGGGTGGATTAGAGGCAACCGACTGGTTAAGAAAGTCGGGCTACGGCAGGCCGATTGTCGCACTAACCGCAAATGCGTCTCAAGAGGATAGGGATCGATGTGCGACCGCTGGTTGCAATGACTTTTTAACCAAGCCTATTGACAGAACCCATTTTGATACAGTTTTGTCGAAACACCTGAAAACCGAGGTTAGAAATACAAACCAAACCAAAAATCGTAACGTAAGTAATTTGAGCATTGACCTGACAGAAATCAATGGCTTGTTTCTGGATGACCTGCCGAATACCCTTGACGAAATTATTCTTGCTGCAGAAGAGAAAAACTGGAGCCAGGTAAAGTTTCTTGCTCATAAATTAAAAGGTGGGGCCGCCAATTTAGGATTCACTGAAATCAGCCGGATCGCAAGCGACCTGGAAAGATTTATCAAGGAAGAAGATTTAGCACCCGTTGCAGGCCTGATTAAGGCGCTTCACGAAACCTGCATTCAAACATTAAGGGAAAATGATAAAAATCCGGTCATTGCATAGCGACTCACTGAATACACCGAAGTATACTTAATTCAATGCATGGTTATGGAGAAATTCTGCTATGGAAACAATCTCGATTTTAATTGTCGATGATGACAACACAACCCGTGAGTTGCTCAGGTCAATTTTGAATTCGATGCAATTCAAGAAAATTTACACTGCGACTGACGGGGATCAGGCAATTAGCCAATTTAATGAAATTAAACCCGATCTGATTTTCCTTGATATCGAAATGCCTGTTAAAGACGGCTTTGAGACAATGAAGGAAATGCTCGCAACCAATCCTGATCAGTATATTGCGATTGTAAGTAGTCATAGCACGATGGACTATGTGAAACGAGCTATCGAAAATGGGGCCAAGGGATTTATTGTTAAGCCTTATACCCCTGCAAAAGTTAAAGACATTGTTGTTAAATATTTACGGGGGCTAAAAACAAACGAGCAGGGCTGATTTCCAAGAAGAAGTTATGCCACGATTACGCGTGAAAAACGCCGTTTACCAACTTGTATAACATGACTGCTTCCCGCTGGTATTTCCAGGTTTACATCTTCGATTTTTTCCCCATCTATCCTGACTGCCCCTTGCTGAATCATTCTCCTCGCATCCGAAGTACTTTTGGTCAACGCAGCGTCTTTTAAAACAGACGATATGGGCAGGCTTCCGGTTGCTGATGTCAATAATTTTTCTGGCATTTCATCCGGCATCGCTCCTTTTTGAAAACGCGCTATAAAATTTTCTTTTGCGCGCTTCGCGTCTTGTTGACTGTGAAATCTGGCTACAATTTCTCCGCCTAGCAAGAACTTAATATCTCGCGGGTTGCAACCAGACTCTACATCGTTTTTATATTTCTCAATCTGTGAAATCGGCTCAAAACTCAGCAACTCAAAATAGCGCCACATCAAATCATCAGATATTGACATCAATTTGCCAAACATCTCATCCGGCGTTTCGCTGATACCAATATAATTGGCCAAAGACTTGGACATTTTTTGTACACCATCTAATCCTTCGAGAATAGGCATAGTCAACACAATCTGTGGAAGCTGCCCATAGTGTTTCTGCAACTCCCTGCCGACCAACAGGTTGAATTTCTGATCTGTGCCACCCAGTTCAATATCTGCATTAATGGCGACAGAATCATAGCCCTGAACCAACGGATACAGAAACTCATGTATCGCAATCGGCTGACCTGAAGCATATCTTTTATTGAAATCGTCCCGCTCCAACATACGCGCAACGGTGTGTTGTGCCGCAAGCTGAATCATATCTGCCGCATTCATTTCATTCATCCAGCTGGAGTTAAACATGACCAATGTCTTTTCCGGGTCCAGAATCTTGAAAATCTGCTGTTCATAGGTACGCGCGTTTTCAACAACCTCATCCCTGGTCAATGGCTTGCGTGTAATGTTTTTCCCGGTAGGATCGCCAATCATGCCGGTGAAATCACCGATAAGGAATATCGCCTCATGCCCCATATCCTGAAACTGGCGTAGCTTGTTTAGCAATACCGTATGTCCAAGATGCAAATCTGGCGCAGTCGGATCAAATCCGGCCTTGATTCTTAACTGTTTTTTGGATGCCAGGCGTGTTTCCAGTTCATCAACAGGTAGAATTTCTTCGGCCCCTCGCTTAATTTCTTCTATTATTTCCTGATTTTTTGTCATTTACCCGGCTAAACCCTTAAGTTTCAATAAAAATTTTCCGATATAGTAAGTAATTGGCGACTGAATTGCATATTTATTGTATCCAAATTTACGAAAAGACCGAAAAATGATGATTTCACTTAAAAATCACATTGTTATATTGACCTTCTCGAAAACTCCAGTTAAGGTAACGCGAACATTTTAAAGGGATTTCCGTGATCAGTAAGCATTCCGACATTGGCGGTCAATCAGTCCTGAGTCGTGATTTTAAATCACACCCCGGGAAACGGGCTGCGAGGAAATTCAAGCCACATCACCCTATTTTAGCGCTTGCAGGCCTTGTTGCCGGTTTTGGCATTATGCTGGGCTTTTCTCCTGATGACGCTGGCGCGTCACGCGAACCAGACCCTCGCACCACCATTGCATTACCCTTATCCAATCCGATTCTATCAGCAACCGAACAGGGAATTGCATCTGATTTAATGGCCTTACCTGAAGGTGGAGCGACCAAGCACACTAGCTCAACGGATGGCCTGAACTGGCAAACCGTCATAGTAAAAAAAGGCGATACGTTATCTCATATTTTCAAACGCAATGGCATTAGTGCACAACAATTACAGAACCTTTTAGCCAGTACCGAGAAAAAATCTGCTTTGCGTAACCTGTATCCAGGCGACACACTCGACATCAAGGTCGACTCATCCAGGCGGCTGCTTGCCTTACGGTACGATGTTGACGAATCGAGCACACTTAAAATAAACCGGGTGCAGGATAAGTTTATCAATGAGCTGGTGTCGCACCCTGTAGAAAAACGATCCGCTGTAGCGAAAGGCACCATTGATAGTTCATTGTTTCTCGCTGCCCAGCGAGCAGGATTATCTGATAACCTGACCATGGAGCTAGCCGGCATTTTTGGCTGGGACATCGATTTCGTACTTGATATTCGGAAAGGCGACAGTTTTTCGGTTATTTATGAGGAATTATATTCCAGGGGAGAAAAATTACGCGATGGTAAGATTCTGGCGGCAGAATTCACGAACAGAGGAAAATCCTATTATGCATTGCGCTACACCGACAATGATCAGCACACCGATTATTATGACAAAAATGGACGCAGCCTGAGAAAGGCCTTTTTACGTTCGCCTGTGGACTTTTCACGTATTAGTTCAAAATTCAGCCTGGGAAGGAAACATCCAGTCCTAAACACGATCAGGGCACATAAGGGTGTGGACTATGCCGCGCCTCGCGGTACACCGATAAAAGCGACTAGCGACGGGAAAATCGTTCATCGTGGCAGAAAGGGCGGATTTGGCAACACAATCATTCTTCAACACGGAAGCAGTTATAGTACGCTATACGCTCATTTATCCGGATATGCCCGTGGTATTGTTCGTGGAAAAAGAGTAAAGCAGGGTCAGATTATTGCGTATGTTGGTAGTACTGGTCTCGCAACAGGCCCTCATCTACATTATGAATTTCGGGTAAACGGCGTTCACCGTGACCCGCTAACCGTAAAACTACCGGATGCGGCCCCGCTGGCAAAAAAATACAGCAGTGACTTTTATCAGAAATCCCGCCCGCTTTTAGCGCAACTGGACGTCGTCAAACGTATTGCTTCTCGATCTGGTCATACAACTATAGCGCTTAATACACCCTAATCCACGCGATGCTTCATTACGCATTGCGGTTCCTGATAATCACAAATCATGACTAAGCGTTACATCGGTCTAATGTCTGGCACTAGCGCAGACTCAATCGATGCGGTATTAGTCGAATTTTCCGATCACCCCGGAATCATCAAGTCACACGCCTCACCTATCGATCAGTCTTTACGTGAACTAATTTTTGAGCTCTATTTTTCTAGCGAAAATGAAATCGATAAATTAGGTCAGCTGGATGTGTTATTAGGCAGGTCATTTGCTCGCGCTGCCAACGAATTAATCGATCTGGCAAAACTTAGCCATCAGGACATTTGTGCGATTGGCAGTCACGGTCAAACCATACGCCATCAACCAGACATAACGAACCCTTACACCCTGCAATTGGGTGACCCTAACACAATTGCACAAAACACTGGTATCACCACCGTTGCAGATTTTCGCCGGCGTGACCTGGCGGCTGGTGGACAAGGGGCACCGTTGGTGCCCCTGTTCCATTCCTACGTATTTCACTCCAACGCATTAAATCGCGTGGTGCTAAATATCGGGGGAATTTCCAACATTACCGTACTGCCCAAAAATGATCATACCAATGTAACGGGTTTTGATACAGGCCCCGGTAATACGTTGCTGGATGCGTGGACCCAGTACCACCGGGGTAAAAATCTTGACAAAAATGGCGACTGGGCAAGGACTGGGAACGTCAACAAGTTATTGCTCAACCGGATGCTTAAAGATCCATACTTCAGCAAGTGTCCACCAAAGAGTTCCGGACGAGACTATTTTGGCAGGCCATGGGTTGAAAATCATTTAAAGCAGCTGGATGTTGAATTACCTGCCGAGGATATCCAGGCAACCCTCACCGAGTTAACCGCAGCCAGCATCGCTAACGCAATCACGCAATTCGCAAAAGAGACAGACGAGGTTTTAGCATGCGGCGGAGGTGTTTATAACCTGATGTTGATGGATAGCCTGAAAAAGCGCCTATACGACTGCAATTTGATTTCAACCAGTGCGTGCGGTTTTCCTCCAGACTGGGTGGAAGCGGCAGCTTTTGCCTGGTTGGCAAAACAAACACTCGAGAGAAAACCCGGTAATTTACCTGGCGTTACGGGAGCGAGCGATCCGGTTATTCTGGGAGGAATATATCAAGCTTAAATAGGGAAATGATATCGGCTGGAACAATCTTTACTTTTATCTTTACCCTTTAACCTGTTCTCTGTCTCTATACACTAAAGGACGAGCCGCAACCACAGGTAGTCGTAGCGTTAGGGTTTCGAATCACAAACTGCGCGCCTTCTATACCCTCTGAATAATCTATTTCTGCACCGACCAAATACTGGAAGCTCATCGGATCCACCAATAAGGTAACGCCATTTTTTTCAACCGTTGTGTCACCTTCATTAATAGTCTCATCAAAGGTAAAACCATATTGAAAACCAGAGCAACCACCGCCGGATATAAAGACCCGTAGTTTTAATGCATCATTATTTTCTTCTTCAATTAATGCCTTGACCTTCGCTGCGGCGCTATCAGTAAAGACCAGTGAAGGTGGTGTTGGTACTTCAGTTGCAGCTGTACTCATTTTGTAGTTCTCCAAGGAATAACTGATTCAATGCTACTATTTCATAGTCAATTGGTCAAGATTTTGACTTTAAAGGGACCGGGTAAATTAAGATTTAATGTTCGGCACTTTGCTCAGCATTATTGTGCGTTAACAAAGGCTTTTCTGCTTCGTCTAGATGCACCAGGTTGCCATTAACCTCTGCTCCCATCGCCATTTCAATTTTATTATAATAAACATTGCCCTTTACACGTGCATTGGATGCCAATTCTACACAGACGAGTGAATGCAGATCACCGGTAATCGAACCATTAATTACCTGATAAGGCACTCTAACCTCACCCTCAATTGCCCCCTTATTGCTAAGTACCAAAACCGTGGAAGATTCACCGTCTGCAATGACGTTGCCATTAATCTTGCCATCAACGTGCAATCCCCCTTTAAATACCAAATCACCCTGAATGACGGTATTTTCACCGATCAATGTATCCACTTTATGAGTCTGGGCTTTATTGCCATTTCCCCACATTTTGAAATCTCCGCGAAGCTAGAATTGTCGAATTGTTAGCCAAGATCATACCATATCCGGGAAACCGTGGCAGATAACACAACCGGTTCGACAGTACAAATCAATGTTGAAGGTTAAATAAGCGCATCCTGCCACTGGTAAGACTTGGTAAAACTCGATTTTTTCCTGTCTTTTGCTATGACCGTTATTTCCACTTTCACCGGCACAAATCCTTCAGGTATTAATATCTTACCACTAAGCTCCTGGAAATATTTAAAACGGTAGTTGATCTTCTTAGCCGAATTATTAGCCAGAAAATCACTCTGACTCAGCAACTTTTCAACACCCTCATGAACACCGAGTATAGCCATTTGAATATTCCCTCTCATCCTGAAGGCTGAATTATTGTAATGAGTCAGTATCACACGATAAGAATACTGCCCCGGCTCAACGCCTTTTTCAATTCGAAAGCTTTGAATCTGCAGTCCTCTTGCCAGATCTTCAGGGTTTATGATACCGCGATAAAATGCCAGCTCTTCTTTGAGATCCAGCACTTCATTTTGCAGATCTTGCAAGGATTGCTCAACTTCAGAATACGCAAACTTATCAACCTCCATAGCCTGCGTTAGTCTGGCATTTTGTTTCCTTAGCCCCTCAATTGAGGCTTGACTCTGGCGCAGCAGCCCTTTAAATTTATCCCGTTCTGCATCGGCCCTCTGGCGATCAAAACCAGCACGCTGTCGACCATAGTCAAAAACAAACCACCCGCCAGCAATACACGTAACGAGCAACAGTACTACGATCATCGGAAATTTTCCCGGGTGCGGTGATTTGACAATGATATGAGACGTTTCCTTGGCCATTTAGATTAACCGGCGAACGAATAGACTCAACATAGATATCACCTTAAGGTACAAGCGCTAAGTCACAAAGCCCCATTGCCTCTTCCAGGCCAAACATGATATTCATATTCTGAACCGCCTGGCCAGCGGCGCCTTTTACCAGATTATCGATGATTGATAAAACAACAATGGTATGACCACCTTGAGGTCGATGCACTGCTATGCGGCATGTATTTGAACCTTTGACACTGCGCGTCTCCGGATGAGAACCAGCAGGCAAAACATCAACAAACTGCTCGGATGTATATTCATCCTCGTATAATGTCTGTAAATCTACATCGTGCTCTGTTACTGATGAATAAATCGTTGCGTGTATTCCTCTAATCATCGGAATCAAATGAGGCACGAATGTCATGGAGACCGGCTTGGCTGACATATTGCTTAAACCCTGGTTTATTTCGGGCAAATGCCGATGACCAGGTACCGCATAGGCCTTAAGATTTTCAGCGGCCTCACTAAATAAACTTCCAAGAACAGCATTGCGCCCTGCGCCACTAACACCCGATTTTGCATCCACTATTATTCCTTCGGGGTTAATAACCATATGCTTTAAGAGTGGCTTCAATCCAAGCTGTACCGCCGTAGGGTAACATCCCGGGTTGGCCACCAGGCTTGCCTTTTTGATGGCATCACGATTAACTTCCGGAAGCCCATACACCGCCTCGGCCAGTAAGGCGGGGCAGGCATGGTCCATGCCGTACCAGCTCTTCCATTCATTAACATCCTTTAGTCTAAAATCTGCAGCAAGATCAATTACCCTGACCCCCGCAGTCAAAAGTGGTGCTACCAGGGACATCGCGGTACCATTCGGTGTTGCGAAAAATACAACATCACAATCCAACAACGAAGTCTTATCGGGATGTTGAAAGCTTAGCTTAACGTGATCTCGCAAACTTGGAAATAGTTCAGTCACCGACCGTCCCGCTTCTGATCGGGATGTGATAGCCGTCAACTCCACTGCCTCGTGTTTTGCCAGTAATCGTAATAGCTCGACACCGGTATATCCCGTACCACCTACAATTGCCACCTTTAGTTTTTTATTTGACATCGTATTAAATTTCCACCGATAGAGATCTTCTGAAGCAAAAACAAAAAATATCCGAGATTAAACAAAATTGAATAAAGCATAGCAAAATTACCATCATCAGGAAGTAAAATTAATTCTGATTATTCAGCTTATCAACCGTCAACGACGAGAGATTCATTCAATTGGGAAATAGGCCCGGGAAATATATGCGACAATTGCATCGATTTCTTCACTTTTTAATACAGAACGCCATGCCGACATCGTTGTCCCGTCAATTCCATTACTGATTACACTTTTAAGCCTTTCCTTCGTCATCGATAACATAAATTCCTCATTGGTTAAATCACGGGGATGAGGATCGAGAAAGCTGCCAATCCAGTTACGGCCCGTTCCATCAGCTGCGTGACAAAACGCGCAATTTGACTGAAAAAGGGTCTCCCCTTTTTTTTCCATGTGCGTCAGGTCCAGAATCTTTGGGGGAATCTCATGCATGGCATAGGGTGTTGCTGCGGTCACAGCATCACTATCCTGGTGATTACCGCCCGGAGTTCGATGTGAGTACCCACCTCGTGGAAATGATACTGCCCGTACATCCCAATAGCTTCCCTCATTAACCACTTTCGCGCGATCATGACATGTAACACATGACGACATAAACATTGACCGCCCCTGCCTTTCAATTGCAGTTAATTGATCATCCGGGGTGTCGAGTGCAATTTGGCCCATTGCAAAAGGAAAGGCGATTTTGTAGCGTTCATGGTTTTCCCACCCATTCTCTTTGATATGGTAGCGAATGTTAGTCATTTCACCGCGCATAAAGGCTGAACGTATGAATTCTACGACGTCGACGATTTCCCCGGGCGACAACAAGTGTTCAAAACTCATCATCGCCGACCCCTTAATACCATCAGTCACAACATTGACCATTTGCATAGATGTACGATCGTCAGCTTTCAATGATGTAAAATCTCGAGGAGGAGGAACAAGATAGGAACTGGCCAGCGTGTTCGCATCGCCACTATATCCGTGGCAAAAGTAACATCGCTCATTATAGACCTTCCGGCCTCTGTCTAATTGAGCCCGTAATTCAGGATTTTTTGATGTCTCCTCGAATGGGCTGCGCGAAGAATCTAGAGTTTTTTTTTCTGAACAATATCTTCCGCAACGTCAGGGGAGGTACGTTGCTCTGCTGTGCTCCTTTCAGGCAGGATAAATGCCTGTAAAACAAATTCAGCAACATCAGCTATTTCCTGCTCACTAAGCACCTTACCCCAGGCAGGCATTACTGTGCCGGGTTTACCTTTTAACACTGCCTTGAACAAGGCTGGGCGATTCAAAGTAATTTTCGAAAGCTCGGCGGTAAAATTTCTTGGCTTGGGATTAATAAATTTTGATCGTGGCCCATTACCATCGCCGTTGACTCCATGACAGGTATAGCAGTTGTTCATATAAAACGCCCTGCCACCTTCGGCATTACCTGTTAATCCATGGGGAAATTCCAGATTCATATCTACCTTAATCAACGCATTTATCTCGGATTTCCCTGCATCGCTAACACCTGGAGTTAGTGTATTTTCGGTGTCTGGACTATGACCGCGGTGCGGATGTCCCTCCAGGTTCTGATCACGATCTGCAGCATCTGCCTGACCCGATTCAACAGGCTTAATGAGATTGTCTTCCCGATCCCCCTTCATAAAGGTAGAACGAATAAAATTAACAACCTGGGATATTTCATCGGTATTGTAACGTGAGGCAAACGGCATCATCGCGGTTCCTGGTCGTCCGTGCGTTACCGAGTTAATCATACGTTCCCTGCTCAACTCCTTACGCGCCTGATCGGTTGTAAAATCTCTTGGTGCCGGATTCAGACCGCTTTTGGTCCAGCGCGCGCTATTACCGTCATCACCGTGACAAACGGCACAAGTTTCTTTATATATTCGTTCACCTGTTGATACGGTCACTGTACCGACACTTTTCATAAACGTCGCTCGTACATAATCGACAATCCCTTCGATTTCAACTTTACTTAACCGCTTACCCCAACCAACCATCGCAGTTCCAGGACGACCGTGGGTCACTGAGCTAATCATTCGCTCTCTGGAAAGTTCATCGAGCGCACCTTCCGCGCTAAAATTCCTTGGCGCCGGATCCATGCCATAACGCGCACGACTTCTGCCATTTCCCTTTTCGCCATGACATGCAGAGCAGCTTTTTTGATACATCTGGGCATATTTCAGCACATTATCCTTGCCGCTATCGACAGTAGGCGGCTCTGCTGAAATACTCATAGCCGTGAAAAATATACAGAAAAAACCGAACGTAACGATTGATGTTACTCTGGATAATTTTACCCATGTAGAGGAAAAATCCTGCTTAAATTCATATTTATTGTATTGATAAATCACAATGTCCCCGGAACGTTCCTCAAGAAAATATGACCAATCATTTAATACTGGCTGTTTCAGCAACCATCAGATGCAATCTTAGCGTTCTCAAACAAACCCGGTATTAAACGGGATATGATACCACCAGAACAACGACATTTGATAATATTTGTAGCGTAAAACAACGAGTTGCGTTAGGATATTGTGCAATTATACGCCGCTGGAAGAGACTTTTGCGAGTAACTTAGTCAACTACCCCACGATGGCACAAACGATAATGCGGGTACCAAAATAGCAGAAATATCAGACTTGAGTCCTAAATTAAGTGATACAGACATTCAATAACAATCTATGGCGGATAGGGGCGGTGCTTTTAGCGCTGCTTTGGGCATCTACCCCGTTTAGCGGCACGATACTGGGTAGTAAACATGATTTTACTGGCCTTAATCAAAGGGCTGGCGTTGTAGCAATGCCAACGGTTGCTTTTTCGGACTATGGTTCACCCTGTGTTTATTGCCATATACCACCAGATAGAGAAGAAACAGATTCTACCGAGTTTGGCGGCATTGAGGGCTGGAATCGATTTACACCCGCAACCAATGGATTCGATCTCTATGACAGCAGAACCCTGGATAATAAGGTGCGCACACCTAGTCCGATCAGCCTGTTGTGCCTGTCTTGTCATGACGGCACCATGGCAGTGGATATGACTGTATTCAAACCAAATGGATGGAGAAGCAGCGAAGATGCAGCGCTTCATCTCAGAATTAATGGCGCAAATGACCTCATGAGCTGTGGTAAATGCCACAATGGCAGGGTGGCTCACAGTATAGCCATTAAGCATATTGGCACTGACCTGACGAATGATCACCCAATTTCCATGACCTATGCAGGTTTAAGTTACAAAGATATTGATTTCAGACCCCCTGATGGCCCGTATGGATTTGATAATGGGGTAAAACTTTACGATGACAAGGTCGAATGTGCCAGTTGCCATAATGTACATAATCCGGACGTTAATTTATTACTTCGTGTGGAAGCCGAACGTTTGTGTGAAACTTGCCATATTAAGTAGTACAGGAAAAGAATAAAGGGTAAAGATAAAAGCTGGATTACAACATGATCCTTCATTTTATTCGTTCATGATTGATGCACAATACGTGGTTTAATTATTTTCTGGTTACACTGATTGTACTAATACTGACAGGGTGTGCAGGCACACCTGAATCAGCATCAAAATTTGAACCGCCTGTTTACCCGCCACCTCCCAGCCAACCACGGTTCGTTTACGAACGCACCCTGCTCTATAACGACGATGTAGAGGAAACTACATCAGGCATGCGCTTCAAACAATTTGCGACGGGTGCATCAAAGAAACTCCGGGGACTAATAAAACCTTTTGATGTTGCTGTTCAGGATGGCCGGGTTTATGTAACTGATACAGTGCAAAAGGCGATCTTGTTATTTGATATCCCTGGAAAACGATTCCTGGAGATTGGCAGAGAAAAACCAGGGGTATTGAAAAAACCGCTAGGCATTGATATCGCGGTCGATGGCCGAATATTCGTTGCAGATATCACCGCACAGCGAATCATGGTTTACAATGCAGATGGCCAATACCAATATGCTATCGGAACAGGTCAAATTCTAAAACGTCCCAGCGATGTAGCAGTCAGCAAAAGTGGCACAAAGATTTTTGTGGTTGACACTGGTGGCGTTGATACGCAGTCCCATCATGTTCAGGTATTCGATGCCAATACTGGCGCTCATCTCCAGACCATAGGCAAACGTGGCACATCAAACAACGAATTTAATTTACCCTTGCAGGTTTCGGTTGGACCGAATGACAGTATACATGTCGTCGACAGTGGTAATTTCCGGGTTGAGACTTTTAAGAGCGATGGCAGCTTCGACTTTAGTTTCGGTACCGTTGGCAGATTGCCCGGGCAATTTGCTCGCCCCAAGGGAATAGCCACAGACAGTGACGGAAACATTTATGTCGTTGATGCAGCTTTCGGGAATGTGCAAATCTTTAACCCGCAGGGAAACTTGCTAATGTTTTTAGGGGAACGCGGCCACGCAGGATATCCGGGAAAATTCATGTTGCCGGCTGGTATTGATGTAGATGAAAGTGGCCGCATCTATATGGTCGATCAGTTCTTTCGCAAGATTGACATTTTTCGGCCCTATGAAATATCAGACACAAGGGCAAAGATACAAGAGTAGAAGCATATTGACGAAAGCACACGCCCAGGACTCATCTATATGATACAGGGATAACAGAGCGCTACTATTTGATACTGCGTATATTTCTTTGTTTATTCCCCCATCGAGATTCAGTCAACCAGGTATTCAGCTCCTTCAATGTCAACGGTTTGCTCATCAGGAATCCTTGCGCTGAGTCACAATGGAGACCACGAAGCAAATCGTAAGTTGTTTGATCTTCAACACCTTCGGCTACAACCTTTAGCCCGATGTTATGTGCCAGATCTATCGTTGACCTGACGATCACCGCATCATTCTCGTCCACCGCCATTCCCATTACAAAAGATTTATCAATCTTTATCTCATCAACCGGTAGTTGCTTCAGATAGGCCAGGGATGAATACCCCGTTCCAAAATCATCAATCGAAACCCGGACGCCCATCGCACTCAGCCGGTTAAGAATCTCAAGTGCGCGATCTGGATCAGACATAATTGCTGTTTCAGTAATCTCTAATCGCAACAGGGTTGGACGGGCCTCGCCAGACTCTACAATGGCATAGACCTGTTCCGGAAATCTCACATCGTGCAAATTTCTGACAGACAGATTCACTGCTACCCTTAGCTCAATGCCACTCTCTGCCCAGACGGCACTCTGTTGGGTCGCTTGTTTTAACACCCAGACCGATAACGCACCGATCAATCCCGTTTGTTCGGCCATCGGAATAAATGAATCAGGGTATAATAATCCCCGTCTGGGATGCTGCCAGCGCACCAACGCCTCAACACCGCCTATCTTGCCCTTCTGGAGGTCTATGACCGGTTGATAATAAAGTTGCAGTTCTTCATTATCGATTGCAGATCTCAATTCACTCATTAAGGAGAGATTTTTCAGGCTATGCTGATCCTGAGTCAACTCATAAACGGCATAGCCTCTATTCTCTCGCTTGGCGACATACATTGCGACATCGGCCCGTCTCATCAAGGTTGAGCCATCTACACCATGCTCTGGGAACAGGGCAATGCCAATACTGCCACCAATCAGAAAAGAATATTCGTCAATTTCAATCGGGTCTTCCAGTACGTTTAATAACTTTTCGCTTAGATCGATTGCGTGCTCCAGATCTGCCGCAGGCAACAATATGGCAAACTCATCCCCACCAAGCCTTGCCACGGTATCAGATTTACGCAAGACAGCCAGCATCCGATGCGCAACCTTTTGTAATACGATATCCCCATGATGATGACCGAGTGTGTCATTGATATCCTTGAAATGATCCAGGTCCATAATCAAAAGCGCAATAGCCCGACTTTCTCTTTTCGCAGTCATAATCGCCTGCTGTAGCCGATCAGCAAGCAGTGCCCTGTTTGGCAAATTGGTCAAGGCATCGTGCAATGCTTGATACTCAACCTCTGCCTGATGCTCTTTGCGCTCGGTAATATCCCGCATAATACCAATAAAGTACCGGGTATTCCCCACCCACATCTCGCTGACAGCAAGATCCATTGGAAAAACTTTACCCGACTTGGTTACCCCCTGAACTTCCCGACCTTTGCCAAGAATCTTTGCATTGCCACTCGCCAGATACGATTTAATATATCGGTCATGCTGGTTTCGATAGGGCTCCGGCATCAGCATTGATATGTTTTTACCTATTAACTCATCTCTGACATATCCAAACATTGTTACAACTGCTGGATTAACAGATTCAATCTCGCCTGTTTCATCGATCGTCACAATTGCATCAACGACATTATCCGTCACTGCACGAATACGCACCTCGGTGTCTTCGATCTGGTCCTGCATCTGGTTAAATACTTCTGCAACCTTACCCAATTCATCATGGCGATCAATGAGCAACTTTTGTTTTCTTTCACCCTGACCAACAAGGGTTATTGCCTTTCTCAGCTTGTCAATTGGCCGTAAGACACTGAAGCGCAAGGTTGCCCATAATGACAGGCCCAGCAAGCCTACCAATAATGTTTCAACGCCCCATAAGCTGCGTCTCATCGTGTTGATACGTTGACTGGACGAAATTGTCGACAGACTCAGTTTTAAAACACCTCTCAGGCCAGACTGATCGTAGCCGTGGCACGACAAACAAGCTGTGTCAGCTTCAATAGGCAAATAGACTGATAGCTGGCCGGGAATCGAGGTATCAAATGCTGTTGAACCCTTTAACGCCCTGCTAAATACAGCTTCGGGGGGAGGCGCTGAATGATGGGGAGGAGTAGCTGTGCGGCTAAACTGCTCAACTTGTATAAAATCATTAACCAGATCTACCGTCGAGGTATCTGTAAAGGCCTCTTTACCATCTTTACGCAAGACCTCGATATCAATGATACCTTCTTCACCATGCATACGATCCAACCACTCTCTGGCAAGCGTTCCCTGACCATTCAACATCAGGGTCTGCAAGCTGGCCATTAGCGTACTCGCATGGGCCTTAGCCTGGTTTTTTTCTTCTAAAGTGATAGCGCGGGTTAGCTCTTTGTCAATCCAGAATCCAGCAATGGTCATTAATACAAATAGCACTGCAGAGATCACAATGGCCAGTCTTGTACTTAAGCTATTCATAATCTTGCAATTCCTCTGTACCGGGAAAATGCTGGCCACACTAGCGCAATATCCTTAAAGCAGCCTTTATTAACATTTTCTCGCTATTTTGAGGATGCGGCGATACGTGCAACCCCACCAAAACTACCAACCCACATTGTCCCGTCATCGGCTTTCGCCATTGAAAAAACATTGTTTGCAAACAATCCATCCCGGGTTGTCATCACAGTAAATGTTTCTCCATCATCATTGAGCTTGGCCAATCCCTGACTGGTGCCAGCCCACAAGACGCCATCCGGGTCCAGATAGAGCATAAATATGTGATTTCCCGGAAGTCCGTCATGGGTTGTATAATTACGCCATGTCTCTCCGTCAAAACGGGCCAATCCGCCACCCCACGTTCCACACCACACGATTCCCTGCTCATCGATTTCCAAGGAAATAATATAGTTGGGATTGTATGCAACCTTGATATTCTGCAGACCCTGATCAGATTTTTGTTGTGCATGATGCTTGGAAGCAGACGCAGGATCATTGGTTGATTTAATGGAATCCTTCACCAACTCATAATCGGCACCCAGGCCATCATCATGCTGCCAGTTAACCCACTTACCGTCCTTGTATCTAGCAAGTCCCTCTTCTGTCGCAAACCACATAACACCATTTTTTCCCTCTTCAACACCATATATCCATGGATTGGGAATTCCTCCATCGGTATTTTCAACAGTAAAGGTCTTCCATTTGGACGGGTTCGAAAGATCACCATCCTCTATAAAATTGGCCCCGGACCATGTGGCGATCCACACATCTCCTTTTGACGTCTTTTGCACATCGTATACGAACTGATCTGCCAGTCCGTCAGGAATATTAATATTCCTCCATTGGTCGGTTTCAGGGTCAAGCATCGATAACCCACCACCATAGGTGCCTACGACAATCCCGTCACCCAGCTTGCTAACATGGAACACACCGTTCGACAAAATTCCGTCCACACGGTTATCAAATACTTTGTATTCATCGGTCATGGTGTCATATCTGATGACTCCACCAGAAGAACCAATCCAGACATAGTGCCCGTCTATATAGAGACCCTTTACGTTACGGTTTCCTACCCTGAAATGGCTAAATTTCGAATCGTTCAATTTGCCAGACTCGGGCCCCGGGCCGACTCCCGGCGACGACTCCAACACGGGATGGTCGGGGGGTACGATCGTACCGGATTTTACAACTCCGGCATCAGCGGTCTTTGCTGCTTCTTCCGAACTCGCCTCACTGCTGCCATTACCAGAACCCTGATTAACACCTAATAAATATCCACCGGCCATGACACACCCCATTAATATGGATAGTATCGCCAAGCCTTTATGATCAAGTTTCACTTTTTGTCACCTTAATATTAATTATTTCGACAATATCGTTGTTTTCTTTAAATTTGAACACCCGTTAATACGGAACCGGGAAAGCCTGCATTGATTTAAAATCGACATTCATTAATGATCAAAAACCAACTTTAATTACTGCGCCCTTAGCGCCGGCCCAAACATCACCGTTTGCTGATACTGCAATGGAATAGACAGCACTATTCGATGTACCTTCATTGATATCAATGTTATGCCAGGTTTTACCATCATAACGCGAGATACCTTGATTTGTCCCGAACCAGAAAACACCATCATTTCCCTGGGCAATACTTAAAACAATATTACCTGCAAGTCCGTCTTTCTCGGTTAAATTTGTCCATTGTGCCCCATCAAACCAGCTGACACCACCACCCCAGGTACCTGCCCAGATCGTATCATCCTGAGCTGCCAATAAACTCAACACATAATTCTGGTTGTAGCTGGGCTTTCCGTCCACCATCAGACTCAGATCATGGCGGTTTCGGGTACCCAAACCGGTATTTTGGCTAATTGAAAGCCTGTCGTCATTCGGTGCCCCAAGTCCGTTTTCGTGAGTCCACGCCCGCCATTTGACACCATCAAACATGGACACCCCTCCCTCGGTACCAAACCACACCTGATCATGGCTATCGACACCGATACCATAAACCCACTCGTTTACGAGTTCGTCAACGTAGGTTGAAAATTCACCTTTACTCTTATCTAAGGCATTAGCACCATCCCAGGTACCAATCCACAGTGTTCCATCAGATTGCTCAGCGAAGGAATAGACCCAGTAATCGGCCAAACCGTGCATGGGAAAGTAAGTTTTCCAGGTCCCTTCGTTGAACCTGGAAACACCACCACCATTTGTTCCGAACCATTTCTCATTTTCGTTATCAATGAAGATAGAGAACACATATTCATTGGCCAGACCCGCATCACGGGTAAAGGTATTTCTTGGCTCATAGCTCTCCAGGTCAATTTCATGCACACCTACAGACGTTCCTACCCATAGAGAGCCAGAGTACTCATCAATCGCAAGTGAGCGAACATAAACTTCTTCTCCCACATCAAATGTTTCAAGAATTCTGGGCAAACGCGGAGGACTCATCATCTTTTTGTCTTTGGGCGCGCTAATCACAGCTTGTTTAGCACTATCTGTCTCGTTATCAGAGCAGGCGACGATAGATAAAAGCGTGGTTAACCCAAGCAACAAAACGGGGAATGCGGGAATCATTATTGAAATGTTCTTAAATATGCTATGAGATCCAGTATCTGGTTATCCGTGAACATCCCCTGAAATGCCGGCATCATGTTCTTGCCCTGCTTGATATTCGCCAAAATAGTCAGATCTGCCTGCATTAACCGTTCTCCCCGAGAGAAATCCGGTGTGCCGGGAATGGGGCTAGACCCATTCGCTCCATGACAGTTCTGACATTGCGTAATGTAGATCTTTTTACCTGCAGAAGGGTCCGCAGCAAAAACGCCGCTACTCCAAAAGCCAACTAATAACAATACTAACCATATCTTCTTGATAATCACTGCCTGAACCCCCTCATCGTTTCTGAAATTTATAAAAATCCCTTAAATGATTATACTATACGTCATTACCCATCAATGTTTTTCAATAGCCGATAGCTTCCTTTGGCAGCCTCGGCAAGGGCCTGTTTCATTTTAGTGCTATCCCATTTATAACCGCCTGCAATCCGCCGGATCAGATTGCCACGCGGAGAAATGACAAAGGTATCTGGAAACACCCGCACTCCCAGCAGGTCTTTCGCGATGCTCATATCCAGATCAATATAATTCCTGAACGTAATACCTCTTTCCAGCAGATACTCTGTTGCGACATGTTGATCACTGTCAACCGACATGCCTATTACGGTTACATCCAGACCAGGATCCGTTGACAAATTCTCTAACCAGGGAAGTTCCTTACGGCATGGCGCGCACCAGGTTGCCCAAATGTTAAATATCAGAAGCTTACCTTCAAAGGCGCTGATTGAACTATCTTCTGTGTTTAGTCCAGTTAACGCTAACCGAGGAAATGGATGACCTTCAACCAATTCATCAGGTGGCGGAACCTGGTTACATCCGGCCAGTAGTACTAGAAAAACAATGACACCAGCCCACTTCAGGTTACCTGCACCGTCTTTCCAAATCAGTCCGTGCAATGCCATGATCAAACTGATCCTACCCAATAAATAGCCAGATTGTAGAAAAATACTAAGTCAAGTTAAACAGTGCAGCAGATAAACTGGCAAGAATATCTTACTCCCTGTTATGGTAATAACTCGTTAATAACTACGGAAACGTCCTTCGCGCCCACGTTTATCAGCTTACTGGTCCCCTGAATGTCACCACTTTGCGGCGACGCATTACCACTTTTCGAAACACGCGCAACGATAACAACTTCAGAAAATCGTGAAATACTCATCGATGGATTCATCGCTGTAGAATCATCCAGCGAAAAATCCAGTGGTAGCTCGTCAACCCGAGCTCGTATTATCGCCAGAGGCATCTTCGGTCCTTGCGGTGCCCTGGCAAATACAAATACCGTATCTAAAGGATTCACTGTGGACGAAAATTCCGGATCAAGCTTTACAACACCGCTCACGGACTTGCCAGCCGACTTTGCTTGCTGAACACTTGCTGTTTCATCTACAGCAATATTCAAATCTTTGACTACTCCTCCACGGCTGATAATAAGGGACTTCGCCTCATCTATATTTGCCTGCATCGATTTAGCATCTTCTGAACCAGGAGGAACCAGCGATTTTAAACGTTGCCAATACCTTAATGCAGATTCAAAGTCACCCTTTTCATACGCCGCCGTCCCGGACAACCATAACGCCTTCTGGTTATTTGGGTCCATTCTCAGCGCCCTTTTAATGAGATTCATAGGTTTACCCTCAAGAGAGCGATCAGTCGTCATCGCTAAGGCATCGGCATAGTCGACAAGGAAATTCGGCTCTTGATAACCCGCGGACATTGCGTTACCCATCGTCTGGGCTGCATCCTGATAGCGGCCTAACGCATAGTAGGTTCTACCTAACATCGCCCACTTCTCAACGTCATCAGGGTTTTGCTGTAAATATTGCTCCAGTTTCTCAATATAGCTATCGAGCTCTGACATACTATGTTGTTTATCTTCGCCACCGGCAGATGCCACTTCGTTAGTGGATGATTCGCCATCAATCAACTCTGGCTTTCCAAGCGTTAAATAGAGTGACACAACGAAAACCGGGGCAATGCCAAGAATAATCGCAGATGTGAGCGTAGACCTTGCGGCTAATTTGCCCCTGGATTCTGGCTGACCATCATCTGAGACATCCTCCAAAAGACGCTTTTCCAATTCGAGCTTACCCTGATCATACTGATCTTGAGTGATGACATCATTTTCAAGATCTTGTTCAAGATCGTGGATTTGATCTCTATAGATATTAATATTCAGCGAACGCCGATCAATGTGGTGATCGGATTCACGAAACTTTAATAATGGAGGTATTACAAAAAGTAACGCTGCAACGATTAGCAGCACGGCAACTAACCAGAATATTGTCATCCTTTGGGTTCCTCATACCCTTCGTCTTCGAGTAATTTCTCTGCACGTCGAATATCTTCGTTAGAAATACCTTCCGATTTTACAAGCGTCCTGCGTCGTTTTAGCGTGGTCACCAAAACGACTAGCGCTACAACAAATAAAATCAACGGCCCAAACCACAGCAGATAAGTCGTGCCTTTTACTGGCGGTTCAAACAGGATAAAGTCCCCATAACGGGCGACAAGAAATTCTACGACCTGCTGATCACTTTTCCCTTCCTCCATCATTCTGCGCATTTCGCGCCTGACATCACGGGAAAAATCCGAGTCTGAACCGACAACCGACTGCCCCTGGCAAACAAGGCAACGAAGCTGATTACCGAGCTCCTTCATCCTTAGCTCAATCACCGGATCTTCGATCAAGGGCATAGCTTCTCGGGCCTGCAAGGGGCCCATAGTTAGCAACAATATTAAAAAACAAGGTACTAAACGCATACTTTTCACCCTCTAAGCTCCCGAACCATTGGCAAAATTTTCTCCTTTATGGCTTCGCGGGTTACCGGGCCTATCTGCTTATATCGAATCACGCCCTGCTGATCAATTAAATAGGTTTCCGGTACGCCGTAGACTCCATAATCCATGCCTACCCGCCCATCGTAATCGTGCACACTGATATCATAGGGATTACCAAATTTTTTCAGCCAGCCGATTGCATCAGCGCGTTCATCTTTGTAGTTCAATCCGTAGATAGGGACTTCGCGACTTCTCGATAATTCTACCAGTAACGGGTGCTCAGCCCTGCAGGACCGGCACCAGGACGCCCATACGTTTAGTAACCAGACCTTGCCTTTCATATCAGCGGTTGAAAAAGACTCAACCGCGTTGTGCAGCTGCGAGAGCTCAAACGCGGGCGCTGGCTTATTGATCAGTGGAGAGGGTACCTCATGCGGGTTTAACCATAGGCCTACATAAAGGAATACGGCCATAATCCCAAACACCATCAATGGAACCAGGTATTTTAAACGACTGGACATCAGTTATTCCCCCTCGGTAACCAAATCTGCTTTACCGGTCGCTGCGTCAGAAGAATGAGATTGATGCTGCGGACGCGTTTTCTTGCGCAATGCCAAACGATAACGTCGGTCGCTAATCGCAAACAGTCCACCGATAGCCATTAATCCAGCACCACCCCAGATCCAGTCAACGAAAGGTTTATGATAGACGCGCACACTCCAGGCTCCGCCACTAACAGGCTCGCCCAACGAGACATATAAATCTCTAAACAACCCGCTATCAATTGCAGCCTCGGTCATAGGCATCGTCTGAACGTTATAAACGCGCTTTTCAGGATACAAGGTCACCTCATCTTTACCATTTTTGGTCACATGCACTTTACCCTGTGAGGCCCGATAGTTCGGACCTTGCGTATTGACCACGCCGTCAAACCGGAAAACATATTCGCCCACCGTGAGTGTATCGCCCAAACTCATGCGCACATCCTTTTCGGTTTCATAACCCCTGACAAGTCCTACACCGAGGATAAATACAGCAACGCCGATGTGAGCCAGCTGCATACCATAATAACTTCGGGTCATCCCGGATAAACCTGGCTTACCGATAGCCTGGTTACGCTTTATTCGCCTGATAAAGCCATAAGCAACCGTCGTGATTATCCAGAATGCTGCTAACACACCCAAGCTCACCATTGGGTACCACTCACCCATCGTAAACGGCACCACCATTGCTGATACGATACTAACCGCCATTGCCCATTTCAAACGGATCATCAAATCAGGCAGGTCCGCTTTCTTCCACCTTGATATAGGACCAATACCCATCAGGAATACCATTGATAACATTAAAGGCGCAAAAATCGCTTCGAAAAATGGTGCGCCAACTGAGATCTTGCCGGCGCCCAGTGCATCCAGTACTAATGGGTAGATCGTACCCAATAAAACGGTGCCCGCTGCAACGATAAACATCACGTTATTAAGCAGCAGCATTGTCTCTCGTGACACAATCTCAAACCCGCCTCCCAAACCTACCTTGGGCGCGCGCCATGCATACAGGGTTAATGAGGAACCCACCACGACAGCCAGAAAACCGAGGATAAACACACCTCTTTCAGGGTCTGATGCGAATGAGTGAACCGATGTCAGCACCCCTGAACGAACAAGAAATGTCCCAAGCAAACTCAACGAGAATGCGATGATGGCCAATAAAACCGTCCAGTTTTTGAAGCTTCCCCGCTTCTCTGTAACGGCTAAAGAGTGAATCAATGCCGTGCCTACAAGCCACGGCATAAATGAGGCATTCTCAACCGGGTCCCAGAACCACCAGCCACCCCAGCCGAGTTCGTAATACGCCCACCAGCTACCCAGCGCAATTCCAATCGTCAAAAACATCCACGCTACCGTGGTCCACGGGCGTGACCAACGGGCCCAGGCTGCATCGAGCTTTCCGCCCAGCAACGCCGCTATCGCAAACGCAAACGCAACGGAAAATCCAACATACCCCATGTATAACATGGGAGGATGTATTACCAGACCAGGATCTTGTAGCAACGGATTAAGATCCCTGCCATCCATAGCCGCAGGAATTAATCGATCGAATGGATTCGAGGTAAGAATAAGAAACAGCAAAAAGCCGATCGAGATCAAACCGAGAACACTAACAACCCTGGCCACCATTTCATCTGGCAAATGTTTGCTGAATATCGTCACCGCGAACGTCCACATCCCCAGCATCATGACCCATAACAACAGCGAGCCCTCGTGTCCGCCCCAGACTGCTGAAATTCGGTACTGAATGGGCAAAGCAGAATTGGAGTGGCTCGCAACATACAATACCGAAAAATCGTTGTTAACAAATGCGTATGTCAAACACAAAAAAGATAGCAAAATAAAAATAAATTGCCCTTGCGCCACCGGTCTAGCCAATGCAACCCATGATTGCTTACCGGTAAAAGTTCCGGCCAGCGGTAATGTACCCTGAATTATGGCGAGACTGAGCGCGATGATGAGCGCAAAATGTCCGAGTTCTGGAATCATAATAAATAACCTTGAATTAATTAGCTATGAGAGATGAAGATTGTTGATTAGCTGCTTGTTCTGCTTTTTCAAGTGCATCAGCAACTTCAGGGGGCATATAGGTCTCATCGTGTTTGGCCAATACTTCGTCAGCATGAAAAACGCCTGTGTTATCCAGGCGCCCCTGGGCAACAACGCCCTGCCCCTCACGAAACAGATCTGGCAAAATACCCGTATAAACCACCGGGATTGTTTCGGCATTATCAGTCACTAAAAAGTTAACTGTTAATCCGTCGTCTTCACGGTCCAGACTACCCTCTTTAACCAGGCCGCCTAAACGAAAACTTTTACCCAGGGGCGCCTCTTTAGACACAACCTGGGTGGGGCTAAAAAAGAACACGAGATTACTCTGGAATGCATTCATTATCAGTGCCGTTGCGACGCCAAGTCCTGCAAGCCCAACTACTATAAATGCCATTCTTTTATGTCTGGGTTTCATTTTTCACCTTTTCTGTCATTCTTCTAATCCGACCTAATCGTTGCAAAATAGTTCTTTTGCGACGCAAAATTAATATCACTTCAACAATCATAAATAGAGCGGTTACACCATAGGAACCCCAAACATAGAACCCATAACCACCCATTGCAAAAAAACCGGAATCAGTCATCACTCGTACCTTTCCCACCTGACATAATATCGTTAACCCAGTCACTATGGCGTTCACGCTCGAGGATTTCACTGCGAACACGCATCAGCACAACTGCAATCGTGTATAACCAAAATGCCAGCGTCATGATTAGCATCGTCGTTAACATCGTTGTCGCCATAGTAGGTGCCTTATCAAGACTGACTGATGCGCCCTGATGCAGGGTATTCCACCACTTCACTGAAAAATAAATGATCGGTATATTGACCACACCGACCAATGCAAGCAATGCGCTGGCTCTGGATGAGCGTCTTGGGTCATCGATCGCCGCATGCAATGACATATAACCGATATAAAGGAACAACAGAATCAGCTCTGAGGTCAAACGCGCATCCCATACCCACCATGCACCCCACATTGGTTTGCCCCACAGAGCACCAGTCCATAAAGCGAGAAACGTGAACATTGCTCCGGTTGGCGCAAGAGATATCGCCATCATCGATGACAAGCGCGTATTGAAGATCAAGCCCATACCCGCATAGGCCGCCATCACCACATAGATAAACATCGACATCCATGCAGCAGGCACATGAATAAACATGATGCGGTAAGCCTCACCTTGTTGATAATCGGTTGGCGCAACAAAAAAGCCAAGATACAGTCCTACCAATGCAAGAAATAATGCACCGATTGCAAACCATGGAATCAACTTGCCCGCAAACGGATAAAAGCTCGCAGGCGATGAATATTTAAACCAATTTATACCAGCAAAACTCACAAAACACCTCACTTCATTCAAGTGAAATCTTTAATGCCCAGGCAATTGCCAAAGGTGCAAAACAAAGCGCTAACACAAGCAATGCGCCCAGTAACGAAATATGTGCACTTGCCCCCAACCCTGATGCACCTGCTTCTACAGCACCTGCACCAAAAATAAGAACCGGGATATACAGTGGCAATACCAGTAGCGACAGCAACACACCACCACCACGCAATCCTAACGTCAGCGCCGCACCCACAGCACCAATCAAACTCATTGCAGGCGTCCCCAGCAATAATGTTTCAACCAGAACAATTATGGCGTCATTATCCAGACCCAATTGCATTGCAAGCAGTGGCGCCATTAAAACCAGCGGTGCGCCAGCCACCAACCAATGAGCAAACACCTTTCCCAGCACAAGTATTGACAGCGGCTGGGGTGTCAATAACAACTGCTCCAGGGAACCATCCTCATAGTCTCCGGAAAACAGCCTGCCTAATGCCAGCATGGAAGCGAGCAATGCCGCCACCCAAATTACACCAGGCGCAATCACTCTCAACGTCTCTAACTCAGGACCGACACCGAGCGGGAACAAACTGACAACAATCACGAAGAAAAACAACGTGGTCAGCACGTCCGAAATTCGCCTTACCGCAAGTGTCAAATCTCGCGATATAACACAACCTAACGCGGCAAATGTTCCGGGGTGACTCATGAACCCAGCTTAACCTGATTTACAGTAGCCGTATCTATTGCTACTTCCTGGTGGGTTGTTAGCACAATTATACCCTTTTTCGTTAAATGCTCGCTGAATATTGCGCTTAATGCTTCAACGGTCTTTTTATCCAATGCGACGAATGGTTCATCCAATACCCACAATTTTGCATTGGTTAACAATAAACGCGCCAATGCCACTCGTCTCTTTTGCCCCTGAGACAGGATTTTGGTTGGGAAATCCTCAAAACCTTCCAGGCCCATTCTTTCTAGCGCGTCCAGCGCCTTATCTACACTAATCGCTTGTCCTGCCAGCTTATCCTGGATTCGAAGATTCTCAAGCCCGGTCAGATCTGCCTTGATCGCATTGAGATGCCCCAGGTAAAAAAGTTCCCTGCGAAACGCTTCACCCAGTTCACTGATTTGTTCACCCTTCCAGTGAATCTCTCCGTCGGTTGGCATCACCAGGCCACACAACATTCTCAATAATGTCGTCTTGCCACTTCCATTGGGGCCATGGACATATAACAACTCGCCGTCATTCGCCGAAAATTCAAGTTCGGTAAATAACTGGCGATCACCGCGCACCACCGCGAGGTTAAAAACCTCTAGCATACTCCTCCTCAGAAGATTGTATCCCTCGCGCCATTAACGCAGGTCATATTATGGAATAATGAAAAGTGCAGGATTTTATCACAAGTCGAGGATTTTTCTGTGAATATTATCAAATATTAGCAGATTAAGCATAGGTGTTGCGTCAATGAACTGTCATCATCCCTATTACCCAGAAGGCGAGCCTGAATTACCGTTGCATTATTCGGTTCAGGGGAGATAAATTGAAAAGCACGCACCACCCAGCCGCTGCCCATTAGACATTTCAACACGCCCATTTTTTTCTTTATTTTTATGCAGTTGTGCAACCTGGGAGGTGAAATACAGACCGAGCCCTGTACGACCAGAGGAAAAATCCACACCATGTGACTCATTATTGGAACCGGAAATCATATGTTGTGGAAAACCTTCTCCATTATCGTTAATCCGAATAACAAGATACCCCTGATCCTCATCAGCGCTGATTTCAATGCAATCTTTGGTATAGCGCAAGGCATTATTAATCGCATTCCCTACGACACCTGACATCAGATCCCGATCAAAATACCACCACAGGTCCGGGGGAGTCTGAATACTAATCTTAACCTCCCTCGCATCCAGCATCGGCTTATCCAGAAGCACACATTCTTCAAGAAAATCTTCCACCGAATATTCATTAATATTGGCTTTTAAACCGGTATTTTCCATTTTATACAGGCTCAATAGCTGGATTAAATTGTTATTCACCCTGCTCGCTTCATACTGCAATTTATTTACCTTGCCCGACGTTTCAGAATCCCCTAGCTCAATAATCAGTTCATCAAGGGAATTAAGGACAACCCCCAGTGAGTTCTTCATATCGTGAATAGTGGAGGCCAGAATGCTTGAAAAATCCGGTTTTGTATCATCTTCCTGCATCATTCTGTTTACCTGCCCGCAATGGATTCGTACATATCTGAAAGTTTCTGCAGTGATTTATTGGCGGGATCAATCTGCTGAATACGTTGAATATACTGCCTGACCTTATAGAGTTGACGATCGTTTTTTCCATTTTTTCGCATATGCAGTAACAACACCTTGGCCATATTCATATTCACCGTCTTGTTGGACGGCATATTTTTAACTGCTTTCTCAAAATAATCGATTGCCTCCTCCAGATCACCCTCCTCTGCAAGGCGAACGCCCTTGTTATTCAATTTGATGATTTCCTCACGGGTAGAAGAGATCACTTTCTTACCCTGATCTTCCATTCCGGCTTCATCAAAAATTTTTTGAACCTCGTGAAGCAACTTCTGATCTTCATGGTTGTTTTTGATAACCTCCTGCATCAGGCTCACACCCTTTTCGGTCTCGCCATTGAGCAGACAGGTTGCAGCCATCTCGATAGCCGCTTCGCTGGTAACCTTCTTTCCCAGCTTGCCATAGAAGTCTTCCGCTTTTTCATAGGCCTTTCTAGCATCAGTTTCGTTACCCATTGTCTTGTAGACAAAACTTTCCGTGGCTGCCGCAAACATGCTGGCCTCGTCTTCATGCGCATAATCCTTGCGCACCCTTGCCAATACCTTCATTGCATCCTTTCCGGAACCCAGGTGAGCCAATGCCTTTGCCTGATTAGTATAGTTGGTTGGTTGTTGATAAATTGAATTCCTGCCAATATTGGAAGCCTTCTTATAGGCCCTTTCTGCGGTCTTAAAATCCTTATTCTTCATCGCGACCTCACCCAGATCCATTAATCTGAGTATCGCCTTTGGGGATTTTTCGATAGCGGTTTCCAGCACTTCCTGTGCCTCTTCCATATCTCCAAGTTCAACCATCGTTTTTGCCAACCAGTCATAAGCCTCGGTGTGATGACTATTTTCTTCTACAATCTCCTCAAATATCTCCTTGGCCTCAAATAGTTCCCCACTATAAAAATGTATCTTGCCCAATCCAAGTTTGGCCCAGGGGGTATCACGCTTAGCCAGTATTTTTTCAAAAATCTCGGCGGCATCCTTGTATTTGCCGAGCTTGACGCACAAGCTGGATTTCAATTTGTAAAATTCGGTCAAATTTCTTGGGTTTTCCTGAATACGTTCGTCGCACAGTGAAATAGCATTGTGGAGTTTGTCCTTGCTGATAGCCTTTTCGATTTCTTCAAAGTCTGCCTTATTATTAATCACCTTCTCCAGTCGGGCTCTTAGCAGGTCTTTGTTGAACGGTTTTGACAGGTAATCATCAGGTAAATATTCAAACGCACCCATTACCATTTGCATGGTATTTTCGGCCGTAATCATTATAAATACCGCGGAAAACCGAATTAGATCTTTCAGCTTGGCTTCCTCCAGTATCTGCTGACCATCCTTGCCATCACCGAGGTTATAATCACACAGAACAATGTCATAATCCCGTCTTTCAAGCTGCTTAATCGCCTCCTTTCCATTGGAGGCCGTGTCAATCTCCTTTATACCATAGGTGCTAATCATCGACTTCAACATGCCACGCATATCTGCAAAGTCGTCTATAATCAGGCAGGTTTTATCACTTAAGTCCATGAACATTATTAAAATTTCCTTTTCACAATCTACAACGGGGACATTAATGTATTTCGACAAAATGTCCTAAAACATTAAAAATTGGCTGAAATTGAACCCGATGACACATTTTTTTAATATTTATCGTTTTTTCAATGAGTTAGTTTTATTGTTGGCGATATTTTTTGTATCATAGATAAAAAAGACAATCTAACCCAATGATAGATAATTTCTTAGCCCTCAAATCCCGTCTTGAAGAAAAAATCATCGGTCAGCCTGACCTGGTAGACCGGCTTCTGATTGGAATCCTTGCTGATGGCCATTTATTGATTGAGGGCATGCCCGGCCTTGCCAAGACGACCGCAGTGCACACACTCGCGAATGAACTTTGTTTGGCATTTCAACGCATTCAGTTCACCCCGGATATGATTCCAGGCGATATCACTGGCAGCGACATATTCGTCCCCCAGGATGGACATTTTCAGTTTATGCAAGGGCCTATTTTCAAGGAAATTATCCTCGCGGATGAAATAAACCGGGCCCCACCCAAGGTTCAGTCTGCCCTGCTGGAGGCGATGCAGGAACAACAAGTAACGGTCGGGGGAGTCACAAGAAAGCTCCCGGACATTTTCATGGTTATTGCAACGCAAAATCCGATCGAAGTGGAGGGCACCTACCCCCTTCCAGAAGCCCAGATAGATCGTTTTTTGATGAAGATCCCGGTTGATTACCCCAGCGAGACCGATGAATTGACCATATTACAAAATCACATCTCCGGTCTCACCCAAAAAGCTGGGAAGGCAAATCCAGGTCCAGGAAAAAAACTATCCATTGATGACATCGTAACGGCACGCAAAGCGGTTAATAGCGTTTATATTGATAAAATGCTGACTCAATATATTGTTAAGGTTGTTCAAGCCACCCGCAACCCGGGAGTACTCGATGAAAAACTGACCAGATGGCTGACAAGAGGCGCATCTCCAAGAGCAACGCTGGCGATGGCACAGTGCGCTCGTGCCCATGCTTTTTTGCGCCAAAGGGATTTCGTAGAACCTGGAGATATTGTAGATATCGCACATAATGTGCTGGGGCATAGAATTGCGTTGCATTTCTCAGCACATGCTGATGGCGTTTTCCAACAACAAGTAATTGATCGTATCCTTGATATCATTCCTGTCCCTTGAATCGTTATGCACACTAGATAATGCAAGCCTGCGAAACAAACTCACCTTTACTGAACCACCGGGAACTTGAAGCGCTGCATTGGCATGTGTTGGAAAGAGAGCACCACCAGCAACATGCTGTCGCAGCGTCCTATTCAGGACCATTCCGGTCAAACATGCGCGGACATGGCATGGAGTTACATGACTCTCGCCCCTATCAGACTGGCGATGATATTCGTCACATAGATTGGCGAGCTACCGCCAGAAGCGGAAAACCAACGACAAAAGTTTTTGTTGAGGAACGCTGCCGGAATTCTTTCATAGTTATTGATCGACAGCGCAGTATGCAGTTTGGTACCCGACGTGAACTCAAGGTCACAACGGCAGCGCGGGCCACGGCGATATTGATCTTTTCTGCGCTGGCCGCAAGAGAAAGTGTCGCAGGTATAGTGATCGATGAAGCAATAAAATTTTTTCCGCCAGCTTTAAATCTGCATAACGTTTTTCCACTAATACAGGCAGTGATCAAGCCACCGGCTCAGCATGCAAATAACCAGAGCAAAATAGACATCGAATTTTTGCTTGAATCCATTAATCACCACATAAGCCCTGGCTCCTCACTATTTCTGTTAAGCGATTTCTGTGATTATGAAAAAACGCATATTGGCGGTCTTAAAGAACTCTCTCGGCACCATGAATCAATGGCCATTCGCATTATTGATCGAGCGGAAGAGGTCTTGACGAATTCAGGAAAGATCCGCATTGCCGTCCCCGGGACTCAGGACTCAGCTGTGATTGATACCAGTGATCCATTCATACGCAAGCAATATGCGGACAATATGGCTGATCGTCACCAAGCACTCCATAACATTTTTATTCGCAGCGATATAAAGATGGAGACGATCTATACCGATCAGGACACATTCGACCAGTTAAATGAAAGATTATGAATATTCTGGATAACAACCCTGAGCTCCTGCATCGTCTTGCTGATATAGAAATGCCGACAGCACCTGACTTGCCTGGCCTGTTCCTCAGCGTTGTCATTGCCGGCGCGTTTACCACTTGCGCCCTGGTCTACTGGTTTATGCGCAAACGCAAAATTCGCCGTTCTCCCCAAAAACACAACTATTGTACATATGAGGAGGCGATAAGCCGCTTAGATGACATTCATCACCAATGGAAATCTGGTAGCTTAAACCAACGCGACACGGCATTCCAAATTGCTACGTTGTTACGTCTGGCTTTTAACCTGCCTCAATTGTATTCGGCACAACCCCATATACTTAATAATCTGCAAGTCGAGTGGCAATCCACAATCAATTGTCTATCATCGCTGCGCTATCCGAAAAAACCATGCACGACACTCTCAGAGAGCATATTTACCGACATTAGAGAATGGTTGGAAAAAGCCGAGCATCAGCGGAAAAATCATGTTTAGTTTCGAATATCCCTTATGGTTTCTCGCGATACCTGCAATGCTCGTGCTCTACTTTATGGTCATCCGGCGCAACAAATCCAACAAGATTAAACAGCCAGCAATTATTCATTCTCAAGCGAGTGTGCTGATTGAATTAAATCAAATGTTAACCAGCGAAAAAAAGAACAATCTGATATGGCTTCTCGGCATGGGTTTACTCATTATTGCGATGACAAGACCGCAATGGCTGGATCTTTCATCTGAAAAAATGAAACAGGGCCAAAACATCATGCTTGTGATTGACATATCAGGATCCATGCGAGCGCAAGAGAGCAGCTTAAACCAACAACTTCAAAGTCGGCTTGATATCGTCAAACAATCTGCGCATGATTTTATTTTGCAACGCAATAATGATCGCATTGGAACCATAGTGTTTGCAACGGATGCCGCGACTTATTTACCTTTAAGCACGGATAAAGAGCTCGTCGCCCAATTCGTTAGCGAAATTCAACACGGTATTGCTGGGGAAAAAACGGCGCTCGGTGATGCCATTGCACTAGCGACACGGCGTTTACAGGAAACACCAAAAAAAGGCCGCACACTGATACTCTTTACCGATGGTGCAAATACAGCAGGTAGTGTCACACCTGACAGCGCGCTGATACTGGCGAAACAAAATGCCGTCCGGATTTACACGATCGGTGTCGGCACAGATCGTACGATTGCATTTCCTCGCGGACCGGTCGAAAAACCTCAATTTACTGAACTGCCTTTGGACGAATCACTTTTAAGGAAACTTGCAAACGAAACCGGCGGCAAGTATTACACTGCTGGCAGTGACAGTGAACTCCAACGAATTTTAGACGACATCGATCAATTGGAAACCGTTGATATCGTTGATCCTGGTCTTGCGGAAAAAACCGACTGTTATTGGCTGCCATTGCTTATCGGTTTGTTACTTATCATGCTTAGTGAACTCAATGTTCGATCCAGGGTATTACCATGTTAGATACGTTTCCGATCAAACTTGAGCACCCAGCCTGGATGATCGTTGCACTGGCACCTGTTATCTCCTGGTTTTTAAAGACGAATATTTTTAGCCACAACAGTTTGGAACGCTTCGCTGACACACAATTATGGCACTGGTTAATCAGGCATCCTGCGAAACAATCATCCAATACCTTGCCTGTTCTTCTTCCAATTGCGTGGTTTTGTGCAGCGGTTGCACTCAGCAATCCAGTGGTTAGTCTGGATGCAAAAGACACTCAGGAAACGCGCCACGCTAATTTGGCTATTGTCATCGATATCTCACCATCCATGTCTGCTACAGACTTGCAACCGACGAGATTATCGCGTGTAAAACTGGAATTAGACGACTTCATCAAACGGCTTGAAGGTGACCGTACTGCGCTGATCATATTCTCATCCAATGCCTATCAAATATTACCATTAACGCATGACCACGATACGCTAAAACAGTTTATCGATGCGTTGGACACCAACCTTACAAGAAGACGGGGCACAAATCTGACTCAGGCGCTGGAACTGGCCAGTCAAACCTTGGAAAACAGCGGACAACGCAGCCGGGCTATCATCCTGATCAGCGATGGAGAAGAACATGAGACTGAAGCTGCATACGCAAGCGCGAGCAGGTTGGCCAACGCCGACATTCCGATTATCAGCATTGGCGTCGGCACCCAAACTGGCGCGGCCATTCAAAATGCACAGGGGAACTTGCTCCACCATGAAGGTCATATTGTTGTCTCCAAACTACAAAGCGGTTTCCTAAAACAATTGGCCTCCATCACCGGTGGGATTTATACAACACTCACTCCCGACGACAGAGACTGGGACACTGTATTTAACCGATTGGATCAACTGGTCAAAACCACCTCGGAAATGGAAATCGACACAACGGACGAGACAACAATATTTCCATGGTTCCTCGGCGTCTGCATTGCACTTTTCCTTTATTCGGGTCTTGCGAGGCAAGCTGCACTCGCTGCAGTCATCATGTTCCCTTTAGTATTTTCTTCAGAACCTGCTTCTGCTGGAACGCCTTGGCAGGAGAACCAGGCATACCAGGCTTTAAAGGAAAAGGAGTACCAAAAGGCGCAATCTCTTTATCAATCAATTGACACTTTTAACGGGCTTATCGGGCGAGGTGTCTCTGCATACCGATTGCAAAAATGGCAAACCGCAGGAGAGGCTTTTGAAAGGGCCTACTCAGTGGCCAAAACCGATGCAGAGCGCGCCAAGGCATCGTATAACCTTGGCAATACGCTGGCCGGCATGGGGCTCTATAAACAAGCCATTCGCTCCTACAACGAAGCACTTAAACTCCAGCCTCACCATAAACAGGCAAGTTATAATCTGGACATTGTCACTGAACAAATCCTCAAATTGGCATCAAAAGATAAAGCACCAATTAAGCATCAACGGAGCAAGGTGCCTATAAACACGAGCGAGGATAACATTGACAACAAAGGCTACGATGATGACCGTAGCGATGAAACGAGCAGGGAAGCATCAACTCAACGGACATCAAAAATCAAAAAGCTGTTTACACAATGGCAACTCGATGCATCGGACAAATCTGAAACAGCTTTGATTGCGCAAATCCAGCTTGGATCAGTGAATGAAGATATAAAAAATGTACTGAGACATCGAATGGCTATCCAGGAAGGTAAAAACCTACTGATTAAATCGGACCGGCCATGGTAACAAAAGTATTTATAGCTCTTTTCGCAAGTCTTTTATGGAGCCCGCAAATACAGGCTGCGACACTAACCGCGCAAGTGGATAGAAAATCATTATTTTCAGATGAGTACCTAACGCTGACATTGACACTGGAAAACAGCGACACACGACTGCGCGCGGAAGGCGTTAATCCCAATATCGACCTAACCTTGCTCAGTGATGCATTTGAGCTGGGCACGCCACGAGTGAATAATCGATTTAATATTAACAAGAATCGCGGCAGATCTTCATCCACACTAACAATTGAATTATTTCCTAAAAAAGCCGGGGAATTCCTGATTCCTCCCTTTGAAATCAACGATACAGAAAGCAACGCATTGACTATCCAGGTTCAGGAAACACCGGCTGACAAGATCCCCGATGTTTTTATAAAAACAGGATTAACTAAAGACTCAGTATGGATTCATGAGCAGGTCATCGCTTATCTCGATCTTTATCACCGCGTTGAGCTGACAAGCGCGAAACTTGGCGGCAAACTGGATGCAAAACCGACCCAAATGGAGCTCGCTAAACTTCCCCAGCGAATCCGGAAAGAAATTAAACATGGCATTAGTTATAATGTGACACGAATCGCCTGGGCGATTACGCCAACATTAACCGAATCCTACACGCTATATTTCCCTGATGTTTGGGTTGAAACAAACACTGGGCAAAAGATTCGCTTACCATTTTATGACACGGGCTTCTCCGTTAGACCTTTACCCAAAACCGTGCCGAACATGATACTGGTTGGCAAACCAATGCTGAGTCAAACCACAATAAAGCCAATGACCCAGGTCAATGCAGCACTACCTTTCGATATTACTCTGACCGCTCCTGTTAACGGCAAGCTGATTCCCAAAGAGCTGCCACACTTGCCGTTCCCCAACCAGGTAAAGTATTACCTAGATTCAATTCAACAAACAACAGAAGAAATAAATGGTGTAATAAATACGACCAGCACCTACAAAGGCTATCTGTTGCCGCTGACTGAAGGCAAAATAACGCTACCTGATATCGAACTTCCCTATTTTGACCCTGAAACTGGTGAAATTGGCATTACACAACTAACTGGCCAAACACTTGAGATCACGTCTCCACTGTTAACCGTACGGGAACAACCGGTTTTTAATAAACCACGGCAAGACAACACAGCAAGCGTTCAAACCTCTTCAGAGAGCTCTCATACTTGGCAAATATTGACTTTATTTTTTGCAATCCTATGGGTAGGCACAATCATTATCAGTAGAAATCGCACTGCAAAAAAACATGTACGGAAAGGTGGCGAAAAAACTCGAACCTCTCAGCACGATTATCAGCATCCTCTAATTAAGGAATTACTAGATGCATTCGGTACCCGAACAATTGAACAAGGTTTAAAACGATGGGAAAAACAACATGGTGTCGACGAGAACATGTTGGCAACCATCAAAGAACTGCAGTCAGCATGTTACAGCGAGGAAAAAGAAGCGATCTCTCCAGAATTAACCCGCAAAATCAAATCAAGTATCCAGCTCATTACGTCAAGTCTTCGGTCTGCCAAGATCACGGATCCCTGGTCCCCATGGTCTACTACCCGGACCAAACCAATCAAGCGAACGCTAAGAGAATAAATCTATTTATCTCGATCTGGATATTAAATCAGCATTCAATTATTATTGCATCTAGCTTACTGCGTATTCTGGCCCATCATGAACACTGATTCTGGCTGATCGTGAACACCTAT
>JBHHVB010000022.1:0-38218 GCA_046754065.1 Gammaproteobacteria bacterium
CAGGCAGGGTGTTCACGATCACCAGAATCGGTGTTCACGTTCGCCAGAATACGCACCGCTACCTTTTTCTGCTCCACCACTTACTCTTGTTGGAAATTTTACCTGCAAAGAATACGCTATGAATTTACTGGCCTTTTCCCAATCATCATCATATGCCTGTTCAGTATCATAAAGAATATCGCCTTCCTCGAAGCGGCACAGAGAAACCGCGTCAGAAAACGCCTTTGGTACTGCCCACTTAAAACCAGAGAAGAAATCCATGCCTATTTCTCCTTAAAATCCAACGTTTGAACTCTGCTGGCAGGAAACACCCCGTATAGCGTAAAATAACCGGCGTTTCAGACACTACAACAATTTCTGGTAGTCGCAATCAATCACCTTTGCCAGCTTCTTCGCGTTAACTTTACCTAGCACACGCTTATTGTTTTCCATTTCGGAAAGATGATGCTGACGGATACCCGTCTTGTCCGCCAATTCAGCCTGGGTTAGATCGGCACGTTGACGATACAGACGCAAGTAATATCCGGGTGTGCGATAGTAGTCGCCGTGACGCTGTTTCGCTTCATCGTGAACAGTCTTTGCAGATACACGATCCTCATCCAGATATTGATCCAACGTGGAACGGATCATCTTTTTCAAACGTGCCTGATTTACTTTTCCACTGGGTTTGAGAACAATATCACCCAGGTCATGATGAATTTTTAATGCTTGGCTCATCGGTAAGCCTCCCGTCGGTGTCCGACATAAAATACTTCAATTTCTAAAACCTGTTCATCAGTGACGCGATAACGCATTCGATAGCGATAGTTCAACCGCAAGCGGTATTCATCATCATCTGTTTTCAAGATGTTCCAACCTTGCGGATGAATGCCCTGCTCTTCCAGATCTGCTACGGCAAGGTCAGCTAAATCCTGGACGGATTGTGGTAACTTTGCCAGTTGCTTATGCGCCTTTCTGGTTAGATAAACAGTCCATGTCATAACGAAAGTATATACCAATTATTGGTATATTGCATTATCTTATTTATCGATGGGTTTGAGGCATTCTTGAGCCGTTTTTCACACATTTCTGGCAGTAAACACCATAAACTGCCGATTGCCTGACCATTACACTATTCACAGCAAAGGTCTGTTTATTGACGATGATCGCCTCCCCCATCCCGAGGCGTTTCAGCTCGTCGGGATGAACCATGTATTCATGGGTTCGTCTTACCGTACCCAGTCCGGTTGATCCTCCCTGTCCGATCTGGATCGTATAATCCGCGCTCTTTTGTGTGCCGATAACGCTACTCAGTATCTCCGCATCCCCAGGATTATTCTGACGCTGGATGATGTAGTTATTGGTGCTGTTCAATACCTGGTTTGCCCTTCGCCTGTTCCAGATCGCTCAATGACTGCGTGGACAATAACGCATGGATGCCGGCCTCGCGGCCCTGATTAATCAGATTAATCACCTGGTCGCCGGCAAAGATCGAGAACTCATCAAGGATCACATACATCGGGGTTGCAGTACCGGCGGTGAGCTGGCTTGCCGCATAGGATTTGATGTCATTGATAATCAGTTTTCCGATCGTGTCTGCATAGGCCGGAAAGGCCAGCGGTTGCAGCGAGAAAAACATCACTGCATTTTCCTTGCAGCCTTTTTCAGGCGTCAGCACTTCACCCTCGCTGGTATTCCCTTTCGTATCAAAGAGCGAGCCAATTTTTGACTGGATAAAGTTTTGCACTTCAAAGAGGCTATGAATACCAGGGCTGCAGGGCTCTGTGCGACATTTCGCGGGGATGTCCCCAGAACCCCCTAATGGCAACATTTTGGACAGGTAATAATTGAATCAAAAATGACCTCGTTGTTCATGTTTTGATTTTAAAATAAGGTCGGCTATGAATAGATTCTTATCTTCCTCTCGCTATCACTCTAACGACAGCATTAAAGTAATTTCAGTAAAGCGGATATAGCTTGTGAAAGTCGCCTTTCAGTATAACTGAACCAAATTAATTGAACGCTACTGATCGTTCATCGAATAATCGTACTAACCTCTATTCGAGCAGCCTTTCTCACGCGAGCCCTGGCCCCAGGATAAATTCAACCGTTTCAAAACCATTGTCTTCCAGTTCCTGTTCGATATCATCCCAGGTATATTCGCCAGCCTCCTCCTGAATACCGGCTATAAGAGAGGTCGCGCATCGATAGGCTTCATTGGCCTCCATATCATCAGGAATTTTTACCAACCTGACCTGATCATATTTAATTGACGGCAAAATCATTAGTCTTGTATTCATAGTTACTCCATATTAATCAAGCAAACTGTCATTCTTGAATTTATAAACACCTCAGTAAAATAGATTTAATTTCACTATCTTTTAGCACGATTGGATTTGTTTTCATGCTACTTCCTCTGGAATGTGTGACAATATGATCGAGATCGTTTTCTCTAACATCGTATGCGGACAATTTTCCGAGGTTTAGCTGTCTTAACCAGTCACGCAGCAACGATACTAAAGATTCCAGGGTCCCCTTTGTACTATTCTCATCTTGATCTAACAGATGTTGGCCTACAATAGCATACTTTGCCAACGCCGGGTTTTCCGGTTCACGCTCAAATATCGCGTTGATATTTACCTCGGTTGCCGCTGGCAATAACATGCCACACACAACGCCGTGTGGTATGGGAAAAAATGCCCCGAGTGGTGATGCCAGACCGTGAACCGACCCCAACCCGGTTTGCGCCAGGCAAATGCCGGATAACAATGCCGCATAGGCCATTTTTTCGTAACTGCCCTGCGCTGCTTCGCCTTGTTCATACCAATTTAAAAGGGAATCCTTGCAAGCCCTGATTCCATCCAGCGCAAGTGCATCTGTCAACGCATTGGATTTGATCGACACATATGACTCGATCAGCTGGGTTAACGCATCCATGCAGTTTGCTGCAATGATATTAGGCGTGCATGTTTTCAGTAGCGCCGGATCAATAATCGCATATTCAGCCACCAGGCTGTCATCCCTGAATGATTTTTTGAATCCGTCTTTTCCTTGCCTGCTTAAAACTGCATTTTTTGTGGCCTCGCTACCAGTACCCGCGGTTGTAGGCACTGCAATAAACGGTACAGCGGGCCCACTATAGGTCAATTCAGGACCTACTCCCTCAAGATAATCCATCACGCTGTGCCCGGTTTTCAAAAGACCAGCAATGGCCTTGGCAGCATCCAGCACGCTTCCCCCGCCAATGCCAACTACGACATCAATTGAATGATTCACAAATCTGGAAACTATCGAGTCTATAAGTTCAGGCGACGGTTCTGCGTCAACTCGGCAATGTTGTTTGTTGATACCTTTTTTCGAAAAGTCAGAGATCAACTCTTCCCAGTACTCGCTGGTGACAAATGACTGTCCGCCAGTGACAACCAGAACGTTCTTCCCATAGCCCATAAGTATCGGTATAAGTTTGGAAAAACTGTTGACACCAAACTTTATCCGGGGCAGTCGAGCAATCGAAAATGTTTGCATACTAGTTTGTCGCTGGCAAAAGTCCCGTGAACACATCACCTTTTCTCGGTTTTGCCATCCAGTGCTCAACTGTTTTTCTCCAATTTAGGTAATGAGAGGTTTGCTTATGGTCAAGCGCATCGTGCTCAGTCATATAAGCCTCATATAATACAAAATGAGAGGTGTCATGATTATGTTGCATGATATCGAAACGCCGATTCCCTTGCTCAAGAACCGATGACTCATGGTTCTTTTTCGTTGCGGCAATAAAGTCTTCAATAAACTCTTCTTTTACATGAACATCCACAATAGTTACGTGCATGATTAATTACCCCGCTATATCCTCTCTGATTGTCCTGATATAGTATTGTGCCATAGATAGCCAGGCAAAAAAGCATATGCAGATCTTTACCGACATCCTGAATTCAGCAAGCTCATTTATCTGGGGGCCCTTTACCTTAATCCTTTTGGTGGCTGTCGGTATTTACCTGACTGTCGGCTTAAGGTTTATACCCTGGCGTAAATTAATCCCGGGATTTCTAATGCTATGGCAGGGAAGAAAGGCTACCGGTGATGGTGAAATAACCCCCTATCAGGCCCTGATGACCGCGCTTTCCGCGACGATCGGAACGGGCAATATCGCTGGCGTAGCGACAGCAATTACGCTGGGAGGGCCCGGTGCAATCTTCTGGATGTGGGTTACCGCACTCTTTGGCATGGCAACCAAATATTGCGAGGCGGTGCTGGCCGTTCATTTCAGAGAAACTGATGAAAACGGCAACTATGTAGGCGGACCTATGTATTACATAAAGAATGGAATGGGACGTCGCTGGCTCTGGCTGGGTTCATTATTTTCTTTTTTTGGTATGACGGCTGGCTTTGGCATCGGCAATATGGTCCAGGCAAATTCGGTTGCCGATGCGGTGAATGCCTCCTTTAACATCCCTTCATGGTTAACCGGGTTATTAATCATGGTGCTTGCGGGCGCTGTCATTCTGGGCGGCATCCATCGAATAGCAATCGTTGCCAGCAAACTGGTACCGCTCATGGCAATCGCATATATTCTTGGTGCACTGGTCATCATCCTGTTCAATATTGACAAAGTCCCCGGGGCGCTTTTGACCATTATTAACCAGGCCTTCACAGGTAGTGCGGCGGCTGGTGGATTTGCCGGGGCAACGATCTGGGCGGCAATCCGGTTTGGCGTTGCGCGCGGTATTTTTTCCAATGAAGCAGGATTGGGAAGTGCACCCATTGCGCACGCTGCCGCCAAAACCAGCCAACCCACCCAGCAAGGGATGATCGGCATGCTCGGTACATTTATCGACACGGTAATTGTGTGCACAATGACCGCGCTGGTTATAATCATTTCCGGTGCATGGATGGATGGCAGTACCGGTGCCAGCCTTTCTGCCCTGGCTTTTGAAACAGGTATCCCCAATATCGGAGGACATATTGTCACCTTCAGCCTGGTGATATTCGCCTTCACCACAATTCTGGGTTGGAGTTATTATGGTGAACGGTGCGCAGAATACCTGTTTGGCGTGAGATCCATTCTGTACTACAGACTTCTGTGGCTAATCGCATTACCCATTGGCGCAATGGGTAAACTGGCGGTCATCTGGCTTCTGGCTGATGTCTTAAACGGCCTGATGGCATTACCCAATCTGATTGCACTTGTCATTCTCAGTCCCGTGGTATTTCGACTTACAAAGTTGTATTTCAATAATGAATAGACATTCGTTTTCTATATCTTCTTCAGTCTTTTCTCCCTCTTTTATCTAGTTCAGGCTCCATTCAGCTAACTAATATTATGATTAGTCAAAATCTATTTATGCACAAATCCCGTACTCACCCGGTTTAGCTTTAGTATCGAGAGTAAAAACAAGGAGATTAAACGATGAAAAAAATGATCATGACAACTTTAATTCTGTTCAGTTTTCTTGCAACCGGTCAGTCATTTGCAGGCAATCATTATTATAACCAGAACAAAAACAGCTTCTACGATACAGCAGAAATCATTGATGCCAAACCCATCTATACTACTGAGCGAGTTTCAGTACCTAGTCAGGACTGTTTGTCGGATGATCGTGATTTTCAGCATCGGCGAGTGAACAAAACAGGCGACCTGATTGTGGGTGGTATTCTCGGAGGAATCATAGGCAGCCAGTTTGGAAAAGGTAAAGGCAAAGACGCTATGACACTTGCCGGAACCTTAATTGGCTCATCAATCGCACATGATGGCAATCACGATCAATTCAATGATAGACATCGTCACAGTCACTGCAAAACATCCCATCATTATGTTAAAGAAGAAAGGATTTCTGGCTATCGCGTAACGTATTCTTACAACGGTGAAACCTTTGTTACAACACTAAATAATCATCCTGGCAAACAGCTCAGGGTAAGAATTAATGTGACGCCGACCGCATTTTAGAATGTATATCGGTGTGAAACTAAAAACTATTTCTAACCTCTCGCAGTGATTTTCAGTTTTCCTTGTAACGGAAAGCTGAAAAATCCCTGTCTTCGTCTAACTTCACGTAAATACAATTTACCCACCCTGTAACCTTCCCGGAGGTCACCTACTACCGGCATAGCCGGTGGTTTCGGGCATTAAATGACAGTTTAAACTGTTCAATCTTGTTGAGTTGCCCGCCTTCCAGCGCGTGGCTAAATCCTAGTCTGAATCTACTCTCTACAAGGTGAGAGGGCACCTTTAATTCCAGGTTGATTGAGTCGAATTTAAGAGCATACATAATCGCCCCATTTTTCATGTGGTTACGTTATAATCATCGGTCGTCCCTGCTAAAATCTATCTTTAAAAATATTGAATGTGCAATTTCATCTATGAATCATCGAGTTAACCAAACTTCACAATTATCCTATCAAGTCATTGCAAAACTTTTGCTATTAAATGACCTCTAAATCAATATCCATCGCAGACTGATAACCCTATCTTTTACATATGTAATTAACGTGCGATGAACTCAAGCAAGGATATTGATTTATAACGGTTCGCTTACACTTGTAGTACAATACTGATATACGCTGTGCCCAGTTACTGAAATCCAGAGATAAAGGAGGTGTAGAATGAAACTGACACTAACCAGGCTAGCTGTTCTTTTGCCTATGCTGCTATTTGTAATTCCAACTGCATTCGCAGGGTCAGACCACCACCATGGCAATAGCCATGCGATACAGAATATGGCGAAAATCATGTCTCACCTGAACCACTACCCGAGCGATTCAGAAAAAGACAAATTGCGTAAAATTGCTGGTGATAGCGCTTCCTCTGCACATGAACGTACCATAGCGAATGCGATGATTAATCTTGAACATCATGTATCATCTGCAGATCGTCAGAAGCTTCGTCAAATTGTCGAAGATGACCATGCGTCAGACAGTGAAAGAAATCTGGCTGAAATTGTAATGAACCTCAATCACAAACCCAGCAGGGGTGATAAAGAAAAATTAATGATGATGATGAAATAGACTGTAGAACAAGAAAAACAGGCAGCAGTCTCTGCCTGTTTTTTCTTTACGTTTCTAATCTTACTTATTCGCAACTACCACGCTCGAGAATGTGAAGTCCCTTCATTAACCTTAATCTTCTCAACGATTGCATGGTTTTCATTAAGAACAGCCAATACGCCTTCAGCTGAATTCGATGAAAAAACAAGGTTCTGATTATTACTACTACGAAAAACCAGAGACCCGGAAGATGAGCCCAATCGCACTTCGACGGTAAGTGCTAGTTGCGGCAAAGAAGACAAATCAAACACCAGGAGTGCATCTGTTTTCAGATTTTTTTGCTGTTCCGGCGAGCCTGATGAACTGGTAGTAAGAAACAGTTTCGTTCCTTCATCATTAAAGTAATACTTGCTGATATAGATATCTAGCAGGTCCAGACTGGATGCAATGGTGTTTGTAGATAGATCAAGCACCGTTAGTTTTGCAATAACGTGCTCGTTATCTGACTTGCGGTCTGCTCCCCGTCCTATGATATAGCGACCATCAGGAGTAACGAATAAATTGCTATGACCTTTAAATTCCAGCCGGGATTCAATTTGGTTGGTGACGGGGTCAATGATAACAACGGTACCATATCCATTGTTCAGGTTGTAAACCTTTCCGGAGTACGGGGAGTATGCCAAACCATGAGGAAAGGCATTATTTGGGATACCTGCTCCCCCTGATTCCTCTTTATCAGGCTCGCACAGGCTAATAGTATCGATTACATTAAGATACGTATCGGCATCCTCGGGATCATTTCCAATAACGGACAGCGTTCCATCCTTCAGATTGCTGATGTATGCCCGTAAAGGGACGTCCGGCGCATTATCGGATGGCCCGGTAAATGTCGCCTGATGATGTCCACGGCCAACACAAATTGTTTTCAGAAATTTAACAGCAGAACTGGAAGTATTTTCTATTACGGTCACGGATGAGCCTTTATCGCCGCAGTTCAAATGGTCATTGCCCGACTCTTTATCACCATCATTCATAAAATAATCACGATTGGAGTAAGGATCGGAATAAATATGTGCCGCAAAAGCGTCTGCGGGAAAATCAGGCTGAACACTGATCTTCTTGCTCTTTGGATTCAGTATAATAATCTCCCTATTTTCGGTTAGCCCAACGAAAACAGGTTTCAACGCCTTATCCAGGCCGGATTCTTCAGCAGTTGGCAATTGCTGTACGTCGATCTGACCATCTTTGTTGTCAATGATCGCCAGTGATCCCGTTGCGCGATTACCCGAATAATATGCGATTGAAAAATCGAATGTGTTACTACTTTGATCTACCATCATTTAATTCCTATGGTTCAGGATTGTATAAATCTATTCTGTTCATTCAGGCATAACCAGGTTCTGGTGCTGTTAGAATAGTTGATGTAACGCATGAACACTACCGATACCAACTTGAGCCTGTTCCAGTTCTACTGAGAGCTGCACTTCACTCGAGTGAACCCGTTAAATAATTAGGACTTGGAATCGTTAGTTTGCTGGCCCCGCTCTTTTTTGGCCACCCCCAATATAACGACAACCGGCAGGATTACCACTAAAAATATCGCCAAAATTACAATTTCATTGCCGGTTAAATCGTCTCCAGCAGACAACGTGGTTAATAGATATATAGCAGCTAGCGCACCACCAATATACAGCACTATTTTTATTAATTCATTCATCAGATACGTTTCATCCCAAAATCTGTATTTAGCTGTTCATTCTATCACTGTTATAGCGATAACACTAAAAGAGCCTGCCATTAATTAGCTGGCCTGCTTTTGGCTCAACTATGCCTACAATTGCTTACGTATGCGGTCATAGCCATTCTTTACTTCATCGCCTAACTTTTTCGTGGCCACAATAACATCCCGGGAAGTTTCACTGACCTCATTTTGTATAGCAGACGCCTTGCTTTTGAGGCGTTCATATTCCTCCTCGGTTTTGTCCCATTCCTCCCGTAATTCGGCCTTCGCCAGGTGCATTTGCAGGTTTACTTCATCTCTAATCTGCTTGATACTTTCTATCAATTCATCGATTTCATAAAGTTTGTGAGACATGACTACCTCCCTTTCGATGGACTCGGACTAACAGCTAATCAATTACCCTGCTTTAAATAATACATTAGAAGAGAACGCCAGCCAATGAGGGTATTCACAAAATGTTGGCCAAAGCTAAGCTTCTAAATTTCCAGATTATTTTGTATCATTATCAGTTTAGGAGCGCCGATTTTCTGGATCGGCAAATTCGTTACGGTTTAGTTTGCGAATGCGTATTGTTAAGAAAATTGCAGCCTATGGATTAATCATTTTAGCCATCCTGGTATTGATGGGTCTGGCATTGCCTGAAAGCGTCCAACTTGAAAGAAGTATTACTATCCAGCGCCCCGCTGCAACAATTTATAATACATTAATTGATCTGAGCACATTTAACAGCTGGTCTCCCTGGGCCCGGCGCGATCCCAATATTCAGTACAGGTTTGAGGGCCCTTCACATGGCACTGGTGCCAGGTTGTCCTGGCGCAGTGATAATCCGGAGGTAGGATCGGGTACCCAGGAAATCATCTCCAGCGAAAAAGACCGCCATATCACCATTGCACTAACATTTGATGACGAAGCCAATGCGAACTCATTTTTTCATATTCAGCCCGTAGAGAATGGGTGCAAGGTCATATGGGGATTTGATACCCGATTCGGTTACAACATTGTTGCGCGTTATTTTGGACTGATGATTGCTGACTGGGTTGGAAAGGATTATGAAAGCGGACTTGGCAATCTGAAATCCTTGCTTGAAAACCAAACCGAACAAACAGCCGAATAGTCATATCCGGCTATACCCTAGCCATCAGTATTGCCCTTTTTGGTGCCGGATACCCTTCTATCGTCCGGCTGGAGTCTCCCTCAGACAAAAAATCCTGCAATGACTCAAAGGTCATCCAGTCCGTGCTACGTTGTTCTTCGACAGTGGTATCCGATACATCAATAATCCTGGAGTCTCGGAATCCACAACGCTTCAACCACGATAACAGTGTTTTACAACTTGGAATAAACCAGACGTTTCTCATTTTCGCGTATCTGCCCTCGGGCAACAGCACATCACCATTTTCGCCATCAATGACTAACGTCTCCAGCACCAACTCTCCGCCAGAATGTAAGCAATGTTTTAACTCCAGTATATGATCGATTGGTGAACGACGATGGTAGAAAACGCCCATCGAAAACACGACATCGAATGCATTGAGTTTTTCAGGCAAGGACTCCACCCCTAGAGGTAGCACGTGGATCGGAATTTCACCCAAAAAGTGTTTCAATGCGTAAAACTGATAGACGTACAAAAGTGTGGGGTCGATGCCAACAACAAGAGAAGCACCGCTACCGTACATATGTAACGCATGGTATCCGTTACTGCAACCTGCATCCAGAATACACTTCCCGGTCAAATCGCCGATTTCATATTTCAATCGGTTCCATTTAAGATCGGAGCGCCATTCGGCATCTATATGTATGCCGAACAATGAAAATGGTCCTTTTCGCCATGGGTGGTAAAGTTTTAATATACTTTCTAGCTCACGCAAGGTGTCTGTGTCGCAGTCCCCACTACGTCCTATCTGGATACATGAAGTATTTAAATCAATTGCCGAGGGTTTAATCACCGGTAGGCTAGATGCCAGATTTTGCCATTTGGGCCAATCGCCATGCCCACAGGAAAACGCAGTCTTAACCTGATCCTGAAGCACGTCAGACCATCTTTCTAATGGTGTCCCGGACAAGCTTTTGAATAACGCAGAATAATCTATCACTTTATTGCAGCAATCGATGTGAAGTTAAAACATTGAAACCAGGGAATAACGGAACTGAATCCAGTCGAGCTTAATCGATTGACGTGTTCTTCCATTGTTTCCGGAATTAACACATTCTCAAGCGCTGTTCGTTTTTGACTGATTTCCATATCACTATAGCCGTTGGCCTTTTTAAAGGCATAGTGCAAATCGGCATGAAACTTCCCTTGCATCGAATCAGAGGAATCCGTTTTTTCCGTCAGAATTACGCAACCACCCGGCAATAAGCCATTATAAATGGATTCGATCAGATCCAACCGTTTATCAGGTGGTACAAACTGTAATGTCAGATTTAACACGACCACCGATGCATGTTGAATATCAACTTCTGTAATATCAGCAAGACAGGTTTCCACTTCAATGCTAGAACCGTCGATTGCAACATGTTTCTTACACTGTTCAAGCATGGCGGGTGCGTTATCTACCGCAATAATTCGGCAATGATTTTCTTCACTCAACCGATTTCGAATCGATAGCGAAGCCGCCCCTAGAGAACAACCCAGATCATATATATTACTATTTGGCTGGACAAATCGCTGTACTATTATTCCGATCATATTAACGACCGTACTGTAACCCGGCACCGAGCGATTGATCATATCTGGAAAGACATCAACAACCGATTCATCAAACTTGAAATCAACGATTTCCGCCAGCGGATGTTGAAATATTGTGTCCTGATTTTTCATTACAGTGGTCATTTAAGGTTGATAATTTCTCCGCACGCCGTGTATGCCGTAGATCCTAACCTGGCAAGCGGATCCAGTTTCTCAATATCCATCTTCAATCGGCCTTTTTCATCCTCGCCACTTACGGAATCTTCCCGTTGTATGGATTCTATTCACCCCAAAATCATCGATTGCGGAATTTTTCCCAGCGCAATGATTTGATCCCGTACACAATGCATTGCAATGCGACAGTCTTCCAATCCTGGCAAAGGCGAATCCGGAAATTCGGCAAGAGGCAGTTCAAACAGGTTAACCTCGGAGACCTCCGGTTTCAGTGTCGCTGCACTGGCGTTTAGTCTCCCCAGCAGTTCCCGATGCGCAACATGGATTACAAATTCTTTAAACTGTTCAATATTCATCCTGGTATCTTTAAGCTCCCCACCCGGCTTCTTCCCGTAGATATCATTACAGTCGCTGAATCTGAGCACACTACGTTAAAAAAAGAGAATGGCGCCAGATTATACTGATTATCCGTATTTCTGGTGAGCACCCATGCTATGGGTCTTGGTACTACGGCTTGTACCAACGAAAAACAGGCCTGATTAGCAGTTAACTCACTAAAGCTTATGACCATGGATGCGTGCCTGAATTCATTACGACTGGTTACCGAACATCATTTTTTGAAAAGATCCTCTAATTCGGAAGATATACCAGAACCAGACTTTACATTTTGTTCCCTCCCGTTTAAACCAATATTTTTGGCACCATCATTGTCTCCGAACAGTTCGGCAAGCGATTTTTTAGAGGCATCTGCAGCCTGCCTGTCTTTTTGATTATAAACTCCCCTGGCAACACTAAAATAGTCACAAAAGTTTGCCCGGTCCTCAACCCTGACCTGACCGGCCAGTGGCTCATCGCAATGATCACTAATACCGGGATTATAAAACTGACACATTCGACAAACGTGCAACTCCTTCTGACAAGTCCCACAGATAGCTAACCGATCAAATGGCAAGCATTCATCGCTAATAACACCGCCGCAATTCCAGCAGGTTAACAATTCAATCATGTTAGATTTTCCGATTTCCAGATATTGTGCAAAATGGTAGCGGTCTTTGTCCAAAATTCCTATACTCGAACCATGAAATTTCCATCATATCTTTTTCTGTTAACCCTTGTTTTCAGCCAATCTATAACTGGCTGCGCCTTACCCAACCACTCAAACGCCAACGATACTATTCACCATATCGTATTGTTGTGGCTAAAATCTGACGCGGAACCTGACATTTATAACCAAATCATTGATGAAACCACCAAGCTTGCCGAGATTGACGAAATCAAGGCAATACGGGTTGGCAGGTCGATAACCAGCAACAGGACAATCGTTGATGACAGTTTTTCTTTGGGAATAGCTATGCAATTTAATAATAAACAGGAAATGCAGAGATATTTGGATGATCCCCGGCATGTGACGTTGGTTGAAACTTATATCAAACCCAATATATCCAGAATAGTTGTTTACGACTTTTAGCTTAACTGCTCGCTATTATCCGGTCTATCACTGCCCCAACCACCACACCGGCATCACAATAGCGCCTATCTAGCACCTTCAATAATCTGCGTAATCAAAGCTAACGAAATTCCGTAAATGCCGGGACTTGTGTCTTCTCTTTGTCCACCGATGTGTAAAGTTTTCAGCTCATTTTGCTTGATCCATTTAATGAGCTCTTTCGGGTCAGGGGAATCATCCAGGTTAACTGCCATCACTGGTTTAGCCATTCGCTTGGCCATTTCCAGCGCGTAGGCGGTGCCGCCATGCAATTTATCCCGGTAAATCATTAATGAGCCATCAGAATCCCTGACATTAAACTCCGTTCTGACGGTGTGATCGGTATCCGCGACTTCTTGCAACGGATAGCGGTTATCAATTGGCCCATCATCTGCCAACCTCCCTTCCGGGCACCAACCACCTATGGGAACTCCTTGTTGAATGGCTGCATCCAATGCCGCCCTGTCTACACCAGTTTGACCACCCGAAACTATTTTTTCGATCATTCTGCCACCCGAATGCATAAATCAAAATACATGTTTTTAGTTCCAATAAAGTAGCAAAACAGACTCGCGTTATGATACGCCGCTGTTTATGTATATACTATACTAATCGGTTATAAACCAAATGCAAAGATTTCTGCAGTGTATAATGGCAGAGAAAATAAAAAGCATTTTAACTCTTTCACGGTCATTTACAATGGAAACATCTATCGCAACAGCAGAAGACATTCTGGAATTCTGGTTTTCGGCAGAGACCAGTCAAAACTGGTTTAAGGCATCCGATACCCTGGATAATACCATTAAGGCGCGTTTTTCAAATATTTACCAGAAAGCCCGCAAGGACATGCTGGATGAGTGGCTTACCGAGCCCTTTAGTACGCTGGCGCTAGTTATTATACTTGACCAGTTCTCACGAAATATGTTTCGACAGTCGAAGCAAGCATACCAATGTGATCAACAGGCATGCACGATTGTAAAAGCCGCGATCTCAAAGCATTTCGACAACGCATTAACAGGCTGGAACCGTTCTTTTTTGTATATGCCTCTTATGCATAGCGAAAACATTGAGGACCAGGAATTGTCTGTGACACTGCATATGAATGCAGGCCTGGATAACGCGCGCTACGCGATTCATCATCGGGATATTGTTAAACGCTTTGGCAGATTCCCCCATCGAAACAGGCTGCTGGGAAGAGACAGCACTCAGGAAGAACTTGCTTATTTGGCGTCTGAAGAAGCGTTTACAGGCTAACGAAATCTTGATTATTCCTACAAATTTCATTCCCGCGAAGGCGGCAATCAATGATTTTTGATATTCCTGGATTGCCGCCTTCGCGGGAATGACGAATTAATCAGAGTTCCCCCAGAATTTTTACCTAATCACCCGTCCAGATAACGGGCTAGCAAACCATACTTAAATTCAGGTTGATCGTAAGGAATTTTTACCCGGTAGCCACTACCGGGCACCACGTCAAGGGGTTCACCTTTCATAGTTTGCATTGCCTGTAACTTAAAGGTTTTATTTCCACTGGGCAAAACGAGTTCCAGTTGGTCACCAATCGCAAATTTGTTTTTAACATTAACCTCAGCCAATCCTGATTCAGGATCAAAATCAACTAACTCACCCACGAATCGCTGGGAATTACTCGTCGACGAACCATCAACATAGTTTTGATAGTCCCGGGTATTGTTGCGAACATAAAATCCTTCGGTGTACCCTCTGTTCGCAACCTTATCCAGCTGGTTTAGCAACGAGGCGTTAAACGGTTTTTCTGCCACAGCATCATCAATCGCGTGCCGATAAGATTGGGTAACACGGGCCACATAATAATAGTTCTTGGTGCGTCCTTCTATTTTGAGACTGTCTACTCCAATATTGATAAGCCGGGAAACATGCTGAACCGCACGCAGATCTTTGGAGTTCATAATATAAGTACCGTGTTCATCTTCCTCAATTGGCATAAACTCACCCGGTCTTTCAACTTCTTCTAGTAAAGACACCTCGCTGTCACTGCATTGACGAACATCCCCCGAATCATCTTCGCTATTACCATGAACCTTGTATTTCCATCGGCACGAATTGGTACAGCTTCCCTGATTTGCATCTCGATGATTAAAATATCCTGACAACAGGCATCTTCCGGAATAGGCAATACAGAGCGCACCATGAACAAACACCTCCAGCTCAATGTCCGGACATTGTTGACGAATTTCCTGAACTTCATCCAATGAAAGCTCTCGAGAAAGGATGATTCTGCGTATACCCTGTGACTGCCAGAATTTAACACTGGCATAATTCATGGTATTCGCCTGCACAGAAAGATGTATTATCAGGTCCGGCCATTTTTCCCTAACCAGCATGATAAGACCTGGATCAGCCATAATCAGTGCATCCGGATTAAGTTCGACAACCTCAGCCAGATCAGCCAGAAATGTATCTACCTTGCGATTGTGAGGTAACAGATTTGCAGCCAGAAAAAATTTCTTCTGGTTTGCGTGCGCCTCCTCTATTCCCTGCGAAAGGATATCGAGCTGGTGAAAATCATTATTTCTCACACGTAGACTATAACGGGGAATACCTGCATATACGGCGTCTGCACCATAGGCGATTGCATAACGAAGATTAGGTAGTGTACCGGCTGGAGCCAATAATTCTGGTATTTTCATCATCGACAAAAATGGATATGACTGATTTCGAATATTGGCGTGGATTCTACCATAAACTAACCAGCCATTATCCTTATTTGTTTGAATCAGGCTAGTAGACTACTGATGGCGTATGAAAGCAACGCACCTTTTTTATGCTCGATGGCCAGCGATTTTTGCTTAAGAAATGGATACCGGCAGCCGATAACCTATCTAATCAGTCACTATCGAATTAATAATTTATAACTCTTTGTTGATATTTGGTATTTATGAATAACCGCTATTTATCCCGACAACCTATTTTTGACCACAACCACGAAGTTTTTGCGTACGAAATCCTTTATAGAGAGCATGGATTTGAGGCCGGTGATGCGGTCATCGACGAAAACCAGGCCACTTCAAGGGTATTGTTATATGCATTTGTGGATATTGGACTGGAAAAAATTGTCGGTAACAAAAAGGCCTTCATCAACATCTCTGAAGATTACATCCTGGGAAAGATACCTTTACCTTTTTCGAATGACAAACTGGTGCTAGAGATTTACGCCGACGATGAGATGTCACCGGATATAATTGACGGCATTGTTAAACTAAGCGATCGCGGTTACAAGATTGCGATAGATGATTTCATTTATTCCCATGCAACGGAATCGCTACTAAGCCACGTTGACTACGTGAAAATAGACTTAACGGTTCACTCCCGCGATACCATTATTGAAATGCTCAAGAAGCTTGAGCTGTTTAAAATTAGCGTGATTGCAGAAAAGGTTGAAACACAAACTGATGTAGAATTTTGTCATGACAACGGCTTTGATTTTTTTCAGGGATTCTTTCTCTGCGAACCGGGCATTATAGAAAGCCAAAGTCTGCAACCCAACCGCGTTGCTACCATGAAGCTATTAGGCCTGTTACAACAGTCCGATGTCAATGTATCTGAACTTGAATCGATCATTACCCAGGATGTCTCGTTAAGTTTTAAAATTCTTAAATCTATTAACTCTGCGTTTTATGGATTACCCAAAAAGGTCGAATCGATACATCAGGCTTTGGTTTATATGGGATTAAAAACAATAAAACAGCTGGCGACTTTGTTAGCGATATCAAACCTTGACGACAAGCCAGACGAACTTCTCAATATCGCGCTAATGCGAGCCAGAATGTGTGAACTGATCGCGTCTGAACTCGGTTTTCAAGACAAGGATAGCGCCTCAACAGTGGGATTACTTTCCAGTCTGGACGCACTAATGGACCGAAACATGGCCGACTTGCTTGCTGAACTACCGTTTACTGAGGAAATCAATAACGCGCTTTTAAACCAGCAAGGGAAATTGGGTAGGGTATTAAATTGCGTAATTGCTTATGAACGTGGGGACTGGTCGAAAACGACTGAAATGGATATCAAGCCAGAGAGATTGCAGAATATTTACCTGCAATCAATCGATTGGTCGATACACTTTTTTCAGCAAACCGCAGCCTGATTGGTGGTAGCACTTTAATAAAAGTGTTACCACCAATATCTATAAAATCACAAAAAGCTAGCTCTACAGATGCACAGCCAGCACATGTAATATTGCAATTTTGATATTTTGCTGTAATCCCGCACTAACGCTGGCGGGACTACTCAAGATTAGAAACCGGGTTCTATTCCTGAGTTGATACTTGAGTTGCCTGAAGACCCTTGGGACCTTTCTCAGCTTCAAAATTTACAGTCTGGCCTTCGCTAAGCGTCTTAAAACCGTCACCGGAGATGACCGAATAATGTACGAATACGTCGTCTCCACCCTCACTTGGCGAAATGAAGCCAAAGCCTTTAGAGTCGTTAAACCACTTCACTGTACCTGTTGCCATTACTTCTACCTCGATTACTTAGCGGGCACCCGCATTAATATTACAGAAAAATAATGAGTGAGTTTGGTTATTCACCTTAAGAAATGCAATATTTTCAGGGTTCCCTAATATTGATGTCATGTATAAATTGTATACAAGTCTCTTGAACAACGGAGTTTTAATTATTATTGTTCCCCCCCCTATACGATTTCAAACCGTATAGCGGCCAAATATAACCTAAAGATCGTAAAAACACTAGGGCTTAATAGTATAAATGTGCGCAAAACACCTGATTTTTCACCTTATATTCGCGAAATCTGGAATCCATGCACTAAAATTTGGTAAACAAGGCACAATCTGATGGAATATATCTAACAAATCTCTACCCAGATATATATAAAATCATGTCTACTAACCAACTAGGTGTCGTATCGGCTGGCCACCGGGAAACGGCGAATGCAGCTGAACAAATTCTGCTTGAAGGTGGAAATGCATTTGATGCAATCGTGGCAGCACATTTCTGCGCCTGCGTGGCAGAACCGGTTCTGGCATCACTGGGCGGTGGAGGTTTTTTACTGGCACACACCGAGAGCGGTGACAATACGATTTACGATTTTTTTGTTCAAACACCGTTAAGAAAAAAACCTCACGAAGATATATCGTTTTATCCTATAACAGCAGATTTCGGCGGTACTCAACAAACTTTTCATATTGGACCTGGTTCAATCGCGACACCAGGAACCGTAAAAGGGTTATTTTTAATTCATAAAGAGTTGTGCAGCATGCCAATCACAGAGGTAATGCAACCTGCGATTGACCTGGCCAAAAACGGAGTAGTCATTAATTCATTTCAGGCATATATTTTCGAGGTTGTATCTGCGATTTATTCATCCACTCCAGAGTCATTCAACATTTTTAAAAGTCACCTTAACTACAATTCTCTGGTTACTAATGGAGAAAAACTAAAGCTGCCATTACTAGCCAATACCCTTGAAGCATTGGCAAGAAAAGGAGAAGCGTTATTTTATTCAGGAGAACTGGCACAAGAAATCAGCGATTTTTGTTCAGAGAATAGAGGGCACCTAACGCTGGATGATTTACGCACGTATAAAGTACAAAAAAGAAAATCTCTATCTTTTAATTACAAAAATGTTGAAATATATACGAACCCACCACCTTCATCAGGCGGTATTCTCATTGCTTTTGCGCTCAACTTGCTTGAAAAAATTGATATGGAATATCTTGATTTCGGAGGCGTGGAGCATCTGACGATACTCTCCAGAGTAATGGAGTTAACCAATAAAGCACGTCTTGACACCCACCTTAAAGAGGATCACCATCCAGATATCAATAAACTGCTAGATCCAGACTATGTCGACCTGTATCGAAGGAAAATACTCAGGGTCAGTCAAGCACTTCGCGGAACAAGCCATATTAACGTCATCGATCGCAGAGGCAATATTGCGTGTATGTCGATGAGTAACGGCGAAGGATGCGGTCATTTAATTCCTGATAGCGGGATAATGCTAAACAATATGTTAGGCGAAGAAGACTTGAATCCTCACGGCTTCCAATTCTGGACTGAAAACCAGCGAATGACCTCAATGATGTCACCAAGTCTGGTATTCGACAACCAGGACAAATGGATTGCGCTAGGCTCCGGCGGTTCCAATAGAATACGAACGGCAATCCTTCAGGTAATCGTTAATTTAATAGACCACAAAATGTCGATCAAAGATGCTATTGAAGCACCAAGGATACATTTTGAAAATGACTTGCTAAACATCGAACATGGATTTAACGAAAAACTTTTGGGAAACTTTTTTAATCAATTCCCTGAATTTAAACTTTGGCAAGAAAAAAATCTTTACTTCGGAGGAACACATGCAGCTGTAAAACGAGGCAAGCAATTCTCCGGATTTGGTGATCCCCGTCGCGGCGGCGTCTCGATGCCTGTAAGACAGTAATTCCCCGGGGACTGACAGCGAAATTAATTGTAAGGTAACGGCACTTATATTTTTCTTAGTCGGTGCAGCGTAACTTCGGGTGGACAATTCAGGCGCACATCAACAACACAGGAACCCGAACCTACTGATGTATATCCCTGAATCTGATGATATTTCCAACTGCCAATACAATAACGGCGCGGACATCTTGCGTTCACCATAACCGGGATTCCACCAGGCAAACAAAGTTGCCCACCATGCGTGTGGCCGGAAAGCATCACATTGAAATCGGCATGCGCCGCATGTTTATATACCTCAGGAGAATGGGCGAGCAAAATTGATACGGCGTCTTGAGGAATATCTTCAGATGCCTTTTCAAAATTATCTGCCCGGTAATAATGCGGGTCATCAATACCGGACAGGTATATAGCCTCCCCCCCTTGCTCAATCCGGACATACTCGTTTAGCAACATTCTGATACCCATATCCTCGATTTCAGGCACCATCTTGATCGTATCGTGGTTTCCCAGTACTGCGAATATATCACCTTTGATATGCGGCCGTACGGTCCTCAATCCATCCAGTGCGGCCTGATAAGGACCATAGGTATTCGCTCTAAAATCACCTGTTAACACACAGATGTCATATTCCAGATCTTTTATAGTATCAATTAAAACATCTGGCATATCCCGGGCCATATCAAGGTGCAAATCAGTGATATGCAGCAAGGTATAACCGTCAAAAACAGAAGGAAGATGTTGGAATTGAAAATCATTGGATTTTACGCATATTTTTCTGGCATTTTTCTGGCCAAGTTTATGCAGCAACAACATCTGCAAAACCGTTTTAATTAACGCGTGAGACTCAACCCAGTTTTCGATGTGAAAAAAGTTCCTTCCCTGACCAAACACTCTTCGACCTTCATGATCAATTTCTATCCCTAGCCTCTGCTTCAGGTGCACCCGCCCCACGCGTTCTTCAAGACGCTGATAAAGCGCTTCGTTTTCATTGACATCAAACATAATCGCTACAGGAAATTGCTCTTCTGAAAATTATATATTCGTTTTAATATAAGTCTATTCTATGACAAATGACCGATTTTTCTGACATTTCTTATAGGCTATCGGCAGAGAAACGATAGATTTTAATCAGGCCCCGTTTCTGTCGAGCTAATCCTGCACCCATCTCCAGGAGCCAAGCCAAATCTGCCGCAAAGTTAATTCAGCACTTAATAATTAAGTACCTAGATACTGTTTTTAAATTATTTTCAGGATTTTTTGTTGATCATCAACCCCAGCGTAATCACTCCTCAGGCGTTCATGAAGTAATTGTTGCATTCCATGATAAATACTGAGGTCTGAGGTATCACAAATGACCCCAATGCCCGATTCATTTTTATGAACCACCATTACGGGCACTCGATACCTCAACTGTTCATCTTGCCTGTCAAAATAAAACTCAACATGAAATATCGTATTGATGATAAATTGACTTGAATCAGTTTCCAGCCCCCCTGCACTTATATCCCCCCCTGCACTTATATTTTTTGTATCACACGCATCTATAGGCATACCGTGACGATACATTACAACCTTGAACCTCAGGTTTTTGCGTTGGCTGAATCAGTGTTCCATGACTATCCTCTCTATATTTCTTTAGTAGAGAGCATGACACTGAATGACGATTTTTATTTAAACTGTTATCACGCGATGCCACACACCGATATGATAAGAAGCTCTATAAAACCCGGCCTGATATCTCCCTTTTTGAGTACTCATTCCGGTTGTGGGAATAGACAGCTTGCTGAAAAAAGGGTTCACTATTTATTAATAAAATCGTTACAAGCCTTCAAAATACTTTCGGAGATCTCAACTCAGTGGAATCACGAGTGCCTGGTCAGAATAAATCACAGAATGAATTTTAAATTAAGGAATATATTCAGCATCTGGTTATAACTTATTGAAGCTTAGATACTTGAATCGACTTCGCCAGGTCGCCGTGTTCTCAACGCCATTATGACGTAATTAAATAAGCCCCGGACCAAGATGCTATCATTTGACCTACATAGTGGGCACTGTTCCCGGTCATTAATAAATGATCGGACTTATCCAGAGATATAAAACTCTTTGGATGGCGCGCCTTTTCAAATAGCTTTCCCGCATTTTCGATTCCTACGGTCTCGTCACCTTGAGCGTGCATAATCAACAATGCACATGATAGAGACGCAAAAACGTCATCTATATCCGCCATTGCAAGGTCTGAAACGAGTTGTTTCGATATCGGGTAACTCTGCCCTCCAATTTTTACCTCGGCATAACCTTTTGCCTCTATCTCGGCCTCGAACCTGGAAAAGTGCCGTAATAGATGCGCTGGAGATGATGGGGCTGCGATGGTTGCTATGGCTTTAACTGAGGGAATATCATTGGCAGCGGCAATCGATGCCGTCCCGCCCAGCGAATGCCCAATTAAAAGCTGCGGCTCTGAGTATTCCGCTGTTAGAAACCTTGCTGCGTCAACGATATCCTGCACATTTGTCGTAAAGCTCGTATCGATAAAATCACCGCTGCTTTCACCCAATCCTGTAAAATCAAATCGTAATACGGCCAGATTTTGCGCTGTCAGTGCCCTGGCAATTGAGCTAATACATTTGAGATTTTTTGTGCATGTAAAGCAAGGGGAATATATTGCATACGCATCGGGAAAACCACCAATGGGCAAATCCAGATACGCAGAAATAGAATGCTGACGAGAATTGATAAAATGTAGTTTACGCGTTTCCATGAATCGAATCTCTACACCTCTTATTCATCCGACTAAGCCCGTATCCCCAGCTGGAATTGCAACTAGCGACTACTCAACCAACTCAACACTCTATCGGTTATTTCAGCATTGCTTTCATAATCGGATAACTCTACTTGATCCGGATACTTATATTCCAATTGCAACACATTGGTAATATTGACTTTTCTTCGACTTTTGTCCCGATGATAGAATCCCAGAACAGATTTTTTCTGTCCAATAAAGCGCATCATATTGACGCCGGTACCGAGACCAGCCTCATCGAAACATACGATGGCTACCCGGGCTTCCTGCTGAAACTTCAGATCTCTTGCAAGCCAAAACTCAACCAGCTTCATTGGATCGGGTGGGATATCTGCCTGTTGCGCAAGATAGTGTTCCCAGTCCTTATCATAATATTCAACGGGTTCACATATCTTGCGCGCGAGTTCTAAAATTCCGAGGGATGGGTATTGACTCTGGTAATATTTGAAGCGTGTATCGTACCCAATACCAGAATTTTCCAGCAATTCTATGACCGACACTTTAAATGACCAGGTACGCTCGGTCGCATTCATCCCCTTTCCACTAACGTAACAGGCAATCATTAGCGGCTGGTCTGTATCATTTAGCCAGGTAAACTGCGCTTACTATTCAACCAGCGAGTCAATGGTTTCCATTGATCGAGGTCTTTTTCTACCGACGAAGGAGGTAATTCAAATATACCCAGTCCGCGTTCAGCGGCATGTATATAGTTCTGGGTATCTCTAAAGGTTGTGATGAACGGAATATCAAGCCGCTTAAGAAACTTTTCCAGTCTACCATAACTAACAGTGTTTTCTTTTGCTCGATTTGCGACGACTGCCAGTTTTGTATTTTTTTTTGATACCTTACTACCGACAAGCAGTTCCTTAATGAAATCTGCCGCCGCATGGATATCCAAAGGCGAAGGTAATACCGGCAGGATAATAGTTTGTGCACGTTTTACCAATTCCGTAACTTGCTTACCATGAATTCCCGCAGGCGCATCCATAATGACGTAATCGGTATTTCTTGGTGCTCTAACTGCATCCTTCCAGGCCTTTATGCCGGTAATCGGTGCACGATGATCCTCTCGCGTTGTTAACCAATTGCTACTCGATCCCTGTGAATCAAAATCAGCAAGCGCAACATTATTTCTCTGATTGGCATAATAACTAGCCAAATTTGCTGCCAATGTAGTTTTACCGCACCCTCCCTTGGAATTCGCTACCATTATTGTTCTCATGATTATTCCTTTCGTTTAACAAGTTTATGATTATTATCTGCAAAAATTTCTATCCTCGTAATTATAATTATTGACAGATTGCAATCGCTCTTAAAACGAAGGACATTCTAGCTAAAATTACTGTGCATGCCCAGTCAAAAATAACTAATCGTTTTTTTAATTATTTTGGCGCGCCAATCACATTCAACTGAAGCAACATTGAAGATTATGTTTCAGACATCCGAATACCTAACTTCTTTCATATGGCCATTCAAGCCACCCTTTTAGCAATGGAAAATATAATCCACAGCGGATCGATCGGCTACAGTCCAGCATTTCCATCACTGATGCATACCGGTTTAGCTGGGATTGATATCGTTCTTTTTCCCGCTCAAGAAACTCCTCGATATCCACACCCAAATGCGAACTGGTTTTATAATCCACAATCCATCGGACCCCCTGATTGTCAATAAAGGTTCGATCAATAACGATTTTGCGTATTCCCTCTTGTGTCATCGCTGTCAATGCAAGCTCATTAGATGATTCGTAATGATCATCAGAGAACAACCATTGTCCCCGCTTATCAGACGCAACGTTGCCCAATGCCTGTTTAACTACTTGCACTGCGCTGATTAACTGAGCATCTGGCACACCGGCCTGTCGAAGCATAGCTGCTATTGCCATGCCATTTTGTTTTCTTACATCGTCCAGGGCTTTCTGATTACCTAACATCTGCAGCTGCTTGTGAACCACCGTACCAATATGTTTTGCCGTTTCACCGGCCCAGGAAAACTCTATTTCTTCAATCTCGATAGTGAACTGACCCACCAGTTCATTCGAATCAGCAAAGCTTATCGGAGCTGGCAGCATTGGTAGCTTCCAGTCCAGACTCAATCTGGATATTGATCTATCATAAAGATCAGATTCTAATTCCTGATTAACCGTTTTCTCCGAACCTTCTCCCTGAAATACGTTTTTGTTGACGTCGTTTTCGATTATCGGCCAAAACTGACTTAAAAGTGTGTTTCTAACCGGTGGCTTTACCTGACCCGAAGCGTCAATCTGAACATTTGCCATTAAATGTAACTGTTTCCTGGCTCTGGTTGCAGCGACATATAACAACCTGCCATCTTCGAATCGAGCCTTTTCAGCATCCATTTCTGTCAGTAAACGATATAGATCATCAGTATCGTCTTCTGCTGACTTGATTGGCGCTAAAAGCAGATCATTTCTGTCATGTACACCTGGTCGCTCCATCCACATGAGCAGACGTTGTTCTTGCTGACGGGGAATACGTGCAAGACCAGGAACAATGACTGTATCAAACTCCAGGCCTTTGGATTTATGGATAGACATGACCTGTAGCGAGTCATCTGCTTTGGTATCAGGTGATGCAAACATCAGGGAAATTGAATGATTCAAGTACTCTAAATCAGAAATGTCTCCGCCAGACTCGAGCTTATCCAACATGTCAAAATAGGTTGCTGCATCCTCAATGTCGGTTTCTTCCTGCAAACAGGCAGGTCCTCCCAATGCACACCAGACACCCTCGACCCAATCACGTAGTGGTAGTCTATGCCGGTTGTCTAACGCGGCTCCAAGCACATTCCTTACGCGGTGTAATCTGGACTGGCCGTCTACACTTAAGCACTTTAGTCGATCATCGCAATTCACTGAATCCCAGACTACTTCATCATGATATGCTCCGACTAGCGCATGCAAATCGTCAAGTGTTAACCCGCACCATGGGGCGCGCAATACGGTTAACCACGAAACTCTATCACCTCGATGTAAAAGCGCCCTTGTTAAAGACATCAAATCCTGAATGACGGCGCGGTGGGTCAGATGCTCGATCTCAACTGCCTTGTATCTTACTTTAGATTTCTTCAGTAACCCTATGATTTCTATAAGATGAGATCGGCTACGAACGAGAATTGCGAGCGTAGCGTGACTGCTTGCTCTGCGATTGGATTTAACTATTTCAAGCACCTTTTCTGACTCGGCAACTGACTCATCGTCAGAAAAGATATGATAGCTAACCGCTTTGCCACCATTGCTACGATGGAATACGGTTGATGGTGAGTATTTTACGGCGCCTGTTTCAATATGACTTTCTGCCGGCAACATCTGTTTAAATGTTTCATTGACCCAATCAATGATTCCTGCATCCGAGCGAAAATTCACAGATAGCGTTAATGGCGTTAAATGAACATCGGCGATCCCCTCATACCACGCTCTCAGGAACAAACCCACTTCAGCATCCCGGAATCTGTAGATAGATTGCATCGGATCACCAACCACAAAAAGTGTGCGGCCATCCTGCGGCTCCCACCCGGCAATCAGGCGCTCCAGTAATTGATACTGCATCATTGATGTATCCTGAAATTCATCCATCAGGATATGCTGAATTTTATAATCCAGTGACAGAGCCAGATCCGTTGGATTGTCTTCTTCACCCAGAGCAGTTAACGCAGCCTGACTAACAGCGCTAAAATCCACCATTCCCTCACTCTGAAAAACGATTTCCAGTTGTGCCACTGCCAGCCTTAAAATATCGAATAAGGCTTCCAGGGTTCTCCATTGCGTCTCATTATATGATGGATAAGGAAGCTGGCGGATCAGCCCCAGCTGCTGAATAAACTTACCACATGATCCCAACTCTGCCAGGAGTTCAGCCATAAGTTGCTTACATGCTTGATACTTTTGTTTTTCTTCCTTATTAGTGGCAGAACCGGGTGAAGGAAAACCTATGCTCACAGATAACATCTTGCGAACATTGCCGTCATTAGTCAAAAGCAGATTTGCTAAAGCCTTCCACAAATTCAGGTCAGCCAGCTGCTTGCCTGGCATTGAAGCCAGCGTTTCCAGTAAAACGATGCCTGACCGGGAGTTTTCGGCCTTAAGATTGACCGCAGCGAATTGCGCCAACGGTACCAGTTGTTCAAGCAAATTCCGTGGTGCCGAATTTTCAAGATTTTCGAGTGCATCCACAACTATCGATGAAATAGCCTCTTGCAGTTGGCCACGAGATAGCTTTGGATGGGATTTGTCTGCTACATGCCGTAACCAACGATCTCTCTGACCCAGCATCGTAGCAATTAGCGTCTGCAGATTGACCAGATTATTACCCAGATGACCAATCAAATGAGCAACGGAGGAAGACCAGGATTCTCCGGCTTCCAGTTCTAATACAGTTAGTCTCGCTGCCTCTTTATACAATTCGTCGGCATCTTCTGTTATTGCCGGTAGCGTTCCGAATCGAGATAAAACTGGCATTTGTCCCGCTAAATAAGCGCATAATGAATCTATCGTTTGTATCCTTAAACGAACCGGGTTTAATGCCAACTGCCAGCTATGCTTTTTGTCTTGTGCCAGGACCTCAATCGCCAGACTATTAGTTAACTTTTCATGAGGTGACTCTGGATTGAAGCCCTTCTCTGCCTTGTCTAGAGAAGATATGATCCGTTGACGCATTTCGCCCGCGGCTTTTCTGGTAAAGGTGATCGCAATTATTTCTTCCGGACTCGCTACTGTAGCGAGCAACCTCAGATAACGTTGTGTGAGCAGTTCAGTTTTCCCGGAACCAGCCGGGGCTTGAACAATAAAGGATGTGTCAGGCTCAAGTGCTTGCCTTCGTTGCTGGTAATCTGCAATACTACTGTTTGGATTATCCATCGTGTGGACTGTGGAATCTTTATTCAATTTTCACCCGGCAAATCGCAATCTATTGTCGACTGTTCATTTATTCGACAAAATGGAGTTAAGGAACAGTATTGACAAGTGGTCGGGTAACTTTTCGGCTTGACCGCGGCAACACCGTCACGGTACTCCCCGGCTAAAGACGACAAATTTGTGCGCCATTGCTCTATCCATTCGGTTAATCCCAACAATTCTCCATTTTCGTTGTCTTTAAGTGTTTTTCTCACACCTTTGGTTATCAAATCGTCATTCACCAGCCCTTTATATTTCATATCTCCTGGTTTTAATTGCGCAAATAATAAGGCTTCCGGCTCTTTATCGAGAGCCATTGCATAAAGCGGCAATTGAGGCTCATCAGGCCTTTTGCCAACCCATTGGTTAGGCGTGGAATATCCAGTCTTGTAATCTATTACAACCAGTTTTCCGTCCTCCAACCTGTCAATACGATCGATTTTTGTATTCACGACCAGGCTGCCTACAGAAAATTGATGCGATTTTTCCAGCTCCAGTATTTCAAAAGATTTTCTGGCTTTTTCATGCTGAATCCATTCCTGCAACAACCTGTTTAGCCGCTCTTTTTCCAGCTTTATAAAGTTCCTGGTGAACGTTTTTGGTTTATGTTGTGCAACCTGATCAACTACACGGTCAATCAAATCCTCGACCAGTTTTGCAAGTGAATCCTGATTGAGTTCCATCAACCTTTTTTGTGATATAACCTTCCGCCAAAACGCCTGCATTAGCAGGTGAACCAGTGTTCCTTTATCTTTGGCATCCAATCCTGGCTGCGGGGATTCGATAGGGACAGCTCCCAGCCTTAATTCTGAAAAGGCGCGAAAAGGACAAGCGGCCTGAAGCTTGAAAAGATAGCTTCCTCCTTTTGAGTCCATTTTTTTGTAAACCGGCCCATGATCGTCTACTACTTTTTCCAGGCGCGAGGTATCAAACAGAAGTTTAAATATCCGGTCAGGACTGGCAGGCGCAACTTGTGGATCATTTGCCTGAACCAGGTCTTTTATTAATAAGCTCGGTTGAAGACTGCCATCTTTGTCATTCAATGCGTAACTGACAATAACTTCAGGACTGCTACCAGATATTCGCTTTAATATTTTCCGGGCCGTCAGCAATTCACGGCTCGCGGAATGACCGGGAAGATTGCGGTCTTTTTGCACTGAATAAGGAATAAATGGGTTGGGATTGGGTGAATGTGGCCAGGCACTGTCATTTAACCCGGTAACCCATAAATGATCAAAAATCTGGCCGGTAGCCTCGAGCATCCCCATCACCTGAACTGGTCTATGATCGGACTCCGGTTGAAAAACCGTCGTTGAGGCTAATCGAGCCAGTTTTGCGCGAAAGCTTGCAAGACTCAATTTATCCCAAATAACATCCAGTGATGAAAAACTGGCCAATAGCTTGTTCCAGGCACAGAATGTTTGATACTCGTCGCTATTTAGCACGCGATCACCCGGCCAACCCAGTATCGATAACAGTTTTGATGTATTCTCGACCCATTGACTGGGTTTAAGTCTTTTGGGTAACTCGCTAATATATTCTTTAAATTGATTTAACGACGATTCAAGCAAGGACGAGGTATAGGGGAAATCAACCCCATCATCTTTTTTTTGTCCGGAAAAAAAGATGATTGTCGAAAGATCCAGATCTGTTTCGCCATATTTCCTCAGTTGCACGTCCAGCAAACACCGCTGAGATATCTCGTTTTTAGCTCCGCCCAAAAACACAGACCTTAGAATCAAGCTAACCTTATTGACAGGAATTTCAGTCTCGGCAAGTTCCAAGTATAATAATGCTGACTTAATGATCGGGTAGCTGGACAGGGGCAACCCGAGAGATAGGTTATACGGTTTTGTAGTTGTTGGAACTCCAATGATATTGGAACCGGGAACCAGAATTTCATCCAGCACCCGGGTCGCTTCTCGTCTCCTGTTTTGCAGGTCATGGATAACTATGCCGATTTTCGCCTTAATATTTTTTTCTAATTTTTCCCTTGCCCACTGTGCGCATAATCGCATTTCGTCTTCTTGTGTCGCAGCAGGCACAGCAATTTGCCGGGCCTGAATCCCCGACTCCTTATGGATTGATACATTGATACCATCTTTTTCGAGAGCTTGTATCATTCGGCATATCTGCGGGTTTAATTCATCGAAGCCGGCAAATATTATTTCGTTACCAAGGCTTGATCTTATTAAAGCAATATTATTGCTAATCACGGAAGGTAATAATGCGGAATCTATCCAGGCATTTTCGCCGCTCAATTGGCAATATTCGGCTACCCAATGGTTGAAAACTGATATATCTTCACTGACATAACCGGTGAAATCATTTTTTGTTAACTCCCATTGATGCATCAGATGCCACGCATCCCTGGCCAGCTTTGCCGTCCCTGCTGTATGAACCAGATTATGCCTTGAGGAAGCGTTGGATATAATTTTTTCCCACAAAAATAATTCCTGGGAAGTGCTAAGCAGTATCACGTGCTTACCACCATCCTCAACGTTACCAGGTGACGAACCGAATCGATAATCAATAACTGCACGGCGATTAATCTCGATTAAGGACCCCCATACACGCTTAAGCCAACCGGAGAAGGGCACAACATCCGGAGTTTGCCAAACATTTGTACCCTGCCCAGTCTGCAGCGCAGCATATTCCTGATTTACTATCCTGGCCAATCTACTATTGGCAGTAATGATAGTATTACCAGGTGATATTTTTTCAACTAATGCTATAGTCATGTTACAACAGGGGTTCCAGTTAATTTTCGAAGCACTAATACAGATCTAAAGATAGATTGCTTTGCTGAATTATCCTTGAACCTGGTTTAATTAAAATTTTTCCAACAAAATGAGTAACAATCTAGCTATTCCCGACTGTTTAAAGAATCTGATAGATTCTACCTGTCCACTTTGCTTCAATCATAACTCAAAACTTTATTTTTTTGATCATCACAGAAAATTTTTTAGATGTCGCGAATGTCGATTAATATATGTCCCAAAGCGCCAACACCTTACAGTGGAGCAGGAAAAATCACGTTACGATTTGCATCAAAACGACCCGACCGATGGGGAATATCGTAATTTTCTGTCGCAAATACTAGATCCTCTGTTAGCAAATTTACAACCGAATTCAAAAGGCCTGGATTTTGGCTCTGGGCCTGGACCTACCCTGGCAATCATGTTAAATGAAAAAGGCCATGACATTGAGATATACGACCCCTTCTATCATGACTATCCTGATAAACTGGACCGCCGATATGACTTTCTGACCTGCACAGAAGTCGTTGAGCATTTTGGCGACCCTGCCCGTTCCTGGATGCAAATAAAAAATGCTGTTAAAACGGGGGGAATTATTGGTGTTATGACCAGTCTGTTTCATGACAATTTGAGTTTTGAAAACTGGTATTACAAAAATGACCTAACTCACGTTGCTTTTTATTGCGAATACACATTTAAAAAAATAGCGAATATGTTTGATTTCGAAATCTGTCAAATTGATAACCCGGTTGTAATATTTAAACATGGTTGATTTTTGGACCATAAGTTATGCCTCTATATTTACCGAAGCATTTGATATTCAAACATTTATTAATTCATCGATTCACGCTATGATCGTACTTATTCGGTTGTTAAACTTTAACTAATACCCGGACACCGACACTCAAGCATGAAAACAAGAAATTTCACTGTGTTGACAATCATCCTGATTGCGGGCATTGCCAGCATATTATTTTTGACTCGAGATAAACCGATTCCGGTTTTGGTTAAAAAGGTTGAATCAGGTCAGGTCGAATCCACCGTTACAAATACCCGGGCCGGAACGGTAAAAGCGTGTAGACGAGCACGACTATCACCTGCCATGGGTGGACAAATCTCCCGACTGAATGCCCATGAAGGGGACTTCGTAGAGAAAGGCGATGTATTGATTGAGCTGTGGAACGATGACGTTGCTGCCCGGGTCCGCCTTGCTGAAAGTGAAGCAATTGCTGCAAAAGCGAATGCAACCCAGGCCTGTTTAATCGCCGATGAAGCCGCCAGAGAGGCAAAGCGACAACAGAAATTGTTATCCAGACAACTGACATCGGAAGGCAATGCTGACAAAGCTGAAACAAATGCCAGGGCGCAAAAGGCAAACTGTACTGCTGCCGAGGCAACGTCGAAGGTAAGCGAATCACAAGTGGAGGTAGCCAGGGCTTTACTGGACCGCACGATTCTAAGAGCCCCTTTCCCGGGAACGGTGGCACAGGTGAATGGTGAGCTATCCGAATTTGTAACGCCCTCACCCATCGGCGTTCCAACACCACCGGCAGTAGACTTGATTGATACCAGCTGCCTGTATGTTTCCGCACCGATTGACGAGGTTGATGCACCATCAATTATAACTGGCCTGGATGCACGGATCACACTGGATGCGTTTCCCGATACGCCATATCCTGCGATCGTACAACGTATTGCTCCATATGTTCTAGAAGCTGAAAAACAGGCCAGAACTGTTGATATCGAGGCGGTATTCCTGAATCCTGATGATTTTTCAGAACTGCTGCCCGGCTATAGCGCGGATATTGAAGTCATCCTGAATTTGAAACAGGATGTTATTCGAATAGCAACTGAGGCGATTATGGAGGGAAACCGGGTATTGGTATTCCCGGAGAATGGCATACTGGAATCGAGAACTATCGAAACGGGCCTCTCAAACTGGAAGTACACCGAAGTCATTAAAGGATTGAGTCCTGGTGAGAAGATTGTTTTATCTATCGACCGTGATGGCGTATCTGAAGGCGTCGCTGCAAGTATTGACCAAACGCTGCCAGGTGACAGCTAGCAACAATGATTCAACTTGCCCAAATCACGCGAATATTTGATGTTGGCGAACAAAAGGTTCATGCGCTAAACAACATTAACCTTCAAATTGATATGGGCGAATACATTTCAATTATGGGCCCATCTGGCTCGGGTAAATCTACTCTGCTGCATATACTTGGACTACTGGATAGTGCTTCTTCTGGTACCTACCGGCTCGATGATCAGGATGTCACCACCCTTTCAGATGAAAAGCAGGCTCAAATACGCAGACAGAAATTGGGCTTTGTTTTCCAGTTTTTCCATCTGATTCCACGACTTTCCGCTGCGGAAAATATAGCGTTACCCTTAACACTCGCAGGTGTCGCGCCAGAAGAAAGACAACAACGGGTCCATGATATTCTCAAGGCGATGGACATGATTGATCGAGCCGACCATCGGCCCGATCAGTTATCAGGGGGACAACGCCAACGGGTTGCAATCGCCCGAGCAACGATCATGCAACCCAGAGTGCTGTTAGCCGATGAACCTACAGGCAATCTTGACAGTGAATCCGGACAAGAGGTCATCAATATTCTGGAAAACCTTAACCAGAATAACCTGACACTAGTTATCGTTACGCATGATCAGGCTTTGGGAGACCGCGCGACCAGACAAATTAAAATGGTCGATGGAAATATCATTTCGGATTCGGGAAGCGAATTGTTAGCATGACGACCAGAGATATCCTCCAGTTCGCGTGGAAATCGCTCTATGGATATAGAACCCGTATGATTCTTACGCTACTGGCGATGTCAATCGGTGTGGCTGCAGTCATCCTTCTGTCAGCGTTGGGTGAAGGTGCGCGTCGCTACATCAACAATGAATTCGCATCTCTCGGGACCCATTTATTGATTGTAATTCCAGGAAAATCGGAAACTAGTGGCGGAGGTGCATCGATCATGATTGGAGAAACCACCCGTGACCTGACGCTTGAGGACACAAAAAGTTTGACACGGAGCTCGAGAATCAAACGCGTCGCACCCGTTAGTATCGGCTCCTCACCTGTATCGTGGTCGGGACGATATCGCGAAACACCCATACTCGGCTCTACATCAGATTTATTGGAATTACGACACTGGAGCCTGGGACAGGGGCAATTCCTGCCACCAGGCGATATGGATTTATCTTCTTCAGTAGCCGTGATTGGTAGCAAAGTTCGTAATGAACTGTTTGGCAGTCAGGGAGCACTGGGTGAATTTATCAGAATAGGTGACCGTCGTTTCCGTGTTATTGGGGTATTATCAACCGAGGGTCGTTCCATCGGGCTGGACGTTGATGAGTTGGTTGTGATTCCGGTTGCATCGGCACAAAATCTTTTTAATCGAAGCACATTATTTCGTATTCTCGTCGAAGCACGAACCCGATTGGATATTCCATCCGTTAAACAATATATCCTGAATACGATCAGCAAACGTCACCAGGGAGAGGAAGATATTACCGTCATTACCCAGGATGCCGTACTATCCACATTCGACCGCGTATTTCAGGCATTAACGCTGACAGTCGCAGGTATTGCCGCCATCAGCCTGATAGTCTCAGGCATTCTAATCATGAACGTCATGCTGGTATCTGTTTCTCAACGCACAGCAGAAATCGGATTATTAAAGGCTATTGGAGCATCTGGCAAACAAATCCTTTTGCTTATTCTCTCCGAAGCAACCTTGTTATCAGTGTTTGGAGCATGTGTGGGCATATCGATAGGGCTTTCTGGAACCATGCTGCTGGCACAGCTATATCCACATTTTCCGGTTGCAGCTCCATTCTGGTCGATTGCTGCTGCTTTCTCGGTTGCGGTGCTCACCGGGTTTATCTTCGCTGCGCTACCGGCTTCCAAAGCGTCTAAACTGGATCCTGTATTGGCATTAATGAAAAAATAAAATGCGTATTAAGGATTTAATTAAATTCTCGTTATTTTCGATTATCGCCCATCGAATGCGAAGCATTCTAACCGGACTGGGTATTGCTATTGGCATTGCATCGGTTGTTCTATTAACCTCCATTGGCGAGGGAATTCATCAATTTGTCCTGTCAGAGTTTACCCAGTTTGGCACAAATCTGATTGGTATAAATCCCGGTAAAGCAACCACGGCGGGCGCATCTATCGGGGTCTTTGGAACTGAACGACCGCTTACCCTGGGCGATGCAGAGGCCTTGTCGAAATTACCATTAATCAAGGCCGTTGTGCCTCTCGTGCAAGGCAATGGAGAAGTGAAGGGAAACAACAGAAAACGGCGCACCATGATTATTGGTGTCGGACCGGATATGCCTGAGGCTTTTAGTATGAACGTAAGCACCGGTCGATTTCTCCCTCGCGATAATCCTGATTCTCCACGCGCATTTGTTGTACTTGGCAATAAAGTTCGTAAAGAGTTGTATGGTGAGTCAAATCCGCTTGGCGAACGTATGCGAATTGGTGGCCATCGATATACTGTCGTAGGAAGCATGGCGTCCAAGGGGCAGGTGTTGGGTTTCGACCTGGATGATACGGTATATATTCCGGCTTCACGTGGGCTCGAAATGTTTAACCGGGAAGGCCTGATAGAGATTGACCTGCTGTACAAAGACAACGCAAATATCGATGAAGTCGTAGCCGGGATCAAAAGAACAATCATCTCTCGCCATGGTCGGGACGACGTAACCATTACTACCCAGCAGCAGATGCTTGACGTTTTGGGCTCGGTACTCAGTGTGTTGACGTTTGCTGTGGGTGCAATCGGAGGTATATCTTTACTGGTTGGAAGTGTTGGGATAATCACAATCATGACTATTGCCGTTCAGGAAAGGACGCCCGAGATAGGCTTGTTACGCGCACTGGGAAGCCCCCGCTCACAAATACTCACTTTATTCCTTGGTGAAGCGACTGTTTTGGCCATGCTGGGTGGCGTTTTCGGTCTCGTCATTGGCGTAGGGGGTGCAAAACTTTTATCAATTGTTATTCCCGGACTGCCAGTAAACATCCCCTGGATCTATGTCATTTCATCGGAAGCGCTGGCGATTATTCTGGGACTGCTCGCGGGAGTTATCCCGGCCAAACGGGCAGCGCATCTGGATCCTATTGAGTCCTTAAGATACGAGTAGATAGGTAAAATGCGAGCTTTTTTGCCAAACCGGGATAAATTTATAACTTGCACTTGCCAATTTCAATACTGAAGTGATTCATCATGACATGTTGCTGTAATCCAAGAAACAAAGACGTCGGAAAATTTTTTTCCTGGTTAGCGCGCGCCGAACTTAAAAGATATAGACTGAAGGGCCTTGAGAAAAACCAGCTTCAGATGGTTACTGGACTAATGCAAGCCAACATTCAGCAAGATTCAATTCTGGATATTGGCTGTGGAACGGGCTATCTCCATCAGTCATTATTGCTCTCCGGCGCGAAATATTCGATTGGCGTCGATCTATCGGAAAACATGCTGAACGAGGCAAAAAAGCTGGCAAATGAACAACAACTGGAAAACCGGACTGAATACTTGCTGGGTCACTATCTGGATCTCGCGGAAAATATTCCCTCTAGCGATGTTACTATTCTTGACAAGGTTATATGCTGTGACCCGGACGCAGAGTCGTTAATCAAAACAGCTGCTATCAAATCAAAAAAATATATAGCCCTAACCTACCCTCGCACTCACCTGCTAAACCGTCTGGGTGTATTTATTATTGCCATTGTGATGAAGATATTCAGAATTGAGTTCAGGAATTATTTATACCAACCCGAGGCTGTCGAGGCCTGGCTCATCAGCGCTGGCTTCAAAAAAAATTTTGAGAACCGTACCCATATTTGGTTAACACAATTATATGTACGCCAAAATCAATAGATCGCTATTCATTAGCATTAATTACCTGTCCTGAAAACGCATTACGATACAGCACACTTGGTTTGTAGTAAGTCAATAATTTTTTGACTGTTGTATGGCTTTACAATAAAACCATTGGCTCCGTAACTAATTGCGGTTTTAACATTTTCAATAGAGCTATGCCCCGTTATCATTATTACGAATACTTGTGGTTTCAAAAGCTTGATCTCTTTAAGCGTCTGTAACCCATCCTTTTCAGGCATATTGATATCCAAAAATACGATATCTGGCTGATGTTCACTGAATATCTCCACTGCCGATACACCGTTTGAACTCTCCAACACATCAAATATATCAATTTCTCGCAGTATCACCTTGAGCAATTCACGCATGATTGCCTTGTCATCTGCAATTAATACTTTTCGCATGCCAGATCAATACCCTCTAGATCAACCCTGCTGAACAAGAATCAACCGATTCATCCTGTTTAGGTACGACTATTTTTTTAACCGCTTTATTTAAGTCCTGAACCGATTGTATTGCCGATTGATACTTATTGCTTCTGCAACATTCAACTATTATTTTTGATGCATCAGTAATTTCCGGGAAGCCAAAAGCGCCCCCCATACCTTTCAAGTCATGAGCAAGCCTGATTAGCTCATCCCAGTCATTCTGCTCAGCGCAGAGATTAATGCTGTTAAGTCGATCGGGTAATTTTATGAGAAATTGGTGCACCAGTTTCTGAAACTCATCACCGTCAGAGCTCTGTTGCGGCCTGTCTTCCGTTGAGGATGCATTGTGAATTAGATATCTGTTCAAAACGTCATTTAATTTCCCGGTGACAATCGGCTTTGTGAGAAGATCATCACAGCCGGCATCATAACAACGCTTAACTTCATCTTTCATGGCACCGGCAGTTAATACGACAATAGGAGATTTATATCCGGTTTGTCTCAATAAGCTCATCGCTGCGAGCCCGTCCATAACTGGCATCTGTACATCCATCAAGATCAGGTCATAATCATTTTCCATTGCCCTTTCAACAGCGACTTCGCCATTATCCACGATTTCAAATTTTGCATTTGTTTTTTCCAGGTACAGCGAAATGAGTCGTTGATTGTCCGGTGTATCCTCTGCAACCAGAATCGAAACTGACAGTGCACTGGTTGACTCAACATAGGCTTTACCGATCGCAATGGGAACCGTTGGCTTTTCTTTCACGAACTCAATGTTCTCAAGACTCCCTGGATCAATTGATACCTTAAAGGTGGAACCCGTGCCAACCATACTACTGCACGATATTTTTCCTCCTAATCGCTCTACAAACTGTTTGGTAATATTTAGACCAAGTCCTGTACCACCAAACTGCCTTGTTGTAGAACTGTCTGCCTGAACAAATGCATTAAAAACCTTTACTACCTGTTCGGTTGACATACCAATACCTGTATCAATCACAGAAAAAATCAATTTATTGTATTCGCGCTGGTAACTGACAATGATTCGTACACTACCATTTTCAGTAAACTTAATCGCGTTATGGCATAGATTGATCAGTATCTGCTTTAATCTGACGGGGTCGCTTATGATCCTGGTTGGTAATGGATATTCGTACCCCACCCAGAATTCCAGACCTTTCTCTCTCGCCTGTTGACCACTAAGCGTTTCAATTTCCGAAAGCAATTCAAAAAGCTCAACCGGGCGCCTCTCAATATCGATTGAACCAGCCTCAATTTTGGATAAATCGAGAATATTATTCAGTATGTTTAATAAATGCTTGCCGTTTCGTTCAATGGTTTTGATAGCATTTTTCTGTTGCTCATTATCCAGCAGCCCATTTGATAACGATTCCGAAAATCCGATAATTGCAGTCATGGGCGTTCTGATTTCATGGCTCATATTCGCAAGAAACGAAGATTTTGCGCTACTGGCTGCCTCTGCAGCCGCTTTTTCCAGAGAGGCTTCCTGGGCCTTTCTCTCTGCTTGCCTTCTTTCGGTAATATCCTGAATCACGCCATATAACTCAATGAGCTGATCATTTTCATCTGTGGAGCACTCGAAGTATGCATAGACATTTTTTATGTCACCGTCAGGACATACGATTCTGAATTCCGTATCGCAAGGTTTTCGACTACGAATCAATCTAATTAGCTTATGCCTTAGCGCAGGTTTATCTTCTTCCAACACCTTATCCAGAAAATCATGCGGCTCTATTGCCACATCAGAAGGCACTCCACAGATCCGATAAAACTCATCTGAACAATGTAACTCGTTAAACTTTCTGTCATATTCCCAACTACCAATCTGCGCCGTCGTTTGCGCACGTTGTAAATTTTCTTTATTTCGTCTTAATTCACCTTCAACGCTCTTCTGATGTGAA
>JBHHVB010000023.1:0-35701 GCA_046754065.1 Gammaproteobacteria bacterium
ACACACGACCACCACCACCGCCACCGCCTCCATAGGTCACCGCACCACCATTTCCTCCATTATCCATTAACATTCTTGTAAGCTCTTTTATTAGTCATTGACATAATACCAGACTGTCACTTTCGCCCAATTGACATTAGTCGTATCTAAATCCAGAAACACATAGCTACCTGCAGCGACCGCGGCATCAGTAATCGTTGTTTCGGTCACCTCTGCACTGGCACTGGTAGCAATAGCATCAATCGTGACCGGCGCACCATCTGTAGGTGACGTCCATTCTTCGACATTAATAGCAAGCGTAGAACTGGCTGAAGTCGCAAGCCGAATTGCGGTAATGGTGATACCATTGGGAAAGTTATAGGCATCAACGGCAAAAAATGGAACTGCATCAGACACTGTTTGCACCTGATCGGGTTCCACTAACGTAATGTCCTTTTGCTGAATGAGTGGTAATGCAACATCGGTATTTGCAGGAACCCCGCCCACACCACCACTACCCGCCTGTATATTTATCGCATCGGCATCACTCTCCAACGCAATCTGACCATCTGCTGTCAACACAGGCGCAGTAGAATTAGGGATCTCCACGCTGGTTGCACCACCAAAATCATGCGCGCCGGTAAAAATATCTCCGCTAGCCATCGCCAGGTCGGTGACATCTGTCAAAAGCGTCTCCAGCTCACCTTTTGTATCAATCATCGTCGAATCAAGCACTGTTGCATCTACGATCTTGGCCTGCAGTTCCGCCATCGTATCCAGTTCGGTCTCTACGATGGGATCGAACGCAGCGTCGCCCAGTGCAATCGAACCATCCAGGATCTCTCCACTACCAATTGATCCAGTCGGCAATACCACTTCCGCATCACCTGTGCCATCTGTTGATATCGTCACGCTGGTCACATCGGCACTACCCACGGTGATGGCCCCTGCACCAGTCGTATCATAAATCGTATTAGCAGCGCCTGCGTCATCTTTACCCGCAAAGGTCACCGCACCCGCATTGTTTCTTTGATAGATAAGAGAACCATCAACAGACATATCCAGTATTTCTGAACTACTTGACGTGAGTGTTGAACCGGATGTACCGGTAAAACAATCGTTACTCGTACAATCACCCACTGCGGTTACGTCGCCGGTACCAGCAGGCGTTGTCCACGTCGCCAGTCCGCTCGCGTCTGTAGTTAAAACCTTACCGGCGCCTGGCGCGCCGCCTCTTATCTTGATTTGACCAGCTACATCAAGCGTCGCGCCTGGGCTGGTTGCTGCCGCACCTATGCCAACATTTCCAGTGCTCAGGATTGTTAAATACTGGTTTGAACCCGGTGTACTACCGACACCAATCTGAAAACGATCATCATCCGTACCCAGGTTGTCGTCCTGAACCCCTAGCCAGAAATCTGTATCAACCCCGGAAGGCGTGAACACCAGAGAAGGATCAGTTGTTTTTCCTAGTGTTAAATCTCCGGTAAACGTATCGCCTGATGCAAGCGCGAGATCAGTGACATCAGTCAAAACGGACTCGAGTTCGCCTTTGGTATCTATCATTGTTGTAGAGACGACTGTCGCATCAGCAATTTTCGTTTGTAACTCAGCCATGGTGTCCAGCTCGGTTTCTTCAACTGGATCTATCGCCATATCGGTTACGGTCACTGTACCGTCGGCAATCATTGTCGAAGTAATACCCCCCGTCGCGACGCTCACCGTGCCAGTTGTTGTTATCGGGCCACCAGTTAACCCTGCCCCGGTTGCAATATTCGTTACAGTGCCACTTCCGCCAGCATTATCATCTACGCCATCAGCGAACCCTGCTGGAACGCCTGTCAAATTATCCCAATGAACCTTATTGGAACCAGCGTTTGGCGCGTCGCCATCGCTGGTATTAAGCTCTGCTTCAGTATAGTATCGACTATCATGATCAGCACTGGTCTTATGAGCATCCAGCTCGGCTTGAGTCGCCGGATCAAAGGCAAGATCGGCGGTCGCTACGGTTCCGTCAGTGATATCCGAGGACTCTACACAATTGGTACATACGACATCCGATGCCGTACCTCCCCCTCCACCACTGACAGTTATTGTAACATCGCCAACACCACTAACGGGACTGATCGTCACACCGCTTCCAGCGATTATTTTACTCACCAGGTTTGTCGTACCAGCCGTATCCAGTTTACTGGTGCTGATCGCTGCAGTCGCGCTGATTTCAGCATTGGTAATCGCACCGCTGGCAATTGAATTGGCACTCTCTGCATTGATTGCAAAAGGCACACTGACCAGCTGTCTATCAGGCGCAAGCATTTCAAAGGCTGTTCCGTCGCTACTAAACCAGGTTCTTAAATACAACGTTGCATTAGAAAATATTGCCGGCGTTATCGCCGACATATTTGTCAGATTGGCATCGCCCAGTTTGACGGTGAATAATCCCTGATTAACGGGAATCATGACTGAAGCACCAGGTTCTGCTCCCGGAATCACAACACTGCTATCGCTAACCCAGTAATTTGTTGAAGGCGTAACCGGGTCATCAATCAGACTAAATTTGAAATAACCGCTGCCATTGTGAGGTACACCGGCCACATCCACTTTCCCCTGAAAATTGATCATTAATGGTACTTGCGCACAGGTCCCAGTGATAAAAGTCAGAAAAAAAATGAATCCAGCCAGAGAAATTAGTTTGTGTTTAATAGGTAACATCATATTTATTCCATTTTTCAGCTGCCAATTAAAAGGCCGCAAATCCTCCTGCCATCGAGTAGTTATTGCTATAGTTCAGTCCCGCTTCAATTGAGTCACCCACCGCAAATTGCAGGTCATACGTCGTTGACAACATTTCACCGCCTGCTACATTCTGGGTAAACTCTGGTAATTCGCTGGGGGGAATTGAAGGAGCAAATGCCGGGTCAGTACCCCATATCAGCTCCGCCAAATTGACCCAGCCATCCGAGTCATCGTCGAAATTATGATCCAGTTCCAGCGGCACGAATGATACTGCAGTATTTTGGCCAGCGGTCACCTCGACGAGTTTTGTCAACCGGGCCACAACGGCACCGTCCTTTTCATAGGTTGCGGTAAAGGTGTACCAGCCTGATGGAATGCCTGGTACTGAAACTGTCGCAGAATTATCAGACGCGACTGCCAATGTGTAACGACCCATACCGGTAATATCCAGATTGGCATTCAAACCATCAAGCTGTACCCCAAGCGGTGAAAGACTTATTTCAGGAACAGCATCTCCACTACTGTCTTGCTGCGATCCCCCACACGCAATAATAGTGGCCGAGAAACCTCCCAGTAAAATCCATTTACCGTAAACTGATGCCCAATTTTTTAGTCTATTCAACATGATCATCTGCCAAATAACCGCCAGAATTTAAAAACAAACAAGGACGACACACTATAAAACCCTGTGTCTCCTACTGTCCTACTGTCTTTATCGACTGAAATAACTGGAAAATTAGCGGGAAATAAGTCTTTCATTCATAGACTTACTTTAAAATTGGGCATTAAAACAAACAATTCACGATTTCGTCGCTTGTTTTAATACTAATTACAACAAGTTAAGCGTAATTCGGCTTTTTGGGTACGCGGCAAAATTCAAAAAGTGAGTGGTAGTTTTCTTAAGGTTAGCTTAACAATACTTAATCGGTTTCATCGATCCAGGCCATCTGAATCGCCTCCAGAATTTTTTCACTTGAACGGTCTGGATCATCCTCGAAACCCTCTAGAGAACATACCCATGCATGAAGGTCTGTGAAAGAGATACTTAGCGGATCGATATCCGGATGTGCTTCATCCAGCGCGATCGCTATCTCAATTGAATCTGTCCATCTTAGTTTCATTATAGTCTCCATCATCCATTACGTATTCGAAACTAGTTTACTGATTTTCCGATACCATATTAATGGTATATTTTGGAATCTCGATAACGAGATCCTTATCGGTAACAATGGCCTGACAGCTTAATCGCGACTCAGGGTCCAGCCCCCATGCCTTGTCGAGCATGTCATCTTCATCGTCAGTTGCAGGTTCCAGCGATTCATATCCTTCCCTGATATAAACATGACAGGTTGTACAAGCGCAGGATTTTTCACACGCATGCTCAATATCAATGCCATTTTGAAGTGCTGCATCACAGATGCTGGTTCCGGTCTCAACCTCAACAACCTCACCTTCCGGGCATAATTCTTCGTGGGGTAAAAAAATGAGCTTAGGCATAACCGGTAACTTTATTCTGTAAATTCATCGATTTTATGACCTTCCAGTGCCTGCTTGATACCCCGATCCATGCGTCTGGCTGCAAAATCTGCTGTCGATTTATCGAGAACATCCATCGCTTGTTTAATGGCCAAATGGTCGCTACCCTTGTTTGCATCTTCAAGTCGACCAACCAATATAAGAATCTGGTCCAATTCATTTTTGGCAAGTAATTGGTCGCCATCCTGGGACAATGCGCTATTTACATTTTCGAGCAGTCGATTTGCCTCTACCCGGTACTCAGCCAAACGCCTGCTATCAAAATCATCCTGCGCGTGAGACAAGAAATCGTGAAGCATTGTTTCAATCTCTCGATCGGTTAAGCCGTAGGAAGGTTTTACTTCTATCTTACTATGCACACCCGTAGATAATTCTTTTGCAGAGACACTCAACAGTCCATCTGCGTCCACCTGAAAAACAACTTCAATTCTTGCCATGCCAGCGGTCATAGGTGGAATACCACGCAATTCAAACCTGGCCAGGGACCGGTTATCCGCCACCATCTCCCGCTCGCCCTGAACGACATGAATCGACATGGCCGTTTGACCATCTTTATAGGTTGTAAACTCCTGTGCTTTTCTAACAGGAATTGTCGTATTCCGCACTACAAGTTTTTCTGTCAATCCGCCCATGGTTTCCAGCCCCAGTGACAATGGGATAACATCCAGCAACAAAAGATCATCGTCTTTTCTGTTGCCAACCAGTATATCCGCCTGTATGGCCGCCCCGATTGCAACCACCTGATCAGGATCGATATCAACATGCGGTGAACAGTTAAAAAAATTACCGATCAACTCTCTAACCCTTGGCATGCGAGTAGACCCCCCGACCAATACAACTTCATTTATTTCGTCTTTGCTAACCCCTGAATCTCGTAAAGCACGACGACATGAAACCAGCGTTTTATTGATCAATTGGTCCGATATATGATTTAAATCGGCACGCGTCATTACGCCTGACCAGGTTTGACTCCCGCCAGTGGGGAGCGATACCTCTACTTGTTCATTAAGAGTGAGATTTTCTTTTATTTTTCGCGCATAGCGATTAAGGCTTGGAGAATCTACACTATCATCCAATCCAGCCTGATCCATCAACCACGCTGTAATCAATGCATCAATATCATCACCACCGAGCTCAGTATCCCCTGCGGTAGCCAGCACCTCGAATACACCCTTGCTAAACCGGAGAATTGATATATCAAACGTTCCGCCACCCAAATCGTAAATAGCATAAATACCTTCAGTGCCCCGATCCAGGCCATACGCTATGGCTGCAGCAGTGGGCTCATTTAACAAGCGTAATACTTTTAAACCCGCTAGTCTGGCCGCGTCTTTTGTCGCTTGGCGTTGAGCATCATCAAAGTAGGCGGGAACCGTAATAACCACATCGTTCAATTCAGCCTGAGTATTGTTTTCCACCCGTTGTTTAAGTGACTCCAGAATTTGAGCGGAGACTTCGACAGGGGTTACTTCTCCAGTAGCAGTTTTAATTCTCGGCACTCCACTATCAGCCACATTCTGAAGTTTATTATGCATGGTCGCACTTATGCGCGCGACGTCATCAATACCTCGCCCCATCAACCGCTTTACCGATGATATCGTATTCAACGGATCTTCAATGGCTTGATTGATAGCTGAATTACCCACTGATATCACCCCGTCGCCTGAATAATGAACAACTGACGGCAGTATTCTGTTGCCAGTCTCATCAGCAATTGTTGCTGGTATTCCGTCAGCAACAGTCGCCACCAGTGAGTTTGTCGTACCAAGATCAATACCAGCAGTAATTTTTTTTTGCTGTACACCTTGCCTGCCCTGACCGGGTTCACTAATCTGTAATAAAGCCATTGCTAACCATTATTTTCCTGTCAGTTAAAACACTTTTCTTCCAGCATATCAATTTCTTCACTGAGACGATAAAAAAACTGCAACTCCTGCACTAACTCTGCAGCATGAACAAGTGATGCCTCATTTCTATCCCGTAAATCTTTAGCAAGCTGTTTTATTCTAGACTCAATTTTAGAATTAATACTATTTCTAAGCGTGTTCACCTCTGGTAACGCATCTATACAGACACGAACATCGGATAGCTGCTCTCGAATCTCAATCTGCTCGGCAAGAAATTCACTATTATGATGAGATTGATCAGCATTGCTTTCTACATTATTTAATTCAAGCAGATATTGTGCGCGAGCCAGCGGTTCCTTTAACGTTTGATACGCCTGATTAACTTGTGCGGCATACTGCATTGATATACGTCTCTCCTCATCGGTTGCTTTCGCATATTTATCCGGATGCACCGAATTTTGCAAGGCTTTGAAGTGAGCATAAAGAGTATCCAGTTCAATTTCAAAACTGACAGGCATACCCAACAGTTCAAAATAGTTACTGGTAATCTTCATTACACAAGTAGAAAAGTTGACTGGATCTATAAATTCAAAAAAGGATTTACTTTACACATTGAAACTTTCACCACACCCACAGGAATCTTTAACGTTTGGATTGTTAAACTTGAATCCTTCATTGATTCCTTCCCGGGTATAATCAAGCTCAGTGCCATCCAGGTAAAGATGACTTTTTGGATCAACTATGACAGTAACGCCATGGTCCTTATACACGATATCATCAGCATCTATCGCATCAAAAACCTCTAAAACATAGGCCATCCCCGAACAACCGGATGTTTTTACGCCCAGCCGAAGTCCGCCGCCCGCTCCTCGCTTTTTCAGATACTGCTTAATATGCTGAGCAGCCTCTGTCGTTAATGTAATTCCCATATCTTTATATCTGATTTACTTCGTTACAATTTGATCATTGCTGTTAACAGGCAGTTCACTGGTCTGTTTCTTATTATGATAATCTTCAATCGCGGCCTTAATCGCATCCTCTGCCAATACGGAGCAATGTATTTTCACCGGAGGTAACGCAAGCTCTTCAACAATCTCGGTGTTTTTAATATGGGTAGCCTCATCCAGTGATTTACCCTTTACCCATTCGGTTAACAAGGAACTGGAGGCAATCGCTGATCCGCAACCATAAGTCTTGAACCGGGCATCTTCAATGATGCCATCATCATTCACTTTAATTTGAAGCTTCATCACATCACCACATGCAGGTGCCCCTACCATACCGGTACCAACACTGTTGTCATTTTTATCAAACGAACCGACATTGCGCGGATTTTCATAATGATCCAGCACTTTTTCACTATACGCCATGACGCTTTTACTCCTCTATTTAATACCTTTAAATAACCAGTTAGTGAGATGCCCACTGCACAGATGACAGGTCTATGCCATCTTGATGCATCTCCCACAGTGGCGATAATTCACGCAACTTCTCAATCTTTCTTCGAACAAGCTCAACAGTGTAATCAATTTCTTCTTTGGTGGTATAACGCCCTATCGAAAACCTTATCGAACTATGTGCCAGTTCATCATTCCGGCCAATTGCCCGCAAAACATAGGAGGGTTCAAGACTGGCTGAAGTACAAGCGGAACCAGATGACACCGCAATATCCTTTAGTGCCATAATTAATGATTCACCTTCGACAAAATTGAAACTCACATTAAGATTCCCGGCCACATGGTGTTCAAGATCGCCATTTAAATACACTTCTTCCATATCCTTGAATCCATTCCAAAGTCGATTACGTAATTGCAAGATTCTTGCATTTTCCTCGTCAAATTCCTGCTTTGCAATACGAAAGGCCTCACCCATACCAACTATCTGGTGAGTCGCCAGTGTACCAGAGCGCATTCCTCTTTCATGGCCACCACCATGCATTTGCGATTCAATACGCACTCGCGGCTTACGCCTGACATACAAGGCCCCGATACCCTTGGGCCCATAGATCTTATGGGCCGAGAAGGACATTAAATCAACCTTTAATTTTTCCAGATCAATCTCTACTTTACCTGCACTTTGCGCCGCATCGCAGTGGAACAAAATCTTTCGTGCTCTGGTAATTTCTCCAATAGCCTCAATATCCTGAATGACTCCAATCTCGTTATTGACGTGCATAATTGAAACCAGAATCGTATCGTTGCGCAGCGCAGATTCAAACTTCTCAAGATCAATCAGGCCATTAGGTTCGGGATCAAGATACGTTACTTCAAAGCCCTCTCGTTCCAGCTGGCGACAGGTATCCAGCACAGCTTTGTGCTCGGTTTTACAAGTAACGATGTGTTTGCCTTTTTTTGAGTAAAAATGTGCAACACCCTTTATCGCCAGGTTATCAGACTCGGTTGCTCCCGATGTCCAGACAATTTCACGCGGATCTGCGTTCACCAACGCTGCGACGTGGCTACGGGCTTCTTTAACCGCATCATCTGCTTCCCATCCAAAAACATGGGAGCGTGAGGCTGGATTCCCGAACGATCCCTTCCTCGTCATGTATGACGCCATTTTTTCCGCTACTCGCTCGTCAACTGGAGTCGTAGCAGAATAATCAAGATATATTGGTATGTTTACCATTTATTATTCCTATGCTTCAATAAGCGACCATTTTCAGATCACTGAACATCGCTTTCTGTCTGTGAATACTAGCTACCAGCGCATCGATATCCTCGCCGGTATTATCTTTACCCAGGCTGATTCTGATCGCGCTGCGGGCCTCAGAATCGGAAATACCCATTGCCCGTAAAACATGGCTGGTTTCAGGTGATTCGCTTGAACATGCCGAACCACTCGAGACCGCAATATTGTCCCTGTCCAGCTGCATTAAAAGAGTTTCACCGTCAATCTCATTGACCACAACCATTAATGTGTTGGCAAGCCCTCCGGTATTACCGGTTACAAACCTGACGCCCTCAATTGTCTGCAGCCCGGTCACCAGTCGTTGCCTGAGCTGGGTAATCTTTTCATTGCGCGAGTGTAACTCTGATACCGCCAGTTCAGCCGCTTTGCCAAAGCCAACGATCGAGGCCACACTTTCGGTCCCGGCCCTGTAACCATTTTCCTGGCTACCCCCATGAATGATCGGATTAACAGAGATATTCTTATCAAGTACTAATGCGCCTGTTCCCTTTGGCCCATAAATTTTATGGGCTGACAGGCTAAGGAAATGTACATTCAGCGCATTGAAGTCAACCGGCATTTTCCCAACCGCCTGCACAGCATCCGTATGAAACAGCACACCATTTTCACGCAGTTCGGCACCGATTGCGGAGATATCCTGAACAACACCGGTTTCATTATTAGCCATCATGATCGAAACCATATGTAAACCGGATTGCATAAACCGGGTAAGTGAGTTTGCACACACTAAACCACTGCTGTCGACAGGAATATTACTCAGATTCCACCCCAGTGCCTGCAGCGCAATCGCGGGGCGCGTTACCGAAGGGTGCTCAATACTGCTAATTGCAATGTTGCCGACCGAATTCGGCGAACAAGCCCCTTTGATTGCGAGATTGTTAGACTCTGTACCACCAGAGGTAAATACGACCTGAGATGGATGTGCGTTCACCAGCGCTGCAACTTGCTCACGCGCCAGTTCCACCGCTGTCTTCGCGGTTCGACCATTACGATGCAGGCTCGACGGATTGCCAAAATACCTGGTCATATATGGCATCATCGAATCCAGAACCCGCTCATCAAGCGGTGTCGTAGCATTATGATCAAGATACACGGTCATGGACTTACCCCTAACGGGTGTTAACTACTGACTTACGATTCCTGTCGTTACAAGAGATACATATGGATTGTCCTGCTGAATGTTATCCTGTCGGGCTGCTACCTCCATGACCCCTTTCCGTTCTACAAGGTCTCCCAGACTAATACCGTTCAGAAAATTATAAATTTGCTGGCTAAGATCTGACCATAATTCGTGCGTTAAACAGGGTTGATCGTCCTGGCAATTGCCCAGTCCACCACAACGCGTAACATCCACTTTCTCATCAATGGCGGTAACGACATCAGCTACAAAAATTTCTTTGGAAGAACGGCTCAGTCGATAACCACCTCCTGGGCCACGAGCACTGTCCACCAGGCCTTGCTTGCGGAGCTTTGCAAACAGTTGCTCAAGATAAGAGAGTGATATGCCTTGCCTTTGAGAAATATCTGCTAGCGGCACCGGACCATTATTAGCGTGAAGCGCAAGATCAAGCATTGCTGTAACGGCGTATCTGCCTTTTGTTGTTAGTTTCATATATAGCCCTTTCCTTTCATTTTGTAAGGTATTTCTATTTTACTAACTTGAGTATTTTAGTCAAGTTTTATGATCATTGTCTAACCGACGTCAGAAAATTTATTTTTTTTCTGAATTATCAATATTATATACATCAAGCTCTGGAAGCGGCACATCGTCAAGCTCGATATTCACCTCTTTCAACGCGCTCCTTAATCCATTCATTTTGCTATCCATCGCATGGATATGGTCCAACATACAATTGACTGCATGAGCAACCGGGTCGGCCATATCCTGTGTAACGCCGTAGGCATCAAAACCAATCTTCTTGGCGAATTCACGGCGTTTATCTTCATCTTTTACTGGCGATGATCTGGCAATATGCCCTGGCACCCCAATTACCGTTACTCCCTCGGGCACATCCTTAACAACGACGGCATTTGAACCAATGCGACTGCCTTTTGCGATGGTAATCGGCCCAAGCACTTTTGCCCCTGCTCCAACAACAACGTTGTCTTCCAATGTCGGGTGACGTTTTCCCTTCTCCCAGCTTGTACCGCCCAGCGTCACGCCATGGTACAGCGTACAATCATCACCAATCTCCGCGGTCTCACCGATCACGACCCCCATGCCATGATCAATAAAAAACCGTCGTCCGATTTTTGCGGCAGGATGAATCTCAATACCGGTTAACCAGCGAGCCAGCGTTGATATCAACCTGGCAAACAATTTAAGCCCTATATTCCAAATACAGTGACTCAACCGATGGAATAGTAATGCATGAACACCCGGATAAGTTGTTAAAATCTCGAAAGAGTTCCGTGCAGCAGGATCACGTTCAAAAACACATTGAACATCTTCGCGTAGTTGACTAAACATGGATATTTCCCAACCGATTCACTTCGCCTTGTCTATTTTTCTTATTACCCCAGGCGCCAGTTTTACACAATTTATAAGCCGACGTTTCGATTATATCTAAAATAATAGCTAAAATCATTTAATAACAAGCAATTAACGTACTAATCCGCACCCATTTTGCTATTAATTGCGCTTAGTATGCCATGTAGAATATTTAGCTCCTCATTTGTCGGTCTGGCCCGATTATATAAACGCCTCAATCTTCTCAGAATTCTGGCGTGGTGCCGTGGACTCCCGTTAACGTCGACGAAGTTGCAATGATTGATTAGCTGGCCAAGTCGTTGATAATACGCATCCATTTTCTCAATCGTCACAACATCTTGTTGTTCTGCTCCACTGGTCAATTCTCTTTGACTCGCTACCAGGATCTCGTATGCAACAACCTGTACTGCGGCCGCCAGGTTTAACGAACTATATTCAGGATTTGCAGGAATATTGACCAGATAATGGCATAGATCCAGTTCGGTATTGGTTAATCCCGCGTGTTCCCGGCCGAAAACGACCGCCACGTCTGTGTTACCACCTTCCGAAAACAATAGTTGCGCACAGTCGCTGGGATTTACTTGCGGCCATTCTATACTCCGTAGCCTGGCACTCGCTCCAACAACAAGTTGGCATCCGGCAAGTGCGTCAACCAGAGAACCAACAACCTTCGTGCTGGCCAATACATCGTCGGCACCTGAGGCGCGGGCGGTTGCCTCTGCGCTGGGAAATATTTTGGGTTCGACAAGCACCAATTTACTAAGGCACATATTTTTCATGGCCCTGGCAACGGCGCCAATGTTCCCGGGATGGGACGTGTTCACCAGCACTATTCTGATATTAGGTAACTTCATTCGACTCCTTAACTGCATTTTTTGCTATCAACACATCCAGCCCGAGCACGTCCAATTTTATCTTCTCCTTCAGCAGCCTAAGTTATAAACATATACTTATTTCTCGAGCTTTTGCTATTATAGCCTGTTTATTCACCAAAATTTTATTATCGAATGTAAGATGAGCACAATTTCTCCGATGTTAAACATTGCTATCCGTGCGGCACGAAACGCTGGAAGTATTATTACTCGCTACATGGACCGTTTGGATGGATTAAATGTGTCCGCCAAAGGTCACAATGACTTCGTAAGTGAAGTCGATCGGCAAGCTGAACTGGAAATCATCCAAACGATACAAAAAGCGTATCCAGACCATGGCATACTTGCGGAGGAGAGCCGCCCTGAACCTAGCGATCACGATTACCTGTGGATAATTGATCCACTCGATGGTACGACCAATTACCTGCACGGTTTTCCACAATTTGCAGTGTCAATCGCGCTGCAGTACAAAGGCTCACTGGAGCAGGCTGTCATCTATGATCCGCTTCGTCAGGAGCTATTCACAGCCACCCGGGGCGCAGGCGCCTATTTAAATGAGAAGCGTATCAGGGTAAGCAAATCGGGTAGCAAGACCGGATTGACCGGCACCTTGCTCGGCACCGGGTTTCCATTTAAATGGCCCGAACATCTTGATACATATCTGCTAACCTTTAAATCACTACTTGTACAAACTGCCGGGATACGACGAGCGGGATCAGCGGCGCTGGATCTGGCGTATGTCGGTGCTGGACGTTTGGATGGATTTTGGGAGATTGGCCTTAGTCCCTGGGACATGGCTGCAGGCATCCTGATCATTCAGGAAGCTGGTGGTCTGGTAAGCGACTTTGGTGGAGGCAGAGATTTTCTGAAAACAGGCAATTTAGTAGCTGGAACTCCAACCGTCTTCAAAGCGATTCTTAACGACATTCAGCCACACTTAAGCGAAAGCCTTAGTAAGTAAGGTTTACTTCTCATCCCAGAATATAGGGGATGATGTTTATCTGAATAGGTTTACATAGTATTTCCGCGATAATTTCAAAAAAAAAAAAAAGGGGGGGGGGGTAATACATTCATAGAGCCTCTTTCACCCCCTTGAGGAATATAACTATTTTGGCTAACTATTTATTGCAATCCTTTCTCGATCAGGTAATCTTGAATTCAAAAAAATTGGCATGTAAACATGCCTGTCAAAATTAAAATCTGCGCACACGAACAGGAGATCTAATGGCCAGCTCATTACTACCACTTGTTATTGAGCCCGATGCGCTTGAGGAAACGATTGATAACAACGAAATCATCGTCGTCGACCTTTCCAGGGCACCGGTCTACAAACGCAATCATATACCCAGCGCAATTCATTTTGACTACTCCCAGATTGTCGCAAGCAAGTCGCCAGTAATGGGACTTTTGCCAACAGAGGAAATTCTGGGCAATGTTCTTTCTTCGGCAGGTATCAGCACAGACAGCCATATCGTAGCTTACGACGATGAAGGAGGTGGAAAAGCCTGCAGACTTTTATGGACGCTTGACGTTTGCGGTCATTCACAATTTTCACTCCTGAACGGTGGCTTGCAAGCCTGGGTAAATGAAAACCATAGGGTATCCAATGAGCTTGAGGAACCCTCGCAAAGTAACTATAAAGTGACTTATTCAGACAAACATAAGGCAGACAAGGCATATATTCTGACTAAACTCTCTAACCCGGGAACCGTTTTACTTGATGCTCGTTCGATACGCGAATACGACGGCTCCGATAAACGTGCCCACAGGGGCGGACATATTCCAGGTGCGGTTAATCTTGAATGGAGCAAACTGATTGACCAAACTAACAACCTACGGTTGAAAAGTAGTGATGAGATCATGGCTCAATTGGCTGCGCTCGATATCACGCCGGATAAGGAGGTTATTACCTATTGCCATTCTCATCACCGTTCCGCACACTCATACATTGCACTCAAGCATCTTGGGTTTAATAAGATAAAGGGTTATCCAGGTTCCTGGTCTGACTGGGGCAATGACCCGGAAACGCCGATCGAATAATGGTCACCGTTACGCCGGTTGAATTCGTTACAACTAACGGATAGATTTGATTTGTCTTTGAACTCAGCTATTAAAGCAGCCTCTCCTCAACACACCCCAATGATGCACAGGCGTTTTTGCATTGATATATAAGGTATTTTTTAATTTTTCGCGTATAAAGCTACACTATAGGTTACAGTTTTTTAAGGTTATAAAATTCTGAATAGTTGCGATGTGCTCGCCATTACACGCCTTCAATCGATGAATGACGAGCACACATACGACCATGCAAAGCCTGTTGTACGAACGCCATGGAAGCATTCTTTTTCGACTCGACAAGTTGCCGAATCTGACTGGCCACGGCGTCAGCCTGGCTCAAGCTGGAGGCAGCATCCATCGCCCGATCATACGCCTCCACCACATCGGCGCTGGTCACCTCATAACCCCAGCCCTCACTCAACCAGCGAAGCGTAGCCATTGCACAACCGAGTGCAAATACCGGCTCCGTGTCGAGGTAGTCCCTTGCCGCTCTCGTCAGTGTTTTCGGATCACAGGGGCTACGGTTGGCGAGCTCCAGCGCCAGGTCGAAAAGCTTGATCTCCTTGGCCGTGGCAAACCATTTACCCTCTTCCCCCGGTGTGGTGGCAATCAGATCGGCCAGGATCTCTGACTTGTCCTTCATGGGATAGCGCTTTGCGACCGCGCGAAATCGGGCGATATAAGAATTACCCACCGCAGCGCTCAATCCGTAGCGCCGGTAGGCCTCCTCGTGCAAACCGGATGAGATCAGGATCTCTTCGCAGGCCTGATCGATCACAGAGTCCGGCTGATTCAATCCCCTCGAGGCCTCGGCATACTGCACAGCCTCCGCCTTCTTGCCCATCGCCAGCAAGGCCTCGACACCATAGCGCCGGTAATGCCAGAACGGTTTGCAATCCAATTCCAAAAGCTCAAGTAACTCCTGAAACCGACCCGCCACCAGCAAACAGGACAAACACGCCGTCGCACCGTGGAAATAACTACCTGGATTCGGATCCGACCAGCAGGACCGCAACGTGGGAACCAGATCATCGGCCCACTGCCCGGCAACCTCTACCGAGCCACAAATCTCACCCCAGCGGTCACCGACCGGCCCAAGGTAATCGACACCATCATCCGCCATCGCCTGCCAGAGCCGGTCGAGCCATTTATTACGTGTCTTCTCGTCGGCAGGCGCCTTAATAATGATAGGTATCAGCACATCCAGCGCCTTGTAGACGGTCGATCCCAGGGCGCCGCTTGAACTGTCTATATGCTCCAGCGCTGGCCAGATCTTTTCCATCAGACGGACTGCGCCCTCCGCTCCGAGAACAGGATCCTTCTTCGCGACCTTTTTGATCTCGGCCACAGCTTCGCGAAGGCGCTGGCACGCCAGTCTCGATGCCTTCCAGCTGTAGGCCCCAGCTCTAAACCGGGTTGGGAAGGTCCATTTGTGTTTTTTGGATTGACTCATTCCAGTAATTATAATCCCAGGCGGATAGCCACATCTTCATAGCCCTTTATACTACTTTTTTACTCGGCAAAAAAACTGGAAGGGCAGACCGTAAATATTGACCCAATTTGCCGGAAAAGTAACAATCAGAAGAACAACCCACTGAACCAGACCAGCACATTGACTCAGATAGACTTTTCTCAGTATCAATCTCTCGTAAGAACTGTTTCCATAGGGAAACAATTGCCAGATGCTGTCTACATCCACAAAAGTGCCATCGAACAGGCTCCTAAAGAACTAACCGTACTCGCCCTACAGATGGCGAAAACATTCAAAATCCCAGTAAATAAGTGGAACATAGTCAAATTCTCCAAGCGAAGCTTCAAAATAACCTTCTTAAACTATCCTCGTTTTGAGGAATATGCCTACCCAGAACTGCAACACAGCTATACAGTTGATCTACAGCGACTGTCTGTAAGAAAAGCCAACTACTCAAAATCCGACAACCCACCTATTCTACACCGCAAAGAAACCTTTGTTAGCAATGACTATCCGCATTACACCCTATTCAAAGAAATAACCAACGAAGGTGAAAAAGCAGGCCTGTATGCAAAAACACGTAACATCGGATTTAAGAAAAACTGGGAACGCCTAATTAATACTAAAGGCTGTTTTCTGGATGATGCAGGGCGCCTCCATAAAAAAGAAATGCTTGCTGAGGCAGCCTCTTCTGTTGAAATTTCAGCTAGTGAAATCGAACGCCATAAAACAGCGATTGACCGTAACAAGCTGTCCTCTCCAATGCAGATACTCGCTAGACACGGATATTTTGATGGTAACCATTCCGTACTAGATTATGGTTGCGGCAAGGGAGACGATGTTCGAGAACTTGAAGCTCATGGAATCAATGTAACCGGATGGGATCCGATCCATAACCCTGAATGTGACCTCACAAAAAGCGACATCGTTAATCTTGGATTCGTAATAAATGTTATTGAGAATATCAATGAGCGCAAGGAAACACTCAAAAAAGCATTCTCATATGCAAAGAAAATACTCGTCGCTTCAGTAATGGTCGCCGGGGAAAGCGTAATCAGGCAGTTTGCTCCATATAAAGATGGAGTAATCACTTCCAGAAACACCTTTCAACGCTACTATACACAATCAGAATTCAAAGAATATCTAGAAGATTCGCTTGGCCAGAGTGCAATCGCAGTAGGACAAGGGATATTTTTGATATTCAAAGATAAGCTAGAAGAACAACACTTCCTATTTGAACGGCAACATGTTCGCCGAAACTGGAAACAGATCACCGAACGAGAGGCCCGCACTCAGACAAAACAAGTTACAAAAGATCTTATTGATAAACACAAAGAACTATTTTCTGATTTTTGGGAAACCACTTTAGATCTCGGCCGCATACCCGCAAATTCAGAATTCGAGTTTTCAGAGCGTATACGCTCAATAGCAGGGTCACACAAAAAAGCCTTTGATGCCCTCAAGGACTATTTTGGGGAGGAAACGTACCAATCAGCACAGAAAGCAAGACGAAATGACCTCCTCGTCTATTTTGCCTTAGGCCAGTTTGCCCGACGAAAACCGTATGGCAAGATGCCAGATGACATGAAGCGAGACATAAAAACATTTTTCAATAGCTATACAAACGCCATTGAAGAATCAACCAAGCTCCTATTTAGCGTTGGGAATCCACAGGTTATTGAGGCCAAAGCAACCAACGCCTACAAATCACACCCAGTAGGTGAATTCGCTGAAGGGCACTCGTTGGTTATTCCTAAAAAACTATTGAACGACCTACCTCCAGAACTTAGAGTTTATGTTGGTTGCGCATGCCAACTATATGGTGACCTTGACGATATCCACCTTGTAAAAATCCACTTCACGTCAGGAAAAGTTTCATTGATGAAATACGACGACTTTAAGAAGCAAAAACCACTACTAATTCAAAGAATAAAAATAAAATTAAGACAGCTTGATATCGATTTTTTTGATTATGGTGATGAATATCCGCCACCGCCACTCGAAAACAAACAACTATTCACCAACTAATTTGTAGCACAAGATTTTTTCCACGACTCAACAAAATTCTGCGCCAAGTGTATTTTTTTTCCTTTCTCAACGACAATCTTATTTCGCTTTAAGGCGCTTATTGCTGCACTTATAGAACCTCTAGTACTTTTACTTCCTACCAAATCATGTGCTTTCAAGGTATTATTGATCACCACTTGGCGTGATCTGGCTTGCATATCAGAAAGCATGCAGACAAGTACCTTACTCATGTAGCCATCCGATACACCCCACTCGTTCTTAACGTTATCAGACAAAATAATATCTGCCTGATTTTCTAGACCAAACCACGACAAGTAATCCTTCACAACGGACCAATCGACCTGCCGATTTATAACTTGAACAAGCCGTGATCGTGATGCTGGATATAAACCCTCAATCTTCTTGGGTACATCGATTAATATTCCACTTTTAGGTGTCTCATCATTATCGCTAAATGGATGCCGCCCCATATATAATTCTAAGAAAGTTACAACCAAGGAATAAACATCAGAAAACCCACTCCACCCATTCTCAAATACTAAAGGATCTTTATATTTAATTGTACCTATAGCCGGCGTATCAAAAGATGAAAGATTAAAATCAATTAAATACGCCTTTCCTGAATCAACAACGATGTTTTGAGGTTTAATATCCTTATGAATAATATTAATTCGATGTAAATACTGAATTGCAGAAAGTATCTCTTTAAACCATGTCCACAATTCTTTATAAGAATATTCAAGTTGATCCAGGCTATTTCCATCCAAATATTGGGCAGTAAGGTAGTATGCGGCCGTTCCAGGCACTTTATCCAAATCAAAAATCCTAATAATATTAGGATGAAAGCTTGTTCTTAATATTTCGAATTCCTGCCGGGCAAGTGTGTCAGCCCCCTCGAATTCATCAAACAGCTTTATACTACATACATATTCTCCAATTAGATGCCTAGCTTTCCATACAGCAGATGAAGAACCACGACCAAGACATGACAATAATTCATACTTACTGTTTAAAATAGCACCTTTTTCAGGCAAGAATATATCAACAATATCTGTCCTTGATTTTTTTTCAAGGGTATCAAGAAGTGAATCTAATGAAGGGCTATTTGAGTTAAATAAAATATCTTCGAACCAGGGAAATATTTCATTTATTTCAGTACATGCCTGATTGCGTTCAAATTCACCATTACCTGATGGTTCAAATAAATGAGACTGGAATACGCTTGCAAATGCTTGTGCATCACGCTCTAAATTGACGTCTTTAAGCGTGCTCACTACATCAACAATATTAACAATTGTAACAACCCCCTCAGAGCTAACATATAGATTCTCTTCAGTTAAACCAGAACAGGAGAGTCCCTTCGAATGTATTTTAACTAATGAGTCCACTAGGTTGAAAATAACATCACCAAGAACGGCATCAGCCAAACATATATTTACAATTTTTTCACCGGGTGCAAATGCGTGTACTAACGCGAGAGATTCGCCATCATCCCAAAAAGTAAGAGGTGCAGGAATACACTTAATGTCCGATAATTCTGTAAGAAAACGATATTCTTTTTTAAGAATCTTTCTATAAAACTCTATTTCATTTTCTGAAAGGCCAGTTAAATCAACAAACTTCATCCAGTACTTATAATCAAAGGACCCACTAACTGGTCGCACTATCCAGGTTTCTATTCCATTTTGGGACGAAACAAGTTTTTCCTTACTATATCCTGCAAGGACATTATTTTTTGATTGGATAAGTTTGAAATCACACAGTGAATTTAGCGCAAGATCCTTCTGATATTTCTCTAAATAATGCCTATACTGGGAAGTTAAATAATCAGGCTTTGTTAACGCGCTTACGATTTCAGTTGGTGCGTATACAGGCAACTCATCATAACCATTTTTGTCAATAACTAAATCACCACCCTCACCACCGGTCACAAACACCATTCCCTGGCACCAAGGTGAATGCTGACCTCTCTGCAAGTACTTCCTGCACCGTGATGCCAACACTCTTGAGTTGTGATTTATTTTTCCGAGTGGATTCTCGACGGGTTTCTCATCAAATAACCAAATATCTTTGCTTGTAACCAATCGACCTTGATATCCCTTAACATCTATTAGATACACTGCCCAACTACCGATAACAATTGCATCAATTTCGAACGGACGTCCTCGGTCATCGTATAGATCTACATTTGTTAATAGCGTGTAGTCATCAGGGAGATTTCCTTTTAGGTATTTAAACGCCCATCTTTCAGCCGCATTAACAGGCGCACCTATTGAGATATGCTTTGCCAATTAGCTAACTCCATCAGATAGTCATAACTCGAATTCTATTATTGTATTTTCATTGCTAAAGACTTAGTGTGCTTATGAGGAATTACCTCAAAGTCACCATGTAAATATTCCGCCCACTCAAAAGCAGTCGCAACAAACTGTTTGACATGCCTTCTATACGGCCTTGGATCATCAAGAAGGGAATCATGCAAAATCTTAGACAACGCACCAAAACTCAGACTAGAAACATTTTTCATCTGATAACAAAGCCAACGATAAAATCGTGTCCGCAAAAAAGATGACCTAATATTTTCATGGCTGAGGCTATCAATATCTAGATTTAACAAATCAAAATCATGTACAAGCTCTTTATCGTTTAAGTCTGGCATCAATAATTGGCCGGGTGACTTAAATAACAACTCGTGAGTCCATAGAAACTCAACTGGCTTATTAATCAGAGATGCTATTTCCTCTGACCAGCAGCGTGGCATATCCAATAAATTTTTATCATGCACTGCTAAAGTTATTTCATTATTTATTAACTCGAACAATTCATCAGATAGCCAAACAATCTCGTTACTAATAAACTGTTCGAGTTTTTTTAGATCTGTATTTTTAGCTGTCATCCTAGTTCCGAACTCAAAGTTCCAACAACTACTAATAGCCATACCTCTCTTTGTCAAATTTGCGCTGCCAATAAATATTTGACAATCATCGATAAGGTAGACCTTTCCATGGAGGTTAATATCAATACCGAACCTCCATCCTCTCTCTGCGCAATATCTATACACTTCAAGGTCAGATGCACCAGAAATGAGGTCTCCCTTATCCCATCTAGCGGCAATGCATACCTCTACATCTTGCGGAGCCTCATCAAAGATATAATCTAGAGCTTCAAGCTTGACATAGGCACTTAGCACAACAATACGCTTGCTAGCATGGGCAATCGCACCCTTAAGTTCCTCACTAAATTCATAGGACGTAAGCAAACCCATCAGTCTACATCTCTACAAGAGGCCAGTTTTCACCTAGACGATAACCCATCTCTGAGTTATTTTGCCCAATAGAAGCAATTGCATGTAGGGTGATGCCAAGAATAGCTTCGGCGTAATATTTATACAAAACTAGGAAGCTGTGCGGCTGCTGAACCAATGCCGAAAAGTTCAACGAACTAGCACAGCCTTTAATGCAGCGATATTTTAATTTTGAAACAAGCTCTAAACATTCCACTTTAGTTTGTGTATTCATCTAACATTTCTTTTGCGATCTGGCCCCAATGTATTCGTATATCTTCGAGAAGTTCCTTCTTGGTCTTGTCTTGAGATTCAATATCTTCGAGGCGCGCCCAAGATGCTAACAGCAATTTCAGAGCACCATACGATACATCATTCTCTTCCTCAACATGCTTAACAAGATGTTCATACATAGGGTGCTTAGTATTAATAGTTACCTTTATTTTACCTGCTGGCTGAGACACATCGAAAATAACTCTACTACCTCTCAGCTCTGTCTCACTAAATATATATTTCGAATCATTTAACCAACTCATTAGAACATCTTCTTTCACAGTCTCGTCCGCGGCAACCCCCTCTTTTTCTAATTCGGCCTCGATTTGTTTGATTTTCTCCTCTTCTGTTAGCTCTTTTTCTATTTTGTCGCTCAACCCTTCCTGCCCGTCTTTCACAGCAACTGTGCTTGCTGCTTTTTCAGCAGGATCTAATCCATTCTTTGCCTTATTTTGCTTTCTAACGTTGTCAGTTTGTCGTTTTAGTTGCGCTCTCATCGAGCTGAGTTTGCTAGAAATAACGTTGGATATTTCTATAATCGGCAACCGTATATCATTTTCTTCCTTCAAGAATGCTCTAAATTGCCCCTCCTTCATATCTTCTTCGTCCGCTAAATCTTTTAGCTTAAGCTGGGCAAAGGCAGTTGCTGACTGCTTATTATTAGTAACGCCGAATATTTCATCCAAATCTGGATCAAACGAAACCTCTACCCCCCACCATCTTTCAACAGGGTTATATGGAATTTCAAAACCATGATTTAACTCTAGTTCTCTACCAGCTCTAACCAATGATATCCCTTGGTTTTTTGCACAGTGCTTCCCTAATGGAGTATGGCCAGCATCACTTCCTGATTCTGCACACTTCCTGCGATAATCTTGCTTTGAAATCGAAAACTTAAGACTAACTTTATACTTTCTGCCTTTGAAATCTAATGGCAACTCTTCCTCAGTAAAGAAATCAAACGCTGGCTCCATATCAAAGGGGCCTGGCGTATTCGTTCCAGACATAAGGTACAAAGGATCATTAGGTTTAACCTCCTCATCAAATCTGCATTCCTTTCCCTGATACGCAGCCATTCTAATAGAGCATTTTTTATCCTTAATAAAATATCTATACATTCTGCCTACTATGAACTCTGTGTTTGCGAAGAACGCCTTATGTCTTTTCCATTTGAGCCTATCTAAGTTACTCCAAACAACTAGGGTGCCACTCTCTCCGATATTACTTTTAATTTTAGCTGCCCATTCTGGGGGCAATTCTTTGACAGAAGTAGGCGCTGGTACTTCATCATATTCTTGCTCAATTATTTCATTTATATCCAGGTATGTATGATGTATTTTATTGTCTTGCCACGACCACACGTCCACTCGATTGCATTGTGAAATAGATGCATTGGGCAACCCCATTCCGAATTTACCAATACCTTTTTGTGCTCCCCGTCGTGTACCTTGCCCGAATGCAAGTGCCAATGAAAGCGTATCCAATGTCATGCCAGATGCGTCATCAAATACAGCAATCTTGTCAATTTGGCTGCTTTCTCTATCCGCTATAAGATTCTTTGACTCCAAGCAGATAACCTCTACACTCGTCTCTTTACCAAAATCAAGACCGGCCTGAATACTATTATCAATCAACTCTGCGACAGCATGTGCTGCATCCTTATAGCCGCTATCCTTCATTGATTTAATTGTTAGTTCAGCTGGGAATATTTTATGCGCCATAGTTTCAAACCTTTTTTAAATTTAGCCCCATGCATCATCCCAATGCTCAAATGCTTCGGACATATTAGTAAAACCAGGGAGAGCATCAATTACAGTATATATATCGCACCGATCATTGCCCCCAGCCCTTTTACCACGAGCGGCCCTCCCGACCATTTGGCTATATAAAGTTAGTGAATTTGTTGGTCTAGCAATTATCGCCACATTTGTACATGGCGCATCAAAACCGGTTGTAAGAACACCATAATTTACAATTATGTCTAACTCCCCGGTTTTATAATCCTGTATTACTTTTCGACGAGTTTCGCTAGGTGTTTTTGATGTTACTAAACCAGTCTTTATATCTTTATATTTCAAAAGCGCAGTAATGGCCTCTGCATTTCCAACTGAGCATGCAAACAAGATAATTCGTTTACCCTTAGCAACCTCATCTAGCGCAGCATTTAGTATCTTAATATTACGTTTTGTATCAACACCTAACTTACTTAATACACTCTCAGGAATATTATCTTTGTTTGCTATAACCTCTATCTCTCTTTTAGTAAGCTCTAAATCCTTCGGCTCATAAGGCAGCTCGTGATAGCATGCGTTTGCTATATACCCATTATCCTGGAGATAATTCACCGGATTACTATATCCCTCTACTTCTAATGTTATTTTCCTTCTATCGAAAAACTCTGCAAACCTAACATTCTCGTCTTCATCAAAAGTCGCTCTACCAGGCGTAGCAGAAAGACCGAGCAGACTCGGGCCACCTGTTGATTGGAACAACTCAACAATGTGTTGATAGGTCGGCGCTAGTATTTTGTGTGCTTCATCAAATATAATTAGCTTCGTAGCTCTACCCAGTTTTAACGCACCACTTTGATCCTTGTTTAAGCGTTGATTTAATTTTGCAAGCCCAGCGATCAAGAATCCCGTTTCAATACCAGATAAGTTCTGATCATATTCACCGTAAAATCTATGGAGGCAAATCTCCCCTACACCGAGCGCCTCCCATGCCTTTATAAATTCTTCTGCTGCTTGGTCACATAGTTCCTCGGTATCAGCAAGCCAGATTATTACGGTTTCGTCTCGGTCATGTATATAATTCCGAAAATAATCGGAAACAACATTCATTGAGGTCCTAGTCTTACCTGCACCAGTAGGCATATGTAGCAAGACACGTGAATTGCGTTTTTCAACCAGAATATTTTTTACTTTCCTAGCTGCTGTTTCCTGGTGTGGAAATAGAGAATACGAAGGAGAAATTACTTCTGTTGCTTCAATGTGATGGCCAACGTCATCTTGTTTATTATCTTCTTTAAATTCCAACCCAAAGTATTCGTAAAGTATTTTCTTATTATTACTTCTCCTGAAACTAATAGAAGCCAATCTCTCCCATACTGTTGCCCCATGACTATTACCACCTACATCATTTAATAATTCACGAGCATCAGATTCAGTAAGGTATTTTAAAATTTCATTTAATTTAGTCTTATCGTCTAAGAGCACATCAACTCCATAAATATCTAGGATAACCTTTGCAAGGGATCCTACATTCGGGCTCTTATCAAATTCGTAAATAATCTCAAGAACTGCAGGATCAACTATATCGTTAATCCCTGATACGCCCATCCTGTTAAAGATTTCAAATATCTTTTTCACTATAATTCTACATGCGCATTAATTTACAGCGAGCAAATAAGACATGCCTGATCCTCAGGATCATCATCGTCAATGTCATTTCGAAGCACATCTTGCCAGCGCTCGGTTGATTTCTTTTTAACACCACCCTCTTTATTTTCCTTTTCTTCAGCCCTACGAACAATTTCTTCCAGAGGACCTGCCTGACTCCAGGTGTAACCTTGACCACATTCTTCAACCTCGGCCTTACCCCAATCGAATTTTCGCTTAGCTACATCACTCTCAATCTGTTTGGCCTTTTCAAATAGATCGGGGTGCCTGCGCTTTAGGCCAAGCCATTCATCCTGGCGCTGAAAAAAACAGAAATAACAACCGGAACGACTGCGCCATTTGTAGTACTCGGGAATGCCAATACTATCTTCTAATATTTGGAATATATCATCGCGAACAAGACCGTCCTGAGCAAAAGGAAAAACCGCCTTAATTGTTTCTTTCTGACTAATGTAGCCTTCACGATTTTCGTCAGCTCTAATCCCGACATAACTAATCACCAAATCATCTCCGACAAACTTCTCAAAGGGTTTAATCTTCATCATTCGCGTGCACCACCGCTGACGTGGTGAAGGGAGATAGTTATTATGCAGTCTTAACCAATACTCGAACGGTTTATCATTTCCCAACCTAACAATTTCTTTACCCAAATAGGCTTCTAACCGGTCTAGGGTATCGTATACTTCTTGAAGTTCTGCACCAGTATCGGTAAAAAAATACTCCAGTTTTTCGGAGATCTTTGGATAGTGATCTTTAATGTAAATGGCAAGAGCTGCGCTATCTTTACCACCGGAGATACCTAGCACGTGGCGAGTGCCCTCGTCAGAATTTAATGCTAATTCATGCCATTTCATACGGCCTCCTTTGGTGATTTATGTTTGCCTTTCAATTTGATATTAGAAACCTTCTTATCTGATTCCCTGTATTTTGTAAGAAATTCATCTACTACTTCAGCCAATGCTGCAAGACCAAGCTCATTCTCGCCTAACTCATCCAGCTTCTTAGAGATTTCTTCTTTAACAATCTTAATAGTCTCGTGTCGAGCCGAGTCTATAGCGACGACCTCATCATAGTCTGGCGCTCCCTTTTTAACACTGCGAATAAGGTAGACATCAAAATCACTATTTATTTTGTTATCAAAACTCTGATAATGTATACGCAGTTTTTCCAGGTCATCTAATTTTCTACTAAATTCTATTAGGCGATACTCTGCAGCATCACGCTCAGGGTCACTCCATTTTTCTACTGGCTTATGACCCAAAAAGGTAAGCAACCCATCAAACCACTCATCATCATCACGCGACTCTTGAGTAAGTCGAAGAATAAAAGCTCTCTGCCCATCACGGTCGATTGTATAATCCTCTAACCCTTTGTAGCGACCATACACCGACTTCCTCAGCTCTTGTATAGAGCCCCCCTTATCAAGATGAAATGCTTGAGCACACAAGCTACGCATTTCATCCTTAAGCTCGGGAAAACAATGCTTAAGCTCCCTTAATATTTCGGTAAGCGCATTGGATAACCCTGCAACAGAAGATTCGTTATGATCCTTCCCCTCAAGCTCATAACCAAGCGCTTTAGGAACATCCTCAACCAATAATGTAACTGGCGATTTTGACAACTTAAAAACGTCCCTAACGGATTGGCTCCGCCGAGATAATCCCCGCACTGTCTTTTGAGTATATTCAGGCAGATCGAAAATGAAATTCGCAATTGGTTTTGCAATGCCGAGCAGATCACGTGTTTTTCCATCTCTAAAGAGCGCTTTTGAATACTCTTTAAATATTGATGAATTTAGCCCAGCAATTCTAAAACGTTGAAAAGCAAACTCATCGGGCCGCTTCATGAAGTGTTCTATCATTTCTTCTGTAAAACGCGGCTTGAAAACACGGTTTTCATAAATTGCCAGTTCATCTTGATTAGCAATGATTACTGCTACGTAGAGAATAGGCAACACACCCTCTTTAACACCATAAGGTGGCGCTATTAACTCTCGATTTAGTTCTATTAGCGACTTGGCTGATTTCTCAGTGGTATCTAAGAACCTATCTATCCTTGTCCACACACCATAGAAATTACACGGATCATCTGCTTTTCTACTTGAAGCAGGTCCTTTGAAATACCATTTACCATTTTCACCTTCTACATGAAGATTCGCCTTTCGCAACATGGCGCGATAAATCGCCTTCTCGGGAGGAAACTTGTCAAAGCCGAGATCTTCTTCTTTTTCATTGCGCAGCATAGCTAACACAAGCTTGTTCTTAGCTGCATTTGCTTGCGAAGATGGTTTATCTCTGTTGATTAGTTCATTAGAAATTTTCGGACTTTGGTGATACACCTTTTCGAGCACTAAGGATAATGCTTCCTGAAGCGCTCGTTTGCTTGATATTTCGAGTTGTGTTTCCAGATAGAACCATTGGCCAAGCGCTGGCTCCTCAATCAGGTATGAAATTTGTTCCTCTTCTTTGGCTAAGGCAGCTGCATAGCGATCTCTAAACTCACGCATCGCCACGGGGTCACTATGTAGTGCTTGTGCACTACGCTGAATCTCCTCTAACGCCAACGTTTCCGCAAGGATCTCCCGCAGCTGATCGCCATTTTGGCACAGAACCACTATATCTAATCCAGAGAAACGGTTGATCACTTTTTCAGTGAATAGTATTGCATCATCACTGCTTTCAGCTAAATAGAAGATAATTCGCGCATCACGGCTCTTCACATCGAGCCTTTCATAGTTCAATGCATCGGAAAAAACAGGTACAAAGTAACGCAGTGCACCGCTATCTATGGTGTAGCGCCGCGCCACGATGGGCAGTAGAGTATGTCTTGCATTGAGTTGTTCGGCTAGGTTAAATGCGCCAAATTTACCAATCTCCTCTCTCACATACTCTTCTAGGTCAAAGTCACTACCTTGCCAAACCCGATACTCAGAACTGAATTTCCTATACTGAATAACTGATTTCTGAGTTAATCCTTTAAGTGCCTTTTCAACAGCTCCTTTTGTTAGCAGGCTTAACTCTGTCAATTCTTTAGACGCCTTGAAATTGCCTTGAGCACCGATAATATTTAGCAAGCCAATTGTCTTTAGGACGTTAACCTCATCTTCAGTTGCATCACCCAGACGTTCAATTGCAGTTACAACCTCCGCCCATCGACGATGAGTAAAATGGTCTGATAACGCTGCGGGCTGATTTAATATGAAATATTCATAAATTTCCCAAGGATAAACCCAATCACCAACCGTTTGGTGACGACTCAGGGACTCTTGAAAACCATGTGCTTCTCTACTACCAAGATAACTAAACAATGTGCGTTCGTTTTGGGCAACCTTCTGGCACAAGAGCGGCAAAATAAGAGCACTTATTGGATGAAGAGGATAGCATGCCTCAAATAGTTCCGAGGCCACCTTAACCCCCATGGCGCTCGGTAATGCTTTTGCCTCTGAAAAATCACGAGCCAGTTGCTTTGACTCTTTTTTGATCTTGCTACTTTCGGATCGTGCTAAATTGTGTTCAATAGCAGCAGCAACAATACGCAATGTCTGTTCCGCTGATTCCAGAAAGGGGATATTTTCAAATCGGCCTTGAACTTTAGCCCACTCGTTTTTTAGCGTCTCACCTAAGCCTCGTGCGTATTGCTCGAACGCTTGATGAAGCATAACCACCATGGCTAATCTTGCATCATGAGGTGCCAAAGCGTGTTCGGCTAACGATTGCAATAAGAAGATATCATTTACACCGTAGTGTCGAGCCTCATATTCCAGGAATTTACCAAGTTCATCGATAACAATTAACAACCCTGAATAGCCAATTCCCGATAGAGCATCTTGCATCTCTTCTACGCACGTTAATATATCCGTAGTTGCTGGCGGTTCTTTTTGTTCTGCTAGTCGTGCTAATTTAGCTACAATCGAGTGAGATCGCCCTCTGCGGCCTGCCCAGATCTCATTAGCCTTATCTGCCAGTGAACGAACGAGCCGTCTACCTATCGACTCAGGGCTGCCTGTCATCAGGACGGTACAATAACCTTCACTACCGCGGGTAACTGAGGTGAATTTGTTTCGCAGTTCTAACTGGTTATTGTGTTTTAATGTATTCTTCGCTGCCTGAGTCGCTGTATCTGATGAGGAACCTAACAAGTGCGCCAGGAAAACAGCAAACGAAGATTTACCTGATCCATACGGACCAACTAATGACCAAGCCCGTGGGCTTTCATCCGCCTTTAATGCCTCTGCTATACGTTCAAGTGTGCGCAATGCTCTAGACGTAGGAATATAAGCCTCTACCACAGCCTGCGAGTCTGCATCGCGCTCTAAGTTAATTGATCGCGTATAGTGGGTATTCACCTTTATTTTATCTATAAGACTCATGCTGCACCCTCCTGCAACTGGTCTTGATAATGAAATTGTAGAAATACCATAGGATCGATTTTTTCCAATAAGTAAAGTTGATGAATACCTGCTGTTTCACGTATTTCAAAAATACCAGGCATTTGGTGGATCAACTTTTCAAGCTTGGTAATCAACGCATTTTCAGTTAATCGAAATACTGCGCCAGGTGCAGGATAGCTGCCTTTAGCATACATCAGATCTTCAATTGGAAGTTCTGTGATGCTCATTTCCTCAAATAGTTGAGCAACAGCAAATCCAAAGATGCCGACAGGCAAAGCCTCACGTTCAAGAGCGCGTGAGTAATATGTGCGCCCACCCGGCGCTTGTGTAATTAGACCCAGTAACGATAGCGGTGAATCCAGGGCCTCTTCGATAGGGGTGCGCGTATTACCTTTTGACCGTGCATACATACGCAATACAATGGCTGAATCCTGCTTAACTGTGGTTGCCGAAAATTTGTTTTGGATATTCTGTTTTGCGAATTCCAATAATGCAGAAGCTGCTTCTTGAGAAGTAAATTCTGGTTTATGGAATTTATTGAAGAACCAAAACCAACCTGTTGCCAGCTCAGTATTAGATGCAATCAGCCAGTGAACTAACCAAATGGTTGCCTCATCCTCCAAATATGGGTCATACCCTCTTGCACCAAAGACCTTTTTTCCTATTTTTGTTGGATTAAAACCTGTCTTATCCGACTCTATTAATTGAGCAGCCATAAGCCAGTATCGTATGGCGTTAACCATGTTCTTACCAACACCAAGCACAACAGTAGCTTCCTCGGAAGTAAAAATAGACTGATCTTTTAAAACGGCTTGAAAACCTTTTGATAGCCAGCTGTAGCGAAGAGCAAAGGTTTCGTGTCGGCCAAAGGCTGTTTTAGTAGCAATAAACTTCATCGCCGAGCCTTTTTACTGTTAAAAGCAGGGGAAATAAACGGGAACGAGGGCTGAGCCCGCTCTTCGAGATACTGCCCAACATTACCTAAAAACCACTGTTTCATATTTATCCCCTCTTCACCAAGAGCGTGATACAACTCTTGCTTTAATTCCGGATCAATCTCTACAACAATTCGACCACTTGAACCTTTTGCCATACCTGCATCCTCAAGACGACTGTGCCTGTTATGTAACATAGCGTATGTTACATAACAAAAAAGCGCTTTACAAAACAAAGATAACCCTTTTTAATCATATAGTTAACTGGCTTTGTCCTCGCCATGCGGATACAACCTTATCCTCATTTCTTTGCAAAAAAGCACAAACTAAGGCCAATACAAAATTGGCTCAACTTTGGTTTGATAAATGATAAATCGTTAACGGGCAATCAAGGTCTGTCCTAACCATTTGGTATCCCTTCATTCTGTAACTGGTAACCCGGCGCAATCACCAGATTTTGAACGCCGTACAGCGCCTGCCTGTTCTGAAGCCACAAGTGATACTCAGCCCCTTCCAAGCCGTGATCTTCCGTGCAGTCCACATTCCATCGCCTAAGCACATAACCAGCCACTGCAGCTCGCACGTTGACCTTCAGTACACCATCCTGCATGGCGTAATCCATTTCTATGGTTTCAGGATGTGGCAACTTCGGGTGCGCTATGAGTTCCATCTCCACGATACGGTTCCATTGGATGTCCGCTTCGCGTGTTTCATGCTCTTGTGGTTCGCTATCGGTGATTGTCGGATCTGCGATGCGGGTAATGACGAAATCGATAAAGGCTTCCCGCTTGCGGTCATAGGCACGCACATGCCAGCGCAAGCCGTTGTCGACCAACACAAAAGGAACAATTTCACGAGTACTTAGGCCGGATTCAATTGAACGGTACTGAATACATACCACTCTATTGTGATGGATAGCCCGTGTGAGGACAGCGAGCACAGGTAACAGCGGTCTATTTAGCTCGGCCGGTGTTTCACATGGAATCATCGCCTTGTGGCTACCGACAAAATCCTCGCCAAACCCATGTGAGAGTGCAGCCAGCACCTGAGAAGGTGAGTAATCAAATAGAGGCTTGAATGCCTCTGACATTACATAAGATCTGGCTTTGGTGTCGTATTCGAGATTTTTGGGTGCCAGATCTCTATAGAGGGTGATGTCACGTGTTGCCGCCGCCTCACCGATAGCAAACCTGGATACAAGATCGCTTCTACCGATCTCCCCCAGGAAATATACCCTGAAATCTATGTGGGATAACCGCTCTTTTTGCGCTTGGCCTACTTCTGACAGATCCACCGTAAATTTTCTCCCCTAATCCGAATATTCAGTTATTCTGCCCTAAAATGACGCTTTATGGTAATACATTTTTCTATGGGTTGCTTTTTTATCTCTTGACATCATCATTATGATGATCTTAGTATATCCACAAGGGCTGGACAAGGGTTTCAGTCGAAACATTCAAACAGGAGCTGTAAATATGGCCACCAATCCTCCCAAAGGTGACGGACACCGAAATGGCGCTGTCAGACAGCGCTCACAAACCAAGACCCCGGCTGGCAACTGGGTTAAACGCGATGCTGAGACTGGGCAGTTCATGGATGTAAAAACATCCAGCAAAACCCCTTTCAAAGGCGTAACAAAAGAGAAATAGCGAACTGCCCCCTTGCTGTACGGGGGCTCACCCAATTGTTGATACGGGGATTACCGATGACCAAGATTCAAGGTGCAGTTATTAAAGAACAAGGTGTGACTTTTGCGATCACTGCCGTGAAAAAACATATCTTGAACTCACAAATGCAATGCCAGCAGGCAGCGCAATCGTTTCAGCCCCTGTTTCCAGGCATGCCTATCGTGCTGATGGGACAGGATACTCACGGCACTCCTACCTACTGGGGTCGAAAGGATATTGTGAACTTCCTGAGGAACGTCCATCCGAGCCGTATCCCCTGGAAAGAATATACATTCAATTGAGGACAAAGGAATGATCGACATCTCTTTTGAAATAAACGGCAGGAAGGTGTCTCCACGAAACGTTGGGGATGCACTTGAGTCCGCCATGCTTCAATCAGTACAGGATTCGATATCAAAAGCTGTTGGATCCGCGCGTTGCCCTGAGCATGGCCAGAAACCCAAAATCAAAGCAAAAGGCCGTAGTCTTGACTCAGTAACCCTTGAAGTAACTGGCTGTTGTGATGCGTTGATTGAGCAAGTGAATAAGAAATTGAACTAGGAGAGAAATCGATTATGAATGGTTCCACACATAAAACCATCGGCGCTGTTACTGGCATCACCACATTGGTGCTTGATAACGATCCTGACAAACAGAGTCCCATTCATAACCCACTGATCGCTACTCCGTTAGCTACTTTCGGCGGAATGCTACCCGACCTTCTGGAGCCGGCATCCAACGGTCCTCATCATAGGCGGTTCTGCCACAGCATCGTAGCACTTGGCACTGTTGGTTATGGCGTATATAGAGCTTACCGATGGCAACCTGAAACTGATATGCAGAAATGTCTACGGGCTATCGCCTTACTTTTGGGTATTGGCTATCTCAGCCACCTGGCAGCAGACTCGCTAACACCAAGATCTCTCCCCCTTATTTAAGGTATCTACCTAATTTTTCATTTTGAATAAAAATTGCTCCTTGATATCTCCCTCCACCCTACGCTAGCGTGTCACTGATTCTGTCCCACTGATTATTTTCAGTGGCCCTTGTTGGCACTGCCAACACCCTTAGCGCCGCCGCCGAACCGTGAAACGGGCGCAACGACCAGCTGGTCGCCGGTTCATTCTTCATCCAGCCTAACGGCTTCCTTTTTATAACCCTGCCGGGGAGTGTTTTCCCGAACGGGATATCTCTCTGTGCGCAATTTCTTACTGTTAACAGGAGATAACCCATGAATATCGATGGCGTATTAACCATTCGTACTATCCAGGGCCGTAACGGGCCATTCAATGTCGGCCGGCTCATCACCGATTTGGGCGAGTTTGCCGTCAAAGACACTTTGCTCGATCAATACGATGAAGGCCGCTATGAGGGGAATTTCAGCATTACGCAGATTTTCCCGGCATCCTACTTCGCTGCGGGTCGTTTTGTTGTCGAGGTCAGGGCCACGTTAAAGAACCTGACGCTCGATGGTGTCGATGAACTCAAACCCGAGGATAAGACTGCGGCATCCGAGCCGGACCCGGTGGACGATCAACCGTCGCCTGCTGTGGCAACGAAATCATCCACTTCAACCGACCAGCCAGAACAGCCGTCTGAGGTTGACGCCAGTGCCGAAGGTGATGATGCACTGTTTGGAACGCTGTGGCCTCTCGGGACTCAGGTCAGACTGGACCCAACGGTAGACCGCAAGCGGTTCCGTGAACAGCGCAACCGTCTCAAGGCGTTGGGTTATACGTTTGATGCAATTGAGCAGATCTGGAGCAACGCGGGCAACAAAAGTTAGTTCCAGTCACTTCTCACCTTAAAACCCAGCCGGGAAAACATGCCCCGGTGGGCGTGCTTTCTCCGTCGTTTTTCTAAACGTTTTTCTTATATAAAAGGAGAAAGCAATGTTTGAATCACATCTGATGCAGGTGGACGAGGCGCCGGAGTTGTTTGCCGATGCCGTACTGGTGGACGCAGCCGACAATCTGCTGCTCCTGTCCCTTTGGGGACGCGATACCGCACTACAGGAGTTCCTGGCGCGGTTGTCACTTCCCGTTCACGAGGGCGGCCTGAACAGTTTTTTTCTATGTCCAGGAAACAATGATAACGGTCTGCCCAGGCGCAAGCTCGTACAGATCGGTGATTACGATCGACTCGACCACTACTCGGGCCGTATGCCGACCAATATCTTCGGTGATATGGCTCACTTGTGGTTGTTCAACCGACTAGTGACCGAACCCGATCTGGCCAACCGTCGCACCATCGCCCTGTTCAAGCCGGATGAGGTTTCAACGGATGCAGGACGCGAGACGGTCCATAGCCGTATCTGGCAATTGACGAAAGCGATCTGTCACCTGCCACTGCTCGATCACTGGGTCAACCCCGTTACCGAAGCATTCCGGTCTCGGGATTGGATCAAGGACTTCGATGGCATCGGCATTCATGCCGCCATGATCGATCTAAACCTTGGTGAGGAAGTCGAAACGGTGATCACCGGCCTGGTGCGGGACGGCTCACTGACACTTGCTTAGCAACCTCCACCAACCAGCCCCTCCGGGGGCTTCCCTGATCTCCTGAAAACCGGAAGATCAGGGAAGATTCCGGATAACGGTTTTCAACCTGGCTGCTTGGTTAAAGCAGCACCTTTGCCAACATCTGTTGGCACCTGAAACGCCTACGTCGAACCGTGAAACAGGCGTAACGGTCATTCGACCGTCGGTTCATTTTCTATCAACCCGCGGGGTATCGTCATACCCCTATGGGTCATGGTGCGCCCTGCTTTTTATTTAACCGAAAGGAGGAACACCATGGGCTGGCTTTTTACTCAGGGCGCATCGAAGTCCGACACCATCAACGATCTGGTCGCACCAGAGGAAAACGACACGCGGCGCTGGGAGACACTCGCCCACTGCGTCCGTGGTAACGTCCTTTGGGCGGTGGTTGAAATCACTTACAAGCAGGACAAGCCGCGCAAGCGGTTTATCGCCTGTTATTTGCTTTCAAGTGAGAAAGGCGACGGCTGGGGATACAAGGACATGGAAGAACCCATGTTTCCTTATTATTTCTCTTGTCCGTTGAAGTATCTGGAAATGGCGCCGGTCGCAAACGCTGATTGGCGTGCCGAGGTCCAGAAGTATCATCAACGCCGCAATCGGAAGGTCGAAATCGGCCAGAAGATCGGTCTCGTTGACACTTCAATACCGTGGGTGGTCATCACTTCAAAACGGCCGCTGCTGGGAACTTATGATGGCATGTGCTATCGCGTTCCCCGCCGCATGCTCGGTGAAGTGCTTGTCTGATCATTCATTACAAAACCCTGCCAGGGAAACGCTTTCCCCAACAGGGATGCTGTTTCTCTGGTTCATTTCAACTCAATGATAGGAGAAACATCATGGCTTTAATGTTTCAGCGCCTGGCGCGTAATTTTATAAAGAACGGCTACTACCCGACGGATGGCGATACCACCGCACGGGTGTTGTCAGCTTTGGCGGCACCCAGGTCGGGCACCTTACGGGTTCTCGATCCGTGTGCCGGCGAAGGCGTCGCCCTGGCGGAATGCAAACACCATCTGGGCAGCGAACGTGTGCATGCCTTCGGTGTGGAATACGATCGGGAGCGTGCCTGGCACGCCAAGCAACTCCTGGATCATGGTATCCATGGTGATATCCAGGATTGCAATCTCGGACAACGCCAGTTCGGTTTGTTGTGGCTCAATCCGCCCTATGGTGATCTCGTTACCGACAAGGGCAGCACCGGGGATCGTCTCGGCGGCCAAATGGATAAACGGGGCCGCAAACGGCTGGAGAAGTTATTTTACAACTTCACCGTTCCAGCATTGCAGTTTGGGGGAATCATGGTGCTCATCATTCCCCGCTATACGCTGGATAAAGAACTGGCCGCATGGATCACCACCCATTTCCATCGGGTACAGGTGTTCCAGGCACCCGAGCAGCGGTTCAAGCAGATCGTGTTGTTCGGTGTCAGGCGTCGTACCAGGGATGCAAGAAATGATGATCCTGGAATTCGGAAACGGCTTTTCTCGATCGTATCGGGAGAGC
>JBHHVB010000024.1:0-34876 GCA_046754065.1 Gammaproteobacteria bacterium
AAGGATTCATGCGATACTTGCCTGGTGGAGCTCTCGTGGCTGTACTAATCCTGTTACAGATGGCGTTTGTAGTGGGTCCCGAACATTTTGGATTGGGTAAAGTAGCGGAACCCGTCAAACACGCGGCTGGTTATAGTAACACTGAAGAATTGGGCGAACTGCTTTATACAACCTATGTTTACCCATTTGAGATTGCAGCTGCCATTTTGCTTGTGGCGATTGTTGCAGCCATTACGCTGACCATGCGTCGACGACCTCAGACCAAATACCAAAATCCAGCTGATCAGGTGTTGGTGAAAAGAGACGATCGGGTGCGTATTGTCAAAATGGATGCAGAGAAGAAAAGATAAAAAAACATTTAATTGATTTAATCTATAGGAAAATAATGATCGCTTTATCTGATTTTTTGACTCTCGGTGCAGTGCTATTTTGTATCAGCATCGCAGGCATTTTTCTCAATAGAAAAAATATCATCATACTTCTGATGGCAATTGAGTTAATGCTACTGGCTGTAAATATCAACTTTATAGCATTTTCACATTACCTGGGTGATACAGGTGGTCAGGTTTTTGTGTTTTTCATTTTGACAGTTGCTGCGGCAGAGGCAGCTATTGGATTAGCAATACTGGTCGTACTGTTCCGAAACAGAAGGACAATTAATGTTGCCCAGATTGACTCACTGAAGGGATAAGGGAAATGAAAGGAATATATCTCACAATCGCCCTTGCGCCCCTGATTGGTGCTATCGTCGCTGGACTTTTTGGAAAGAAAATTGGAAGAGCCGGTGCCCATTGGGTAACCATTATTGGTGTAGCGATATCGTTCCTTCTTTCATTAATCGTTTTCAAGCACATCGTGCTGGATGGAAATGAGGCATTCAATGGCGAGGTTTATACCTGGCTGGTCAGTGATGGTATCCAATTCGAAGTTGGATTTTTAATCGATAAACTGACTACCCTGATGATGCTGGTGGTTACTTTTGTATCCTTAATGGTACACATCTACACCATTGGGTATATGCATGATGATCCTGGTTACCAACGCTTTTTCAGTTACATTGCATTATTTACTTTCTCGATGTTGATGTTGGTCATGTCTAACAACTTCATGCAACTGTTTTTTGGTTGGGAAGCGGTCGGTTTGGTTTCTTACCTGCTGATCGGGTTCTGGTTCAAGCGGGAATCCGCCATTTATGCAAATCTTAAAGCATTTCTGGTTAACCGTGTCGGTGATTTTGGTTTTCTTCTGGGTATTGCAGCAGTGCTGATGTACTTTAACAGCCTGGATTATGCAGATGTTTTCCAGGCAGCACCTCATATGGCGAATGTAACGATCGAGATCATTCCTGGTATGGAATGGTCCCTGATGAGCGTTATCTGTATTCTTCTTTTTATCGGTGCAATGGGTAAATCGGCCCAGGTTCCGTTGCATGTTTGGTTGCCGGACTCAATGGAAGGTCCTACGCCTATATCAGCTCTGATTCACGCCGCGACGATGGTGACAGCGGGTATTTTTATGGTCGCGCGTATGTCTCCTTTGTATGAATTATCAGAAACAGCATTGAGCTTTGTGCTGGTTATAGGTGCCTTGACCGCATTGTTCATGGCATTTCTTGGTATCATCCAGAATGATATTAAACGTGTAGTCGCCTATTCGACATTATCTCAGTTAGGCTACATGACTGTTGCACTGGGTGTTTCCGCCTATTCAGCGGCTATCTTCCATCTGATGACACACGCGTTCTTTAAGGCGTTGCTATTTCTTGCGGCTGGCTCAGTCATAATTGCTATGCATCATGAACAAGATATGCGGAAAATGGGTGGTTTAAAGAAGTATATGCCAATAACCTACTGGACTTCCGTGATTGGTTCACTCGCCCTGATCGGGTTTCCCCCGTTTTCTGGTTTCTTTTCAAAAGACAGTATTATCGAGGCAGTGGAGTATTCAATTATTCCAGGAGCGGGCTTTGCCTATTTTGCCGTGATCTGCGGTGTGTTTATTACCGCATTTTATAGTTGCCGGCTTTTGTTTATGACATTCCACGGGGAAGAACGGATGGATGATCATACCAAGGAACATCTCAAGGAGAGTCCCAATGTCGTGACTATACCGCTAATATTGTTGGCCATACCTTCCATGTTAATCGGTTATATGACTTTATCATCGATTCCATTTGGAGATTATTTTGGCGACGCTATAAAGGTGTTGCCCGAGCATAATACCTTGTTCGTTGCTTCCGAGATTCACGGAGGCGATCCGTGGCATTTCATGACGCATGGTATGACTGAATTGTTTCCGTTCGGTCTTGCAATTCTCGGAGTGCTTACTGCGTGGTTTCTGTATATAAAACGACCTGATCTTCCTGGCAAAATCGTGAAACAGTTTGAATTCATCTATAACATTCTGGATAAAAAATATGGGTTTGATGATTTCAATGATAAATACTTCGCCGGTGGAGGGCGTAAGCTTGGAAGGATGTTGTGGAAGGTCGGAGATGCGACTGCAATTGACGGTATCATGGTGAATGGGACAGCAAAAAGCGTTGGTTGGATTTCTTCAAAAATACGCCATATGCAAACAGGCTTCCTGTATCACTATGCATTCGCAATGATTATAGGACTATTACTGTTAATCACTGTATTCGTGATTTTATAAAAGAATAAATTATTTTCGGAGGTGGAATTGCCCATATTAAGTCTCACAATCTGGGTGCCCATACTGGGTGGTTTGGCGCTTCTTGCCATCGGAAGAGGTGGTAACGACAGTGCGGTAAAATGGGGTGCGTTAGCCATTTCGGTGTTAACCTTTCTTCTCTCTTTACCGCTTTATGCCGGTTTTGACTCTTCAACCTATTTAATGCAGTTTGAAGAAATAGCGTCATGGATTCCGAGATTTAATATTAATTACCATCTCGGTGTCGATGGAATTTCGATGCCACTTATTCTATTAACGAGTTTTACTACCGTTCTCGTAGTTATTGCCGGTTGGGAAGTTATTAAATACAAAGTTGCGCAATATATGGCGGCCTTCCTGATTATGGAAGGAATGATGATTGGTGTCTTCGCAGCGCTGGATGCCATTCTGTTCTACGTGTTCTGGGAAGGTATGTTGATCCCGATGTTTTTGATTATCGGAATATGGGGTGGAGCCAGACGCGTTTATGCATCGATCAAGTTTTTTCTCTATACGTTTCTTGGTTCGGTGCTATTACTGGTGGCGTTGATCTATCTCTATTACCAGGCAAGTAACAGCTTTTCATTACTGGAATTCCATTCCTTGAAAATTGGTATAACGGCACAGGTATTGATCTTTCTTGCATTTCTGGTTGCCTTTGCCGTTAAGGTGCCGATGTGGCCGGTACATACGTGGTTGCCAGATGCTCACGTTGAGGCTCCAACCGGTGGTTCTGTGATTCTTGCTGCGATCATGCTCAAACTGGGAGCCTATGGCTTTGTTCGATTTATGCTTCCTATTGCGCCTGATGCCAGTATGGAACTGGATTGGTTAATTATTGGCCTGTCATTGATTGCGGTTGTATATATTGCACTGGTTGCTCTGGTACAGGAAGATATGAAAAAGCTAATCGCTTATTCATCAATTTCTCATATGGGTTTTGTGACATTAGGATTTTTTGTCGTATTTTCCATCTTTGAGAAAACAAACAGTTTTCAAGGGGCAGCTATGGGTGTCGAAGGTGCTCTAGTACAAATGATTTCCCATGGTTTCATTTCGGGAGCATTATTCTTGTGTGTTGGTGTAATGTATGACCGTATGCACAGTAGAAACATCAGTGATTACGGCGGTGTGGTCAACACAATGCCGGTATTTGGCGCGCTAATGGTGTTCTTCGCGATGGCTAATGCAGGGTTACCTGGGACTTCAGGGTTTGTCGGAGAGTTTATGGTGATACTGAGTGCTTTTAAGGCAAATTTCTGGTATGCATTTTTGGCCGCTACAACGCTGATTGTTGGCGCAGCCTATACGCTTTGGCTGGTTAAACGCGTTGTGTTTGGTGATATTGGTAATGAAAATGTCGCACAATTAAAGGATGTTAATTGTCGTGAGTTTTTTGTATTAGGCACACTGGCAGTCGCCGTGCTGATTTTGGGATTATGGCCGGCTCCTTTAGTCGATGTTATGCATGAGTCCGTTAACCATTTGCTTGAACATGTGGTTGTCTCAAAATTGTAAATTCTAATTAGGATTGATTTAAAGCAATATGATGAATTTTGAAGCCCCAGATTTGGTACCAGCACTTCCAGAGATATTTGTCTTAACAATGGCATGTGTCGTGTTAATTGCCGATCTGTTTATAAAAGATGAAAATCGTTTTGTTACCTATCTGCTCTCTCTGGCTACATTGTTGGGGGCCGCAATTATTACGCTATCCGTTAATAACGGGGCATCACAATTGACCTTTTCCGGTACATTCGTCAATGACAGCATGGCTAACGTACTGAAGATGTTTGTCTACATCGTTTCAGCGGCTGTGTTTGTGTATTCGAGAGAATATCTGATTGCCAGAAATGTATTCAAGGGTGAGTTTTTCGTACTCTGTTTATTCGCCATTCTGGGTATGATGGTGATGGTTTCAGCCTATAGTCTGTTAACTATCTATCTTGGGCTGGAATTATTATCTTTATCCTTATATGCGCTCGTGGCTCTCAACCGGGATTCGGCTACAGCAACTGAAGCTGCAATGAAATATTTTATACTGGGTGCATTAGCATCCGGAATGTTGCTTTACGGTATGTCAATGATCTACGGTGCTACGGGTAGCCTTAATATTTCCGAGGTCGCAGCCTTTATCAGGCAGAGTTCTGCAGATGATGTTGTTCTATTATTAGGCCTGGTCTTTGTTATCGTCGGTTTAGCCTTTAAATTGGGCGCAGTTCCTTTTCACATGTGGGTCCCCGATATTTATCATGGCGCTCCAACAGTTATAACGTTATTTATTGGTACCGCACCGAAAATAGCAGCGTTTGCAATGGTAATGCGTTTATTGGCAGATGGTCTGGGCGGATTACATGTCCATTGGCAAGATATGTTAATCGTGGTGGCTATGTTGTCGATATCAATCGGGAATGTTATCGCGATTGCGCAGAGTAATATCAAACGAATGCTGGCGTACTCGACGATATCGCATATCGGTTTTCTGATACTGGGTATTTTGGCTGGAAGCATTGAAGGATACTCTTCAGCGATGTTTTATGTGCTTATCTATGCTTTGATGTCCCTGGGTGGTTTTGGAATGATAATCCTGTTAAGTCGCTCGGGGTTTGAGGCCGATAATATTACAGATTTTAAAGGGCTTAATGAGCGCAGTCCGTGGTTTGCCTTTATGATGTTGATTTTAATGTTTTCAATGGCTGGCGTGCCACCAACGGCAGGATTTTATGCAAAACTTTCGGTGTTAAGTGCGGTGGTTGAGGCTGGACATGTCTGGCTTGCGGTTTTTGCCGTTATTTTCTCTGTGATTGGTGCATTTTATTATTTGCGGATTATCAAATTTATGTATTTTGATAAACCAGAAGACAGTAATCCTATAGAAGGATCAATGGACATCAAATTTGTTTTAAGTTCCAATAGTATTGCGATGCTTGGACTGGGGATATTTCCTGGCTCATTGATGGCGCTGTGCGCTGCGGTGATGCAGTAGGCTGGAACCGGCCCAAGAAGAATATTTCCTAAATAATTTATTATATTCATATAATTATGTTCTTTATATAATGTATCAAGCGAATAAGAGTCCGCGATAAGCTAGCGTTGATTAACTAAATTTATTCTCGTCATCCAGTTGTTTTCCTTTAATATCGATACAATTTTGGTTTACTCGCAATGTCCAGGCCAACAAGCAAATAGTGTTAGCAAATTTACCGTAGCAAACTTAATCTGAATGCATATTCTTATTAGTAATGATGATGGTTATCTTGCAGAAGGCCTATCAACGCTGGTCAACTCATTAACTCAATTAGCTAAACTGACAGTCGTTGTGCCGGATAGGGATTATAGTGGTGCCTCCAATTCGCTTACATTGGATAACCCGATTCGCGCTGTAGAAATGGAAAATGGATTTATCAAGGTTAATGGTACGCCAACCGACTGCGTCCATTTGGCCATTACAGGACTATTGCCTGACGAGCCAGATATGGTGGTATCAGGCATTAATGCCGGTTCTAATCTTGGTGATGATGTTTTGTATTCAGGAACCGTTGCTGCTGCGATGGAAGGACGTTATTTAGGTTTACCCGCAATTGCGGTTTCGTTGGCAGGAAATGCACCCACGCATTTCCAAACAGCCGGAAAGGTAATTGTAAAGTTGATTGATCAACTTAAAAAACATCCTTTGCCCGCGGATACAATTTTGAGTATCAATGTCCCTGACGTACCTTATGATCAAATTAAGGGTATCATGAGTACAAGATTAGGGCATCGTCACAAATCCGAACCCGTCATCAAGGAATCAGACCCCAGGGGGCGACCGGTATATTGGGTCGGTCCTGCCGGTGCTGAGCAGGATGCGGGTCCTGGCACTGACTTTTATGCGATTAAAAATAACTTTGTATCAGTAACACCATTACAAATTGATCTGACCCGTTATAGTGCAATTGAAATGCTTGGAAGCTGGCTGGGTGAGATAGGTGTTTAGTGTTCGATGAGGGTAAGAATCTGTGAATAATCGACATGAAGGTATCGGTATGACCTCTCGTCGTACGAGAGAGAGACTTATTCATCGTCTTCAAAAAGAGGGGATTAATAATCAGAGGGTGTTAGATGTGATGCGTGAAATTCCACGGCATATCTTTGTGGATGAGGCGCTGGCAAGCCGGGCTTACGAAGATACCGCATTGCCGATCGGTTTTGGACAAACCATCTCGCAACCCTATATCGTTGCCAGAATGTCGGAGTCATTGTTACGGGATGGACCACTTGCTAAGGTGCTGGAAATTGGTACGGGCTCGGGATATCAGGCAGCGATCATTTCGAACCTGGCCGAAAAAGTATTTAGCGTTGAACGAATTGAACCATTGATCAGACTGGCTCGATCAAGATTCAATGAGCTTGGTTTGCGCAACATTAGACTGAAACACTGTGACGGTAAACTCGGTTGGCCGGAATATGCTCCTTATGATGGCATTATCGCAACTGCGGCCCCTGAAGATGTGCCTTCTTCATTGCTGGAACAGTTAACAATCGGGGGCCGTCTTATTATTCCTGTTGGAAAGCAAGGTGTACAGGAGCTGGTATTGATTACTCGCACGAATGAAGGATTTGAGAAAGAGTCGCTTGAAATGGTTAGCTTTGTACCCATGTTGTCGGGTGCCGGTTGAGCGCGGAAAATATTGGAAAGGCTGTTTTTACACTGATATCAACTATACCGATATATTTAGTGGATCTACCGTTGCCTCGATGAATTGGGTTAACTGCAGGTGCCGACATGTTTGCTGTACTGTATGACAAAGTTTTGATCTGGTCGCGCCATCGTCATGCGCCGTGGTATTTGTCTTTTTTGAGCTTTGCAGAATCATCGTTTTTTCCCGTACCGCCTGATGTAATGTTAGCGCCGATGTCATTGGCCAAACCAACTCGAGCTTACTATTTTGCGCTTCTAACAACTTTTGCCTCGGTGCTTGGCGGGATTTTGGGCTATCTGATAGGTGCATTTGCATTTGATCTTGCTACTCCAATGATTAGCGACCTGGGTTACGATGATGCCTATAACACGGCGAAAACCTGGTTCGATCAATGGGGAATATGGGTTGTATTTCTCGCTGGGTTTTCTCCAGTGCCCTATAAAGTTTTTACAATAACGGCAGGTGCAGTTGCAATGGCATTTTTACCCTTTGTGATTGTTTCCTTAATCGGTAGGGGGGCCCGGTTTTTTCTGGTTGCTGCGTTGATCAGAATGGGCGGAGCTCGTATGGAAGAATTTCTCAGAAAATATATTGATCGTATCGGGTGGATTCTGGTTATGTTAATTGTTGTCGCTTACCTGTTGTATAGGTAACCTGAATGAGATTTCCTGATTTGTTCAAGATTGTTAGGTTACGCTGTATGGTATTCCTGATGGCTTCTGCCATAGTGACCGGGTGTGGTTCTCATGTTTATCATTATGTGAAAAAAGGTGAAACCCTTTATTCAATTAGTTTTCGTTATAACAAGGATTATCGCAAGATTGCAGAATGGAACTGCATCCGTTCGCCATACGTGATTAGTGTTGGACAACGATTACGTGTGACGACAACCGCCAAAAACAAACCAGTTTGTAAACACCGGAAGATCGTAGCAGTTAAAAAAGCTCCCAGGATTGAACAACCTGTTCTCCAGCAGCCAGCTAAAAAACCGGTTATTAGAAAAAAAGAATCGGTGAAGCGGGTCGAAAAAAAGACTCGTGTTGTCTCAAAACCAGATGTGGCGAATGTAACCAAACCCGTTTGGCGCTGGCCAATACGGGGACGCGTCGTGCAAACCTTTTCGAATAAAATTAATGGTAAAAAAGGCCTGGATTTAGTGGCAAAAAAAGGCTCAGTCATTCGTGCCGCTGCTGATGGACGCGTTGTTTATAGCGGCAACGGAATTATCAGATACGGTAATCTGCTGATCATAAAACATAACGATCAATTCCTGAGTGCCTACGCGCACAATGATAAATTGTTGGTGAAAGAAGGCGATTCGGTAAAGGGGGGGCAGCACATCGCCAATATGGGAAGTACCGGGTCAGACAGGGTTATGCTGCATTTTGAGATCAGGCGTAACGGGAAGCCTGTTAATCCGTTTCGCTATTTACCTAGGTGAAAAGTAAAGCCGCAACAACTTTCCGTTCATCAGCCATCAGGATGTTGTAAGTCCTGCACGCTGCACCTGTGTCCATCACCTCCAGCCCAATTCCCTTCTCTATCAGGGAGGCGTACAGGGCCGTTTCAGGCCACCGCAGTCTCGAACCTGTTCCCAATAACACGATTTCAGGCTGTAGAGTCAAAAGAGAGTCAAAATGTTCAACCGTTAATTCGCTGAAAGAACGTGGAGGCCAGTCTCGAATGAGTTCATTTGGAGAAACGACTACACTGCACGAAAATGTCTCACGGGTCTGCTTGCTGTGGTCAATCAGCGCTCCTTCGTCAGTAGGCAACAGCTTCACTCGTCCAATCGGTACAGACACTGTGATACTTTCATCCGTGTATGCATGAATCGCATAATGGATAACATTGATTTCCTGATTGACTTGCATTAAAGCATCTCCAGCAATTTGTTTAAATCAGATTATGCCTGAATTGGGGCAGGGATCCAAAGCCGGGTGATTGATAATTGATATTTTGGTTCAACAGATAAAAGTTTGATAATATAAGCGTTTTTGCGGCATTAAACGGATAACGAAGTTGATAACTGAATTCCCAAGAATAAAGCGGTTACCGCCATATGTATTTAATATTGTCAATGAACTGAAAGCCAAAGCGAGAGCCAATGGTGAGGATATCATCGATTTCGGAATGGGGAACCCTGATCAGCCTACGCCGGCGCATATAGTGGAAAAGCTAACCGAGGTAGCGCAGCGCGAAGACACGCATCGTTATTCAATGTCCAGGGGCATTCCACGGCTCCGGCGAGCAATCTGTCGCTGGTACAAGCAGAAATTTGATGTAGACCTGGACCTGGAAAGTGAGGCGATCGTAACGATTGGCTCGAAGGAGGGCCTGGCACATTTGGCACTGGCAACAGTAGGCCCCGGGGATGCCATTTTGGTACCCAATCCAGCCTACCCTATTCATCCATACGGTTTTGTAATTGCTGGTGCTGATATCCGTCATGTTCCTCTGGTGCCCGGCATTGATTTTTTTGTTGAACTGGAGAAGGCGATTAAGGATTCCTGGCCGCGCCCCAAAATGCTTGTGCTTAATTTCCCTGGTAATCCAACCACTCAGTGTGTTGACCTGGGCTTCTTTGAGAAGGTCGTTGCCATTGCCAAAGAGTATGAAATATGGGTTATTCATGATTTGGCCTATGCAGAAATCGTATTTGACGGCTATCAGGCACCGTCTATCATGCAGGTACCTGGAGCCAAGGACGTAGCGGTAGAATTCTACAGTTTGTCTAAGAGTTATAATATGCCGGGCTGGCGAGTAGGGTTTATGGTCGGTAATTCAACCCTGGTAGCCGCATTGGCTCGCATAAAATCATACCTTGATTACGGGATGTTTACGCCGATTCAGGTGGCAGCCATTGCTGCACTCGAAGGTCCCCAGGAATGTGTTGATGAGATCAGGGCGTTGTACAAATCGCGTCGCGATGTGCTCTGTGATGGGCTGAACAGTATTGGATGGCGGGTGGAAAAACCCAAGGCTACTATGTTTGTTTGGGCGCCAATACCTGAACAATATCGGCATTTGGGTTCGCTGGAGTTTTCGAAACGCTTGCTTGAGGATGCAAAAGTTGCAGTTTCTCCAGGCATTGGTTTCGGTGAATACGGGGACGATCATGTAAGATTTGGCTTGATTGAAAATGAGCACCGAACACGCCAGGCAGTACGGGGCATAAGACAAATGTTTAAGAGAGATAGTAATGGCCAAATGGCTGCAGGAGAAGAAGGTTGAAATCAGTAAAAGTTGGACTATTGGGGCTTGGAACGGTTGGCGGGGGTGCTGCCAATGTCATGGCAAGAAATATAGCAGAAATTACCCGACGAGCCGGGCGTGGTATACAAATCACTCATGCAGCAGCGCGGGAGCTCGATCACCCCGAAGTAAATACAGAGGGAATGGAGATTACAACTGATCCGTTTGAAGTCGTTAACAACCCTGAATTGGACATTGTTATTGAACTAATTGGTGGTTACGACCCTGCACGGCAACTGGTTTTAAAAGCTATTGCAAATGGTAAGCATATCGTTACAGCCAATAAGGCTCTTATTGCACTTCATGGCAACGAGATATTTTCTGCGGCTCAGAAAAAAGGTGTAATGGTTGCCTTTGAGGCGGCTGTTGCTGGTGGTATACCAGTTATCAAGGCAGTTAGAGAGGGGCTTAGCGCGAATCATATAGAGTGGCTGGCTGGGATTATCAATGGAACCGGAAATTTTATATTAACCGAGATGCGTGATAAGGGACGTGATTTTACTGATGTGCTGGCAGAGGCCCAACAGCTGGGTTATGCGGAGGCAGACCCAACATTTGATATAGAGGGAATTGATGCGGCGCACAAACTGACTATACTTGCTTCAATTTCATTTGGTATCCCACTGCAGTTTGATAAAGTTTATACTGAGGGAATCAGTCATATTACGCGGGAAGACGTTAGTTACGCTGAGCAACTGGGATATCGCATTAAACACCTCGGTATTTCGCGTAGATCAGAGCATGGGGTTGAGTTACGGGTTCATCCGACGTTAATTCCCTCACGACGGCTTATAGCCAACGTGGATGGTGTGATGAACGCGGTCCTAGTGAAAGGTGATGCCGTAGGTCCAACGCTTTATTACGGTGCTGGGGCGGGTTCAGAGCCTACAGCCTCTGCAGTCGTTGCTGATGTCATTGATGTCGTTAGAATGCTAACGACTGATCCAGAGAACAGGGTGCCTCATCTTGCATTTCAGCCAGATGCTTTATCTGGTATGCCGATTTTGCCAATGGAGGAGGTCGAAACGGCCTACTATTTGCGCATGCATGCAATGGATCGGCCAGGCGTGCTAGCCGACGTGACACGTATTCTTGGAGACGCGGGCATTAGCATTGAGGCGATTATACAAAAGGAACCCGTTGCGGGTGTTACCGTCGCCTCGATTATTATGTTGACCCACCGGATCAAGGAGGGACAAATGAATAAAGCCATCAGACAAGTTGAAGGGCTTGATGCAGTAACAGGTAAAGTGACCCGCCTCAGACTTGAGGCTCTTGATAATGAATAGCTTATAAGTAACTGATTAATAAAATACAATTAAGATATATTGAAGGAAAGCTAAAATGCCATTTCGATCCCGTTATACCGGATTAATTGAAAAGTATCGTGATAGATTACCGGTTCATGATGATACCCGTTTTATCAGTCTTGGTGAGGGCAATACGCCACTTGTTCGTCTGAATAATATTCCGACTTTGTTGCAGAAGGATGTTGATATCTATGTGAAATACGAAGGCCTCAATCCAACCGGCTCATTTAAGGATCGTGGTATGACGATGGCTGTCACCAAGGCCGTGGAAGATGGTAGCCGAGCAATTATTTGTGCTTCTACTGGCAATACCTCTGCCTCGGCTGCAGCGTATGCAGCACGGGCGGGTATTACAGCATTTGTGCTGATTCCAGAAGGCAAGATTGCGCTAGGTAAGCTAGCCCAGGCTATGATGCATGGGGCTGTGGTCATTCAAATAAAGGGCAACTTCGATGCGGGTATGCAATTGGTAAATGAGGTCGCTGATGAGGCACCGGTGACCTTTGTTAACTCGATAAATCCGTTCAGACTTCTGGGACAAAAGACCGCTGCATTTGAGATTGTTGAGGAGTTAGGCACTTCACCTGATTTTCACTGTTTACCTGTGGGTAACGCCGGGAATATCAGTGCGCACTGGATGGGGTACACTGAATATCATGAACACGGAATCGTGAATAATTTACCGGTGATGGTTGGATATCAAGCCGATGGGGCCGCGCCATTCCTACGCGGGCATATGGTTGATAACCCCGAGACCGTTGCAACTGCCATTCGTATCGGTCATCCACAAAGCTGGGACAAGGCGTGGGCAGCTAACAAAGAATCCAATGGCTGGTTTGATGAGTGCTCTGACGAAGAGATATTGGCTGCTCAGAAGATGCTTGCTGATAACGAAGGCGTGTTTTGCGAGCCTGCTTCAGCGACCTCGCTCGCTGGTGCTATGCGAGATATTAATCGTGGCAAAATTCCGGAGGGCAGCAAAATCGTTTGCACACTGACCGGTCACGGTCTTAAGGATCCGGATACCGCAATAAAGCAGAGCCAGTCGCCAATGATTACCGTGGATGCGACATTAGACTCAGTGAAAAAGGCAATACTCGATAATGTGATCTAATCGCTGAGTTGACGTGTTTATCGGAGATCATCAAATTGTCATTGCGAAGGGTGACAGGTATGGATGAGTCTGGGATACCGACCTCCAAGGCGGGTCGCAACATTGCAATTAAACTTCCCGCTGCAGAGTATGATGCAACCATTCAATTCTATAAAGATATCCTGGGCCTTCCGATTCTAGCCCGAATATTTCACCATGGCGGCGAAATGATAAGATAAGTTGATGACTAATTTGAGAAAAAACGTATTGACCCAAAGTACAAATGGTACCCGGAGATGATGCCTATCCCGGCCCTCGGTAAATGTTCCAGACTTTACGCTAACTTCTGCATCCATGCAGTCATGCCTAACGCCACATAAATTATACTGGCTTCTATTCGGCGCCTCCATGCGCCTCACCACTACGAGGCCATCATGGATATCATCCATGATGTTCAAATTGGTTCCATACAAATTGGTCACGCAACCCATAGAATTGCCTATGGGTTTTGTTCCAAAGCGGCGTCTAAATTGTCTGACGTTAGGCATCATGCGGGATCCTTGGTGAATTATTCGGGCTAGCGCAATACAAGCCGGAAATTGTTTTTGAATATGGAGACGATCGGTTGTGGCTAGATGTTATAGACGGCCTGCAATGTGCGGAGGTATGACAGGAAATTTATACCGATAATATTCGCGATGCTGAACTGTATTTTGAAAAAGCAGGCGTAGAGCAATGTGATGAGATTGAAGAATTACCAGTCAGATTTTCCGGTCTCTGGATCAGGAACCCTGCGAGTCCGGTCCATTTGGTTAATGGTACTTAACAATATTCAGGTTGATTTAACCCTTCCTTAGTCAGCGACTGCTTTCGAAGGATATCCCTGATATTGCTTTTTCAACAATTGCTATAAAATCAGCGCATGTGAGTATGCCAACAAGCTGGTCTTTATTATTAATAACCGGAATATAATGCAATTTCTCTGCTGCGCCTATGGCGATGGCATCCTTAACGGTATCGTTTTCTCGCATTGTTTTTACGGGAGCAGACATAAGTTCTGAAACAACTTCAGGCGAGCTGGTGCGGTACTGATTTTTTGGCGAAAAAATATTAGATAGTCGTTGCAAAAAAGGGTCTCCAACGTCACTGTCCATTTTGAACAGAAAATCATTAATCGAAATTTGACCAACGATTTTTTTATTGCTATCAATGACTGGTGCGCCATTAATATTATGCTGGCGAAATAGGGACCAGACTTCATCCAATCGCGTATCGGGGTTAACACTGATAACATCTCTGGTCATGATATCCTCGCAGCGCAAATCACCGAAACTTTTCCGCCTTGAATGAAAAATGGCGAGCGAGAATATCTTGTTAAGATCATCGCTTGAAACATCAATATAGGTGTCCAGGTCATCGAGTGCTTGAGTGAGGTCATCGTCACTAAATAATGTTGGTGATAAAACTCTGTGATTATCAGAGTCATATCCACCTTCCTGTATCGTTGTGGTGGGATATTGGCGTTTTAACAAATATCTGTTTAATACGACAACCATTATCAGCATTAAGACGACGTTAAGTGTGATAGGCGTAATGACATAAAAATAACCTAATGAATTGATATCGGAACCACCTAAAACTGCTAATAGCGAAGTTGCGCCGCCTGGAGGGTGCAGGCAGCGGAGGTAATACATGACGAGAATTGAAAACGCCACGGCAAATGATGCTGCAAGAATCGGGGAGGGAACTAACTTGTAACAAGTAACCCCGATGAGTGCCGATATGACGTGTCCACCAACAAGTGGCCACGGTTGTGCCATAGGACTGTGTGGGGTGGCAAAAAGTAAAACGGAAGATGCCCCCAGAGATGCAATCAGGTAAGGTAGTCCAAGGTCTGAGACCGACCAGGAGCTAAGAATTGCGACGCAACTAATCCCTGCGAACGCGCCGGTGACGGAGATCAGCACCTCTTTGTGTGAGACATCTTGATGCTGGGTAAGCAGGTGTTTTTTTATTCTTGCATACAACATACGTTTTACGTCATCCTTTAACGAACAACAGGTCTAGTATACCGATTGATTATCTTGTATGTAAAATACTCGACGGAACAGGAAAAAGCCAATTGATATGTCCATGAAAAATGTTAGCTGTTACCAGAACGTAAACCCGTATATAACGAAAGATGGTTCGATTATTCGAGAGTTGATGCACCCAGCAAATCATGCGGTCATCAACCAAAGTATGGCTGAGGCGATTGTTCCGGTAGGGCAGGTCACAAAGGCCCATAAGCATATTGTGACTGAAGAGATTTATTTTATTGTCGAAGGAGAAGGGCAAATGACATTGGCGGATGAGCAGTTCAACGTCTATGGCGCCGACAGCATTTGTATATCACCGGGTACTTTACATTGCATCAGAAATACAGGTGTCATTCCGCTTAGGATTCTTTGCTGCTGTTCACCAGCCTATTCAGATGAAGATACTGTGTTAGTTGATTAGTTCCTGACTGAATCATTTAAAAAATTCGAATATCAGGGATTAGGGTTTACTTATTCAGGAGTATATCCTTGGCCTGATTAATTTTTGCTGCGAGGTAATCAGACCCGCCTCGATCAGGATGCATTTTTTGCATCAGCTTTCGATGCGCAGCAATAATTTCTTCTTTGTTGGCCCCAGGAGACAATCCCAATATTTCATACGCTTCATCTGTCGTTATCGTGGTTCCGGATTTTCCATGGCTATCAGTAGAATGTTCACTATTTGCGTCATATCCATATGATTGTTGTCGCCAGTTATCACCATGAGTTCGGTCAAGATAGGCCTCTAATAAGGCGACGGACTGTTCATCATGCCGGTGACACTCCGCAAGTAGGTCGATCAATTCATCTAATGAAAGACCTGTAAGCTGCCGCCCCTTGAATTGGCCTCCAAGAACTATGCCGGTCATTTCCCCTGTATCGAGGTGTAAAGACATTTTTAGATACCTGGTTTCGACATTTGAGCGCTGCCCAGGTGTAGGGCCTGAAGCCGCTTTTGCTCTTTTGGTATACGCCATTAGCTGATTCAATATCGGGATATAACGCAAAATCGGTAGCAAGCGTGGCAAAAAGGCTAAAACAGACCCGATGAGTGCGAATAGCCAGTGTAGTCGACCTGTTGCTGCAAGAAAAAGCAGTAAGGTAATCCCAAGATAGATCGAGGTCTTTTTTAGTGTGCGTGCAACGTCATGCGGCGAGTTTTTCATAAACCAGCGCATTAAAAAGAAGATTGCAGCAATGATAATGACTGCAAGTAAAAATCTAGGGTACATCCGGCCCCTTTATTTGGTGGACAATTTTCAGGATGTTTCCATCCTTATGTTTGCTGAATTGTTCTAGTGCGATTCTACCTCCCGCTGCATAAACTGCAACAGCGTTTAGAAGATCTCGCAATTGATTAGCGCTGTTGGCATCAAAATGGCAAAATGCGCCCTTTGTAAGCCTGGCTATTTGCCTAAAAGCTGACTCAGTGACAGGATCGTTACCTTCCTGAAACATAAACGCCGGAACACCGTGAATACCCAATTTTCCGGCCAAATCGCATAGATGGTCAAGGTTTTCCTCCATACAGTCACCTACGAAGACCAGTGCATTGACCTTTTCCCGCATTGTTTCAGTAATCGCGTGACCAATAACACTGGCTATCTGTGTGTGTCCACCCAGGCAATGTACTGATGTCATGCACTGTAACAGGGCCTGTGTGTCACCAAACCAGTCACTTGCTTCAAACTCTTTGAATCCTCTGTAATAACAAAGCTGAATATTTAATCCGCCAAGTGAAGCCGTTTCCTCAAACATTTGCGCCTGAATATGGCAAGCCCGATCCCATGTGGGTTCCCGGCTGGCTGTTGCGTCCATTGCAAACATGAGTCTGCCTCTTTTGCCGGGCGTCCTGGTAACAGGTGTACTCGAAACAGTAGCAAGAAAGGCATCAATTTCAGAATTAGACGAACGGGTTAATGATTTTTTATCTACCACGATATCACCAATGTGAGCTAAATCGTTATTGTAACCTCAATCAGTACTTTCGTGTTTAAAAACAAGTAACATCTCATCATTGGAGATACATAATTAAAAAAATATCAGCGACTATAAACGCAACGATTAGTAATAACCATAGTATGATTATTTTTACACGGGAAGATTTCACCTGATCCTTTTTGACCGCTGGCACAACAAGTGTTTCCACACCAAAGATACTTTCGGTTTTTTCTTTGATCCCCTCGATACCCAGATCCGACATGGAAAGCCGTTTATATCTTTCATGGAGATCAAATAGATTATCCGTTTCATTTCCTTCGTCGTTCAGCCACGCCTTGGCAGTACTCCATCCATAATTATATATATTTTCAATGTATTGATACTTGTTAAACAAGCGTTCGTTTGATTCGATTAATCCTGACGCATTCACAGAATTCATCTTAAAACGATCCATAAGTAACGCTTCCAGTGTTGAGAAATACTCGTCTGGAGAGACTGTCTGATTTTCATAAAAATATCTCAGTGCACCAGCAAAATAGGAGCATGCCAGTATCATGCTGGCAGTGCTCTGGGTGATAAAAGCAAGTTTTATGGATGCCAATTGATTATCGGCAAATTGCGTAAACAATTCGCTAACTGCTTTAAGGTTTTTCTTAGGTGCGTTGCTGTTGTGCATGGCTATTTAACTTTTTTCGCGTTTTTCATGGAGATCTTTGATGAGTTTCCAGCGTTGAATTTTTTCAGTAAAGCTCATGGCCGCGTTTGCGGGGCTTGTTGATGGCAATGTGTGATAGGTGATAGGTGCTATCTCTCCGGGTAGAATCGGTAAAACATGTTTTCGATATAAATCGCTGCTCTTTTTACCATTAAAAAACACGTGCTGAATGGAAGGATATTGCCTGTAAAAAGACCGAAAGTCGTTAGGCACCACTGATGATGCTGTTATATCTGTATCCAGACTTCCCTTGCGTTGACACTGCTTAATGACATCCCATAATGCAATATCGAGTGCAGTTAGCTGTTCAATGCGACACTGGTATGCTGCTGATCGGTTTACATCGAATAAATTTTCAAGAATGTCCCAGAATACATTCCGCGGATGTGCATAATACTCATTTTCCTGTAATGAGCGGTTGCCAGGCATGGAGCCAAGGATTAAGATTCTGGCTGAAGGCGTAGCATAATTGACAAATCCTGTAAGGGTATGATTCTGGCTTCCTGCAGGTACGGTTGTTTGTTGATGGTTCATCGCAGTTCGCCCGATATTAAATTCATTCTTCTTACAGTTCTTCTGATAAATTCATGAAACATCTGGATCTGGTATTACCTTCAAAATTGACTCAATTTTTCTCCCTTGATACCAGAAAATCGCTCCCGAAGATATTGCTACCCGGTCTCGAAGCTATTTTAGCACGTTCCGACTATTTCCAATCCGGGAAGCAAAGCGAGATTACCGCGTTACAAAAGCAATTTGGCCTGTTTGAAGGCCAAAATCAACCGGCATGCCGGGTCGCTCCAATTACTTATCTTGTGGATGTGGCACCCGACAGCACAAGTTATATTCTCAGAGCCGATCCGGTTCATCTGCAGGTAGATCGTGATGCGGTCGTGTTGCTTGGGAATGAACAATTAGACATCAGTAAGGATGAGGCGATTCATATTGCCAATGAAATCAATGCACACTTCTGCGAAGAATCCTGGACGATCATTCCTGCCTCTGCCAAGCGTTGGTATATCAGGTTGTCAAGAAATACGGCCCTGAATACGTCTAGTATTGACGATGTGATGGGCCAGAATATCAATAATTATATGCCGGGTGGGGATGATGGTCTCTATTGGCGCCAGGTCATGAATGAAATACAAATGCTGTTGCATCGCAGTGATGTGAACAAGCAAAGGCAATCAAATGGCGAGCCAGCAATAAACAGTATTTGGCTATGGGGTGGTGGTGTGCTGCCGCCACCGCAACCGGTAAGCTGGGGGCAGGTCTATGGCGATGATGTTTTATTAGAGGGGTTGGCAAAATTATGCAGAGTGCCCTATAGCATGGTTCCCGACAACTATAATGGTATGCCAGGGTTAGTCGATGGAATTGATTCGTCGTTGTTGGTGTTTAATGCGACGCGTTTTCCTTCTATATCGGATCATGACGAGTTGGGTGATTATATGCATGCTATGGAGAGGGACTGGTTTAAGCTGATCTTTTCTGCCCTGAAATCCAGCTCATTGGGCAGCCTGGATATCAACCTTGATAGGCATTATTTTTCCACGACTAGCAAGGTGATGAGGTCCTGGTGGAAACGAAAACTGAAGCTGGATATGTTTTGAAAACCTTATAAATCATAATAAAAACAAATTAATATTTAATGTAAATACTTTATAGTGGGCGACCGATAAACCATAATTTTATCTTGGGTCTTTCGACATCATGAAGAAAAAAGTCATAAGGAGAAATTCGGCGAACAGCGATGCATTGGCTCAACAGGGTATCCATCCGGTATTGGCCCGAATCTACGCTGCTAGAGACATAAAACGTTATGACGAACTATCGTCTTCGCTATCACAGCTTTTACCTTATCAGTTGTTGACAGGTATTGAAGCTGCGTCAGCACTCTTGGCGGAAGCGATTGCCAGACAGCAACGCCTACTTATTGTTGCAGACTTTGATGCTGATGGTGCAACCAGTTGTGCGGTAGCTATTCGTGCTCTCAAGTTAATGGGGGCAAAAAACGTTGACTATATTGTTCCCAATCGCTTTGAATATGGGTATGGTTTAACCAGAGAGATAGTTGAGCTAGCGTTAAAACGAAATCCTGACCTGATTATCACTGTCGATAATGGCATCTCCAGTCACGAAGGGGTCGAGTTGGCCAAACATTCGGGCATTAAAGTCTTGATAACAGATCATCATTTGCCGGGTTCCTCTCTACCTGTAGCTGATGCAATCGTTAATCCCAATCTGCCGGGTGATCAGTTTCCGAGTAAAAACCTTGCCGGAGTTGGTGTTATTTTCTATGTCATGCTCTCGCTTCGAGCGACACTCAGAGTGCGTGACTGGTTTGACGAGGTAGGTATTGAAGATCCTAATCTGGCGCAGTTACTGGATCTGGTTGCATTAGGAACGGTTGCTGATGTTGTGCCACTCGATCAAAACAATCGTATTTTAGTATCACAGGGTTTGGCCAGGATACGCCGCAATAAATGTTGTGCGGGAGTACATCAACTTCTCACTATAGCGCAGAGGCAGCAGTCCAGAACTGTTGCAGCAGACCTGGGTTTTGCGATTGGACCCCGTCTTAATGCGGCTGGTCGTTTAGATGATATGTCGCAAGGCATAGAGTGTTTATTAACGGATGATCAGGCTTGTGCATCGGCAATCGCTGCCCGGCTGGACAGGCTTAATAGAGAGCGTCGGTCGATTGAAGCTGATATGCAACAGCAGGCGCTTGAAGCACTCAATGGTCTGTCTTTGAATACTGAACATCAATATCCGTCTGGTATTGTACTGTTCGACGAATGTTGGCATCAGGGTGTGATTGGTGTACTTGCGTCTCGTATAAAAGACCGACTGCATCGGCCCGTCATTGCGTTTGCACCATCGGCAGAAGGAGAAATCAAGGGATCAGCGCGCTCTGTGCCAGGTTTGCACATCAGGGATATTCTGGATTCCATTGCAACCCGGTATCCGGAGCTTTTAGCCAAATTTGGCGGTCATGCAATGGCCGCGGGTCTGTCGCTCAAGCGCGGTGATTTAAACACATTTAAGGCGGTTTTTGACCAGGAGGTGGCTAAACATGTCGATGACGAAATACTGCAGGGAGTCATGATGTCGGATGGCGGTTTGATGCCTGACGAGATGACCCTGGAAGTGGCGGAATTGATACGTGCCGGCGGCCCATGGGGACAAGGTTTCCCTGAGCCTATTTTTGATGGTGAATTCACTGTTATCAATAAACGTATTGTTGCGGATAAGCATTTGAAAATGGTTCTTGGCGTGCCCGAAACGGAACAAATGATTGATGCAATAGCATTCAATACAATACCAATCGACGACAATGAGAAAATTAAAAAAATAAATGTCGTGTACAAACTGGATGTTAACGAGTTCAGGGGGCGGACGAGCCCTCAGCTTATAGTTGAGCAGATATCCTAATGCCGATTTCCTTTGCCAATTTTCATAGTGTAAACTGGTCGCCTTGCGAATAAAGCTTGAGTGTAGCATGCTGGAATTGAATCTTGTATTTACCCGTATTGAAGATATGCAGGGACGAGTTAATGTCCTTAGGGGGTATCTTTGACGTTGATAACAAAGCTGAACGATTAACCGAGGTTGAACGGGAGCTGGAAGACCCGAAGGTCTGGAACGATCCTGAGAAGGCGCAGGCACTGGGTCGGGAGCGCGCTCAACTTCAACAGGTAGTAGAAACGATAAAGGTTCTCGATCAGGGCCTGATTGAGGCCGAGGAGTTTCTGAGTCTTGTACGGGAAGAAGGTGATGAAGAGACTGCGAACGACGTGATCATCGAGCTGGATCAGCTGGAGGCGAAGCTGGCCTCGCTGGAATTTCGCCGCATGTTCTCCGGTGAGATGGATGAAAATGACGCCTATCTGGATGTTCAGGCTGGATCGGGTGGTACCGAAGCGCAGGATTGGGCAGAGATGTTATTGCGGATGTATCTAAGATGGGGAGATCGACGAGGCTTCAAGACCGAACTCATCGAGGCATCACCGGGAGAAGTTGCGGGTATCAAGAGCGCAACGATTAAATTTGAAGGTGATTATGCCTATGGCTGGTTACGTACCGAGACAGGAGTACACCGCCTGGTTCGTAAATCACCGTTTGATTCTGGTAACAGGCGGCATACATCGTTTGCTGCAGTCTTTGTTTCTCCAGAGGTCGATGACAACATCGATATAGATATCAATCCCGCAGATCTTAAGGTTGACACCTATCGTGCGAGCGGAGCGGGTGGGCAGCATGTCAACCGAACGGACTCGGCAATACGTATCACTCATATGCCTTCAGGTATTGTCGTACAATGTCAAAGTGACAGGTCGCAACATAAAAATCGGGCTACTGCGATGAAGCAGCTTAAGGCCAAGCTCTATGAGCTGGAGCTGCAAAAGAGAAATACGGAACAGCAGGCGATAGAAGAGGGTAAGTCTGATATCGGATGGGGCAACCAAATTCGCTCATACGTACTGGACCAGTCTCGAATCAAGGACCTGCGAACGGGCGTTGAGACGGGTAATACTCAAGCCGTGCTAGACGGTGATCTTGATGCCTTTATTGAAGCTAGTCTGAAAAGTGGTGTATAGCTTAAAGGCAGATACAAGGGGAAAGACACAAGGTCAAAAAATATAGAAGTCATTTAAATTAGGGATGTATACAATCTGATAAAATCAGCAACATGACCTTCCTTGATTTAAAGTGTTTCCTTGTAAATGGTGTCTGGATTCTCTTGTCAGTAAATAATTTATAACATACATATCATAGTATAAAGAGCTGGTAATGGCAGAAAAAGAACTTGAAGAGCATGAGCAGATCGCACAACGACGCGCGAAGTTGACGGAAATCCGGGAACTGGGAAACGCGTTTCCATGTGATTTTAGGCGTAACGTTGTCGCGGGGGAATTACATGCCGAATATGGCGAATTGGAGAACGAACGTCTTGAAGAAATAAATCAGCAGGTAAAGGTTGCTGGGCGCATCATGACCCGGCGGTTAATGGGCAAGGCGAGTTTTGTTCATCTGCAGGACATGTCTGGTCAGGTACAGCTTTATGTGCAGCGCGATGTGGTGACGAGCGATATCTATCAAGACTTCAAGAAGTGGGATATTGGCGACATCATTGGTGCAGAGGGGGTGCTATTCAAGACCAAAAAGGGTGAGCTTTCCATTCGCGTTTCAGAGATCAGGCTTTTGACCAAGGCACTGCGACCGTTGCCTGACAAATACCATGGCGTGGTAGATCAGGAAATCAGGTATCGCCAAAGGTACCTGGATCTGATTATGAATGATGTTGCGCGCAAGACATTTCGGGCTCGAAGTGAGATTATAAACTTTATCAGAACATATTTGTCTGACCGGGATTTTATGGAAGTCGAAACGCCGATGATGCAGGCCATCCCGGGTGGCGCGACAGCCAGACCGTTTGAGACATTCCACCATGCACTGGATATGGGTCTGTATTTACGAATAGCGCCAGAGCTTTATCTGAAGAGACTGGTCGTTGGTGGTTTTGAACGGGTTTTTGAAATCAATCGAAACTTTAGAAATGAAGGTTTATCGACCCGGCATAATCCGGAATTCACAATGGTTGAATTTTACCAGGCCTATGCAGATTACCATGACTTGATGGACCTGACTGAAGACATGTTGCGCTCGTTAGCCGTTGAGATAACAGGAAGTTCGACGATTACCTATCAGGGGGTGCAATACGATTTCGGTAAGCCATTTACTCGAATGACAGTGACGCAGTCAATTCTGCATTTTAACCCGGACATTAAAGCTGAAGATCTTGAATCCAGGGGTGCATGCGCAGAGGTTGCGGAAGGTTTAGGAATACCGGTTCTGGATCAGTATGGTCTGGGCAAGATTCAAATAGAGATATTTGAAAAAACGGTAGAAGGGCGATTGATGGATCCAACGTTCATTACTGCGTATCCTACAGAAGTTTCGCCGTTAGCGCGACGTAATGACGATGATCCTGCGATTACAGACCGTTTTGAGTTCTTTGTTGGTGGTCGAGAACTGGCTAATGGCTTCACAGAGCTTAACGATGCCGAGGACCAGGCTGAACGTTTCAGGGAACAGGTTCATGCCAAAGATGCCGGTGATAAAGAGGCAATGCATTTTGATGAAGACTATATCCGAGCCCTGGAGCATGGTATGCCTCCGACAGCCGGTGAGGGCATTGGGATAGACAGACTGGTCATGTTATTTACTGATGCAGCATCTATTCGGGACGTCCTGTTATTCCCCCATATGCGCCCGGAAAAGTAAACGTACCGGCCAGAACAGGACTTATTGTGGCCGCATGTGTTGCATGCGGCCATATTTTTGACCTGTTTTGCGCCGAGCCTGGTTTCAGCCATTTGAATGTTATCAATCTCGGTTTGCCCTCTGAACAGCCGGCTGTTTGCCGCACGGAGTAGTTGTGCTGATAATGTTGTGTCCGGCTGAAATCGTTTTCGCCGGCATTGCTGAAGTCGTTTTAGGATCTGTGACCATTTTCCTTACCTTCAGTGCGACTTCTGACACTTTCGGTAACCGCAGTCGATTGCTCTTGATGTCAGTGATTAACCCGGTGACGATCTTGTCAATTACTTCATCCGTTATTTTATATTTTCCAAACAGAGCATGCCGTATACCCCATATTAATCTTGGCTATTCGCTCGGTAATTCATAAGGTAGTTGTTTTAAGGTAATCGCTGGTCCATCCTTGCCATAAAAACGTAGATTTTTAGTCGTTGCATACTCGATTGCAACGACGATGAGTAAATTATAACCATCATCAGGAGAGCGACGCGCGATAACAAGATTGCCAATAGACTGTTCAGTTTGGTCTGGAGCATAAATTTGCGTCCCTGGGGCGGGGCTATAATCCGAATCTTGCGTTATGTGAGCGCGAAACATACGGCGTTTGGTCTTTCCGCGATACTGCATCCGTGCGACAATTTCCTGGCCGGGATAGCAACCTTTTTTAAAGCTCAGACCTTCGATAAGTTCCAGGTTAACCATTTGCGGAACAAACATTTCACTGGTTTCCATTACAATCGATGGGATTCCCTGTTGTATATCCAGAAGATCCCACGCGTCCCTTCCAACGGGCGCTGCATGAACATCGAGCTTGCTCCACAGTGTTTCAACGGCATCGAAGCTGCCAAATATCTCGAATCGAGGTGACGGTCCGGGTATTCTTGCGATGGTTAGCCCTTCTATTTGAACAACTGCATTAATTCTTTCTGGCGTTGCCCCGGTAATCTCTTTTAATTTGATGTCCCCTTGTGGGCCAGACAGGCCGATATGAGCCATTGTGTGGCTTGCATCATGGACTCTTACCCTGGCCATTAGAATAAATTTTTGTAGTCTGCTGATGATGCTTTCGACCATATCCATTGGTAGTGACAAAATGTAACCATCATCAATCTGATAGACGCGAAAAATTGCCAGAAGTCGGCCCTTGGGGTTGCAATACCCAGATAATTGGCTGGTAGCAGTATCGACCCGTTTCATATCATTGGTGAATTGACTGTGCAAAAATGATTGGGCATCCTGGCCTTGCACGGCTATTAGTCCCTGGTGAGACAAGTCTGCAATTATATTGCCGGCATTAATAACAAGCCGCTCTCTAACCGGATTACCGAAGTCGACGACATAGTCCTGATCAAAGTTTGCGCCGGCTGCTACAAGAAATTTTTTCCACGTGATATTCATAACAAGTAAGCCTTTATTTTTTAATCTGTCGACCGATAAAATTATCTGCCATACCACAAGCAAAGTAATGAGAATATTTTGTAGAAATTATACAGGATAATACTGGACGTTTTCTGTCAGTGTTATAAACTATTATTCGAAATGGATAAAGATAGACGGCCAGTATTTCTTGACCTGACTAAGATTCACCTGCCGGTGATGGCGGTTATGTCCATTGCCCACCGTATAGCCGGGGTTGTTATGTTTCTGTTAACCCCTGTAGCGATTTACTTACTGGATCTTTCTTTGTCCAGTCAACAAGGCTACCAGGAATCACTATCAGTAGTTAATCATCAGCTGTTCCGTTTGTTTCTTGTCTTTTCCATATGGGCATTGGCACACCATTTTTTCGCCGGCCTGCGTTATTTGCTTCTCGATATAGATATTGGCATTGACAGGGAGATGGGGCGCAAAACTGCCTGGGCAACAATAGCAGGTGGTGTCATGGTTATGTTTATCAGTGCAATATTTCTGTTATGAATAGAAGGGCATACGGATTAAGAAGCTGGATCCTGCAACGCATGAGCGCATTATATATGGCGCTTTACCTGGGTTATTTTATTTGCACTCTCGTTTTTAACACGCCCGGCACCTATCTAGCGTGGAAAAACTGGTTTGATGGTGCCGGGGTTGGTGTCGCCACGGTATTATTTTTCTTCGCGCTCTTGATGCATGCCTGGATTGGCATCAGAGATGTGGTAATGGATTATGTGCATCCTGTTGCAATGCGATTCTCAATGCTTAGTATCGTTAGCTTCGCCTTGATAGCCATGGCAGCATGGGTGCTAAAGGTATTATTTGTGGTGGGTGCATGACGTCCAACAATATAGAAAAACGCCGATTCGACACGCTTGTCATAGGTGCAGGTGGCGGGGGTCTGCGTGCTGCCTTGCAGCTTGCGCAAGCAGACGCTTCTGTCGCGGTTGTCTCTAAAGTATTTCCAACAAGATCCCATACAGTGGCCGCGCAAGGTGGTATCAATGCAGCACTTGCGAATGTTGTCCCTGATAATTGGCATTGGCATATGTACGATACCGTAAAAGGTAGTGATTATCTTGGCGATCAGGATGCAATAGAATATATGTGCAGAGCTGCTTCCAGACTAGTGATAGAGCTAGAACACTTTGGTGTGCCATTCTCACGGCTGGATAGCGGTAAAATATACCAACGTCCGTTTGGAGGGCAAAGCCAGAATTTCGGTGGCGAGCAGGCTGCAAGAACCTGCGCAGCGGCTGATAGAACGGGGCATGCAATTTTGCATTCCCTGTACCAACAGAATATTCGTGCAAAGACACATTTTTTTGATGAGTTTTATGCCATTGATTTATTAAAAGATGAAAGTGGTTATGTGCTGGGTGCGCTGGTGATGAGTATTGCGACCGGCGAACCATTAGTCATTCAGGCAAAAACAACACTACTGGCAACAGGTGGCGCGGGGCAGGCCTATCGGACCAATACCAACGCGAGAATTAACACCGGTGACGGTATGGCGATGGCGCTGCGTGCAGGTATCCCACTGCAGGATATGGAGTTCATACAATTCCACCCGACAGGTATCGCTGGCAAGGGTATGCTGATCACTGAAGGGGCTCGCGGAGAGGGCGGATACCTTCTGAATAAGGATGGTGAGCGCTTCATGGAGCGTTACGCCCCCAATGCCAAAGACCTGGCGAGTCGGGATGTTGTGAGTCGAGCAATTTCGACAGAGGTAAGAGAAGGCAGGGGGTGCGGTCCGAATGGTGATCATGCACTATTAAAGCTCGATCATTTGGGTAAAGAGGTTGTGCATAAACGATTACCAGGTATTACTGATACTGTACGTACATTTCTGCATATTGATCCGGCAGATCAGCCCATTCCTGTATTTCCAACCGCTCATTACACGATGGGAGGAATCCCGACCAACAAATTTGGCCAGGTTGTTGTGCCAGTACACCAGGGAGCGGAAGAGCCTATTCCCGGGTTATATGCTGCGGGTGAATGTGCGTGTGTATCGGTGCATGGCGCGAATAGATTAGGCGGAAATTCTCTATTAGATATTGTAGTTTTCGGCCGAGCTGCCGCCAATCATATTATAGACTTTCTGGGCGAAACTCGTTATCACCGGGAGCTGGATACCGATAGTGTTGATATAGGCATGGAGCACCTGGCTCGCTGGGATAAAAAAGGCGCTGGAGAGTCAGTTGATGGGTTACGAAATGAGTTACAGCAGGTTATGGAAGAATACTGTGGTGTTTTCCGACAAGAAGACGTGATGCAAGAAGGCGTAAACAAGGTGTTGGAAATTGAGAAGCGTTTACAGGATGTGACGCTAAATGACCATAGTAAAGTGTTTAATACTGCAAGAATCGAAGCGATGGAACTTGAGAACCTGGTTGATATCGGCCTGTCATGCGTTTGTTCTGCTGTAGCACGTAAGGAAAGCAGAGGTGCTCACTCCAGAATGGACTATCCTGATCGTAATGATGAGAAGTGGATGAAGCACACTCTGTATTATAAACAGGACCGCAGACTGGATTACAAACCAGTTCGTATGAAACCTAAAACTGTTGAGCCGTTCCCTCCAAAACCTAGAGTATATTGAAGATCATGGCATCGTTTCGTTTCTCAGTTTATCGTTACAACCCGGAAGTTGATTCCAAACCTTATATGAAAACCTACGAGGTATCAGATATCGGTGAGGAGAAGATGGTTCTTGATGCTTTGCTTCGCATCAAGGCTCAAGATGAGAGCCTGAGTTTTCGACGTTCTTGTGGGGAGGGCGTTTGTGGATCTGACGGCTTAAACATCAATGGGATGAACCGTCTTGGATGTGTAACACCGTTAAAAGAGCTGAAACAGCCGATTGAGATTAGACCATTACCCGGTTTGCCGGTTATACGTGATTTAGTTGTCGATATGGAGCAGTTCTATAAACAATATCGTGCAGCGAAACCCTATCTCATCGTGAAAGATCCAATGCCTGAAGTTGAATTCAAACAATCGCCTGAAGAGCGTGACAAGCTGGATGGATTGTATGAGTGCATTTTATGTTCATGCTGTTCTACTTCATGTCCTTCCTTCTGGTGGAATCCGGATAAATTTCTTGGTCCAGCTGCGTTACTGCAATCGTATCGTTTTCTTGCCGACAGCAGAGACCAGGCCACAGAAGAGAGGCTTGATAATCTCGAAGACGCCTACAAATTATTTCGTTGCCATACAATTATGAATTGTGTCCAGGTTTGTCCCAAGGGACTGAATCCAACGAAGGCGATTGGTGAGACCAAGAAAAAAATGATAAAACAATTTATCTAAAACTCGGGTATCGTAATTTAATTACCATGACTGAGCGTGCTCGTATCTATTGGCAGTGTCGTAGAGGTATGCGAGAACTTGATCTGTTATTACAAAGCTTTTTCGACAACCACTATGACAACCTTACTAGAGAGAATCAGCAAGTATTTCAGCTGCTATTAAAGACGCCGGATCAAGAGCTGGTTGAATATCTGATGGCACGAAAACTCCACCCGGATCAGAAAATTGCGGATGTCATCGAACAGATACGCAGCGCCGCTACTGATTAAACCCAAAGTCTCTATTGTTTTCTCGAGTTTACTTTTGTTCTGCTATGGCGGGGCTGTAGCGGTCCTGATACTCCTAGTAATGCCACTTTGGGTAGAAATCCCACTGGTTATCATTGTGTTAGTCAATTTCTCGATCACGTTGAGAAAGCATGTGCTCCGAGCTGGAAATTGGGAAATTGTAGAGATTTTATGGGACAAGCAAGGGCGATGGTATATTGCTGGCAAAGACGGGTTTATGAACACTTGCAAGTTGATGCCATCTACTTATGTGAGTACCTGGTTGGTGATTTTGAATTTTAAAGGCAATGATGGACGTAAGTCAGTCATTCTGTTTCGCGATGCGCTAGATTCCGAGACATTCAGGGAGCTGAGGGTTCGATTAAACCTGGAGCAACTGGAAGAGTGTGTCCGATAATTGATCGGTAGTTTATCTCATGACCTTATCTGTAGTAGTTCAGACTTAATCTGACACATTGCTTGAAAAAGTGAGGGTTACCGGTTTTGATGGAAGTGCGAACTTTCAATCAAAACATAGAGAGGTAACCCTCATGATTCATACTAATGAAAAAATCATTAAGCACAAAGTCGGTTTGATCAATCTAGCCGAAGAACTCGGGAATGTATCAAAAGCCTGTCAGGTGATGGGATTATCCCATGATACATTTTATCGTTATAAATCAGCTGTAGAAGAAGGTGGCGTTGAGGCTTTATTTGAAATAAGCCGGCGTAAACCCAATCCCAAGAATCGTGTCGATGAAAAGATCGAACAGGCTGTGATTGATTACGCCATTGATTTCCCTGCCCATGGTCAAGCCAGAACCAGCAATGAATTACGCAAGCTGGGTATCTTTGTCTCTGGTAGCGGTGTACGCAGTATTTGGCTACGACACCAATTGGCCAACTTCAAAGATCGTCTGAAGGCTCTGGAAGCCAAGGTCGCCTCAGAAGGCATTGTACTGACAGAGGCGCAGGTACAGGCCCTGGAGAAAAAGAAACTGGATGACGAAGTCTGTGGTGAGATAGAAACAGCCCATCCAGGTTATCTCGGTAGCCAGGATACCTTCTATGTCGGTACCCTCAAAGGTGTTGGCAGGGTTTACCAGCAGACGTTTATAGATACCTATTCCAAGGTGGCCTTTGCCAAGCTATACACGACGAAAACGCCTATTACAGCGGCTGACATACTCAATGATAGAGTCCTCCCATTCTTCGAACAGCAGGAACTGCCGATGCTACGTGTACTGACGGATCGCGGTACTGAGTATTGTGGCAAAGCCGATCGTCATGATTACCAACTTTACCTGGCACTGAATGATATTGATCACACCAGGACAAAGGTGAGATCACCACAGACTAATGGTATCTGCGAACGATTCCATAAAACCATCCTGCAGGAGTTTTATCAGGTCACGTTCCGAAAGAAGCTCTACGGAGACCTGGGTGGTTTACAAAAGGATCTGGACGAATGGCTCGTTTACTATAATAATGATCGCACGCATCAAGGAAAAATGTGCTGCGGAAGAACACCGATGGAAACACTCATCGATGGCAAGAAAATCTGGCAGGAAAAATTATTGAACTAAATTTAACCTGACAGTCACTCAGTCAAAATCGGTAACTGTCAGATCGAGTCTGAACTACTACACCTTATCAGGAGTAAGAATGCTATTTTTCGGCGGTCCGGAGTCATCTATAGCAGGATAATCCATCGTATAATGTAGTCCACGACTTTCGTGGCGTTGCATCGCAGAGCGAATGATTAATTCTGCTACCAGGGCAAGATTACGCAACTCAATAAGATCACTTGTGATTCTGAATTTCCAGTAATAATCGTCAATCTCCTGATGAAGAAGGTTGATGCGTTTCTCCGCTTGTCGCAATCTTTTATTTGTACGGACGATGCCCACGTAGTCCCACATAAAACGCCTGATTTCATCCCAATTATGTGAAATAACAACTTCTTCGTCCGAATCAGTAACATGGCTCTCATCCCACGTTGGTAACTGGTTTTGAACCGGTATCGAATCGATTTTTGCTTCAATATCCTGGCAGGCCGCTTTGGCAAAAACGATACACTCGAGCAGGGAGTTACTTGCCATTCTGTTGGCGCCATGAAGGCCCGTCGATGCAGATTCTCCTATGACATACAGGTTTTCAAGCTTAGTTCTTCCTTTAATGTCCGTGATAACACCGCCGCAAAGATAGTGAGCCGCGGGTACAACCGGAAGTGGTTCCTTAGTCATGTCAAATCCAAAATTGAGGCACCGTTGATATACTGTGGGGAAGTGTTCGATTATAAAATCAGCGGGTTTGTGGCTAATATCCAGATAAACGCAATCTGCACCCATTCGTTTCATTTCGTGATCTATCGCTCGCGCGACGATATCTCTTGATGCGAGCTCGCCACGATCATCAAATTTATGCATAAATCTCGTTCCATCCGGTAACAGTAATTTGCCTCCCTCTCCCCGAATCGCTTCAGTTAACAAAAATGATTTGGCTTTGGGGTGGTAAAGGCAAGTGGGATGGAACTGTATAAACTCCATATTTGCGACGCTACAACCAGCTCGCCATGCCATCGCGATCCCGTCTCCGTTCGCAACGTCCGGGTTACTTGTATATAAATAGACCTTTCCAGCACCACCGGTCGCGAGAATGGTCGTTTTTGCGGAAAACGTATGTATATTTCCAGTCTGCCTGTCCAGAACATAGGCGCCCAGGCATCTATTTTCGTTAATATCCAGTTTATTCAACGTGATCAGGTCAATGGCAATGTGGTATTCGAAAATATCTATATTTGAATGCTCGCGGGTTCTTTGCTCAAGCGTTTTCTCTATTGCTCGTCCCGTTGCATCGGCTGAATGAATGATACGCCTGTGGCTATGTCCCCCTTCTTGTGTGAGGTGGTAGCCGTTACTGCCATTAGCGCTTGAATCCCTTGTAAATGGAACTCCTTCATCTATTAACCACTGAATACTATCTTTGGCATTGGTAACGGTGTATTCCACGACCTGCGGGTTGCATAATCCGGCGCCGACATTAATGGTGTCTTCTATATGTGAATCGGTTGAGTCATGCTTATCGAGAACAACAGAAATACCACCTTGGGCATATAACGTGGAGCTTTCTGAAAGATTTTCCTTTGAAATGAGACCAATTTTGGTTCGGTTTGCCAATTTGAGTGCGAGGCTCAGTCCGGCAGCACCACTGCCTATAATTAGCACGTCATATTGGTATATCCTGGACATTTTTCAATTTTATATAGTGTTAGTTATTGCAGCGGTACATGGGTTTATGCAAAATATTAGATGCCTATGCGCATGGTACCATTACAAGTGGTAATCTATAATAAAAAACTAGGTAAATTTTTGAACTTATTATACTTTATAATGTCTACTGGATTTAGCGAGGAGATGGTGGTCCTTGGGGGAGAGGGTAAGCCCGGATGGGCGAAAAAAATGTAGATCAAGTTCTCGTAGAGCGTGTGCAACGAGGAGACAAGCAGGCTTTTGATATACTCGTACGAAAATATCAGCACAAGCTTGTAAAGCTGATTTTAAGATATATCCATGATCCAGACGAGGTAATGGATGTAGCTCAGGAGGCGTTTTTAAAGGCATACAGGGCGTTGCCTGGATTTCGTGGTGACAGCGCGTTTTATACCTGGCTGTATCGGATCGGAATTAATACGGCAAAAAATTTTCTGATATCTCAAGGTAGAAAACCACCCAATGTTGATATTGATGTTGAAGATGCGGAACAATTTACCGGAAATACTGATCTAAAAGATCATGCGACTCCCGAGCACCAGTTGTTAAAGGATGAAATTGAAAAGACAGTGACTGAGACGATCGAGAGATTACCGGATGATTTGCGTACAGCAATTACGCTACGCGAACTTGAAGGACTTAGCTATGAAGAAATATCTGAGGCCATGGGATGCCCGGTGGGTACGGTTCGTTCCAGAATATTCAGGGCCAGAGATGCGATTCATACCAGGCTAGAGCCTTTACTGGAGAAAAGCAAATGATAGGTACTTGTTATGAATAGTAGCGAACATGAACAGCTTTCAACGCTTGTAGATAAGGAACTCGATGTTCATGAAGCAAAATTGCTGATTGATGATTTAAAGAATAATAAAGAGCTTATGGGGCGATGGGAAAGTTATCATTTGATTGGAGACATTCTTCGAAATAATCAGCCCGAAATACTAATGCCAAAACTGGCAGATCAAATCAAGCAAACGATAGACAACGAACCCTTCCTCCAGCAAAACCATCCAGTCATTCTCAAATTCAAATCCGCTATTTCCAGGATGCCAGCAAACCTTGCGATAGCAGCCTCTGTGATGGCAGTCGCAGTCATAGGTTTGCTACAAGCCAATTTCACCCCTCAAGTGGAAAATCAGCAATTCATAACCGCTACTTTTGTAAATGATGCTGTTGAGTCAAAAGTAGTTAATCCAATCTCCGTGGCCTCAGTTGCAGAGAAAGCGCCAGATCAGCAAGTTATGCCTATAAACGATAATCAGGCAGATATTGAAAGATTGAATAGCTACCTTGTTGAGCATAACGAGTCATCATTTGTAACCCCGGTCCGGGGTGCGATGATGCCGTACGTGAGATTGGTCGGATATTCCAGAGATTGAACCGTCTTTGAGAGGAAATGTACAATCCGTAGTAGTCCAATTTAAAATTCCTTTTATATCAATTTGCTTGCAACCATGTATCAAAAAATAAATAAAAATAAATCTGAACTGAATTATTTGATTTTTGCATTAACGCTTGGCATATCTACTGCCTATGCGAGCAATGATGCGACCCAATGGGTCAATGAAATGTCTTCATTAGCGCAGAAACAGAGCTACAGTGGTGTTTTCGTATACAGCCGGAATGATGACATGACAGCCATGAAAATAACTCATCTTCATGAAAAGGGAAGAACCTATGAGCAACTTGTATCACTAAATAGTGAACAGGCCGAGGTTGTCAGAAATAACCATGGAGTAAAATGTACCTTCCCCAAGGGAGCGCCGGTTATTAGCGATAAAAGCAACTTTTCCGAGAGCCTGTCATCCTCGATACTAAACAAAATTGAATTAGCGAAAAACTATCAGGTTAGCCTGGGTGAATTAAATCTGGTAGCTGGCAGGCGGACGAAACAAGCTGTCATTCGTGCCAATGACGACTATCGCTATAGTTACCGAATCTGGCTTGATACAGACAATGGACTGATGCTTAAGTCCCAGTTATTAAATACTAATGATGATATTATCGAACAGATGATGTTTACTTCGATTGAAGTTTTTGATGCCATTCCTGACTATTTGCGGTCGGCCCTGATCGATGAGGATTCTTATGGCAGCGTGGAATCTGACAGTGCCCGGCACATCAAACAGGCCTCTGACCAGAAAAATAACTGGAGAATCAGAAAAATTCCCGATGGCTTCTCTTTGGCAGAATATCAACGGCTACAACCTTCGAGGGAGAAAGCATTTGAACACCTGTTTTTGACCGATGGTATTGCTGCTGTTTCTGTCTTCGTTGAAGAAAAGGGAACAAATTCTTCATTTGTTGGCGCATCAAAGATTGGTGTTATCAATGCATATGGTAATATTGTAGACAATCACCAGATAACCGTTGTCGGCGAAGTGCCCATGTCTACGCTGATGCTGGTTGGTGATTCTATAGAATATTCAGCAGCTGGTTTACAGTAATGATTGAGGAGAATGCGTGTGTTATCGTAGTCAATAAAAAGACTACGTTGGTCGAAACTGTAAAAAAAACTGCTTGCAATCAATGC
>JBHHVB010000025.1:0-31201 GCA_046754065.1 Gammaproteobacteria bacterium
AGTCAGAACCGGACAAAATTGACGGTGATCAGTTATTAAAATGGGTCAGATTAATCGGTAAAATATATTAACCTAATGATATAATGGGAAAAAATAAATATTTCACTGTTGGCATGTTAAGTGCATTTAAAGAAGCGAAGGTCAATTAAATAGGACTTTTTTGACCTTTCTCCCTCCCTCAAAAACTTGGGGTACGAAGTATGTACCCCATTTTTTTTGTTACCGCCTTAACAATAACTTGATAAAATAATAAATCCTTATATTTTATGGATATATTCTTGCATAATAACATATATTTCATGTATAACTTTATCCTTGAGTATCGGGAGGATTTATTCGCCCATAGAAACATACAAAAAAAAGCAGTTGATTCTTCTTTGTTTCAATCTGACTTGGCAGTTTTTAGTTCCTAAATCAAATGGAGGGTAATATGTCTGATAGTTTGTTTGATCGAATTGGTGGTGAAGCGGCAGTGAACGCTGCAGTTGATATTTTTTATCGCAAAGTTCTTGCTGATGATCGTATTAATACATTTTTTGAAGATGTGGATATGGAGCGCCAGGCAGAAAAGCAAAAAGGATTCCTGACCTTTGCATTCGGTGGTCCTAATAACTACACGGGCAAAGACATGCGCGAAGGTCATGCACACCTGGTTGAGAAAGGGTTGAATGACTCACATTTTGACGCAGTAATGGAAAATCTGGGTGCAACGCTAAAAGAACTGAATGTGTCTGATGAGCTGATAGGAGAAGCGGCAGCGATTGCAGAGAGCACACGTAACGACGTCCTCGGTCGTTAAGTTAGCGATTTAAATAGTTTAGACAGGTACAAAATGCCTTTGATCCGATACGAGGGTAAGGCCTATCAGCCTTTGCCCGGAGAATCAGTGCTGGATTGCTTGCTAAGACATGATGTACCTGTCAACTATTCCTGTAGAAGTGGTATATGCCAGACTTGCCTGATGCGCGTTACCCAGGGTGAACCGGAGGCAGATACCCAAAAGGGATTAAAAGAATCCCTGAAAAAACACAATTATTTTATGCCTTGCGTCTGCTACGCCAAATCGGACTTGGAAGTTACGTTGGCAGAACCCGATGTCCCGTATCGCACTCATGTCATTGTCAAGAGCAAGGATGCACTGAACAGAGATACGGTTAAGGTTCTGGTTGAGCCACAGGGTGAATTTGCCTACCTCGCAGGTCAGTTTATCAATCTGTGTCGAGAGGATGGATTGATTCGAAGCTATTCACTGGCAAGCGTGCCTCAACGAGATGATTTGCTCGAATTCCATGTGCGCAAGCTGGAGGGTGGCCAAATGAGCAGCTGGGTCCACGATGAGATGGCGGTGGGAACGAGTGTAAGGATTGAAGGTCCGATCGGTGACTGTGTTTATGTTGACAGTCGATCGGAGCAAAACCTGCTACTGGTTGGTACCGGGTGTGGTTTATCGCCTTTATGGGGGATATTAAATACGGCGTTGGAGGCTGGTCATCATGGCCAGATTTATCTTTTTCACGGCAGCTACTCTGCTGATGGTCTCTACCTGGTCAATGAATTAAACGAGCTGGCAAAAAGACATCCCAATTTTCATTATCGGGCCTGTATTGATGAAGGGGAGGTAAATGCCGGCTATTCTATCGGGCGTGCCCATGATGTGGCGTTAGCTGAGCTTTCCGATTTAAAATCATGGCGTGTCTTTTTGTGTGGCCATCCCGAGATGGTTTCGGCAATGAAAAAACGATCATATTTGGCCGGTGTTTCACTTAACGAGATCCATTCTGACCCATTTTTACTCAATTCCAGCTGCACCCCCAGGCCGCAGGAAGCCGGTCGCAAACAGGTCACTGCTCCGCAATAGGTTTTTCTTTATTAACAAAGATAAGTCAAATCCCGTTAAAATATTGTGGGGTATCGCCGCTTGTTGCTGATCCGCTCCCCAAGTTATACCTGTCGACGTTAGCCGGGCCACGTTGTAAACAACTGAAGGATAATGCGGGAATCGAAAACTGACTGACTCAATAGTATTTTGTTTGGAATCCGGATTTCATTTAATTAAGAGACACTAGCCGGTTGAGTACGAATATAATAATTATTATGAGCAAACACACTTTATTGATCGCAGATGATGCCCCGCTGGTTCTTTCAACATTAAGAGCCGGATTGGTGGAGGTCGGTTTTACCGTTTAGGAGGCCACGTCAGGCAGCGAAGCCATAGCCATTTGTGAAAGAGAAACCCCTGGTCTCGCTCTTCTCGATATTTAAATGCCTGGCATGTTCGGCATCGAAACCGCAAGGCAATTAGATTCTAATCGCGATGTCCCGTTTATTTTTCTTTCGGCTTACGATGATGAAGATATTGTCAGGCAGGCGGTCAATGAGGGTGCATTGGATTTTCTGGTCAACCCCATCATTAACGCAAAACAAATCATTCCCAGCATTTAAGTTGCTCTGGAAAGAGCTGATGACCTAAAACGTCATAAACAATCTGAGCAAAATATGAGTAGCGCGCCGGCAAGTAACCGAATGATGAGCGTAGCGATTAGCCAGATAGTGGAATGATATCATTTAAACAGTGATGAGGCATTCGAGTCGTTGCGCTCCCTGACTCGATCAAAACGGAGAAAGTTGGGTGATGTGGCTGAAGAAATCTTCAACGCGACTGAAATCGTCAATTTGCCAATTGTCCAAAAAAACAGGAGGTCAGCTAAAGAAGGATAGCGAGCTGGCAGGAGATGGACGTAATGGCAGGCTCAATCACTGGTCAGCTTTCCCACTGATAGATGGCAATCGCATGGTTACCGTTGCCCTCATATCTAAGTTCTTCACATAAAGAGTCGATCAATGCGACTCCTCGACCCTGTGGTAAGTTGTTGCTCTCCAGGTCCTTGCTGGTTTTATCCCGATCAAAACCGGTACCTGTATCCCTGATACTGATAGTCAGTTGTCCACCCTCGATCCGGGGACAGTGACTGATGCCTATGGTGATACTTGCATTGTCCAGCTCAGACAATTTCATTTCTCTTTTTTTGTAGTATTCCGTAAAACCATCAGGTGTGTTTTTTAAATCCGATTCCAGCTCCAGTAGTCCATGGTCAACAGCGTTGATATAAAGCTCGGAAAGAATCATAAACAGATGTTCACGATGATGGTACAGTCCCTGTAGCTCGATGATTTCCTGGATAATAAATGGTACCGGGTCCGTGTTTTTAATAGTTTTTCCGGTCAATTCATACGAAACATTCCATTCCGATGGTTCTTTATGTTGCCAGGGTTTAGAAATGTCTCTTTTTTGAATGGAATATAGTTTGTCGCATGAAACTTCAATTAAGGTTATATCATCAGACTGTTCTGCATTTTCACAAAATTTATCCAGGATATTGCAGGCCGATTCAAAATGATTTCCATTATTCAGATCATTGGTCAGAATTTGTTCTAATGAATCTTCTCCAAACAACTCACCCTCTACATTACGAGCCTCAATGAAACCATCCGAATACATGTATATTCGATCATTCTGATCGACTTCAACGATTTCGACAGCATTCTCAAAGCGGTTTTTATCCAGAACGCCCAAGGGAAGGTGTTTCGACGTTAGTTTGGTTTTTATCGAGTTGTCCTGGTCGATTACAAATGCATCGGGTATGCCTCCATTCCAGACAATCATTGAGTTATTCTCAATATCTATTTCAATGAAGCATGCGGAGCAAAAAATTCCTGTCGGCAGAATTTCGTGAAGCCTGGTATTTAGCTCAGAAACAATATGTGTGATCGCGAAACCTTTTGCGCTCATACTGTAGAAAACATTAGAGACGGGCAATATCCCGATTGCAGCAGACAGCCCATGACCAGTAAAATCTCCAATGAATATCTGGACATTACCTGAAGGCGTTTTGGTTGCCAATAGTACATCACCATTGGTGACCGACTGTGGTTTGAGAATGTACTTGATGCATTCTGCATCCAGGCAGCCACTATTTGTTACCCGCGAAAATATCTTGCTTACAATCTTGTGTTCTTGCTGCAGGCGGGCATGATGCAATTGCAGTTCATTTTTTTGTTCATTGATTTCGTAATACAGTGACCTTAGTCTTAGCAGTGCATCGATTTTTGATTTAAGGATCGTGTAATTATAGGGTTTTACCAGGAAATCATCGCCGCCCGATTCGATACACTTTGCCAGATCCTTGTCATTTGTCACCGCTGTTAGAAAGATGATGGGTACAAATCGATCATTGCACAGTTTTCTGATTTCCGCGGTGGCCTCATAACCATTCAGGACCGGCATCATGACATCCATCAAAATGAGGTGAGGAGATTCTTCAATAAATATCTCGATGGCATGTTGACCATCATTGGCGACGACCACTTCATAACCGAGCTTTGCCAGCATTGCCTGTAATATCAGGCGGTTGGTCTTGTCATCATCTACAATGAGAATTTTTATCAAGTCGTTATCAGTCGTTGATACTTGTTCGACTGAAGCAGGTTGTGGACTGGCATTTCCCATTGATATTAACCGGGTGGTTTAGTTGAAAGCAAACATCTTTTCGAAATTGGAGATGGTCAGGATCTTTTTTATCTGTGGATTACAGTTTTTAATCGTGATCTTTGCGCTGTCACCACCGGCATACTCGCGCATAACAAGCAACATCCCCAGTGCTGAACTATCGATGTATTCTGTGCTGCTAAAGTTCAGCACATAGTTAGTCGACGGGTTGTTGAGTTGTTCATAAGCCGAACGAAAATCGTTGTACTGGCCAAAATCAAACCGTCCGCGAATAGAAATAGTTAGTGTTTTTTCGTTTTCTGAATAATGTGAAGATATGCTCATGTTAAATGCCTGTATGTTTAAGATCTGTTTGACGGTCAAAACAGATCAATATCACCTTCTGAAATGGTTGACTGGGTCGCTGGCTGATGTTTTTCAGAGACCGCTTCCTCATTCATTTCCTGCATTTCCGTGCGAATGCTGGACAGAATGTTTCTGAGTTCGTGCTCGTTTTCAAAAGTAGAGAAATTCAGATCAACCAGTCGCGAGTTAAGGAAATTGGTTAGGTCAGATATGACTTTAATGCGTTTCTGAGTACTATCCAGTTGTTGTCTGACGATATCTTCAAACTGCAGGCTACGCACAGCGATGTTTACATTATCATTAATGATGTCAGTATGACTGGATACCTCGGTCAGTGTGTCTGATAACTGGGTATTCATATCGCTAATTTTAACCAGCATCGCATCAACCCGGCTTTTTGTGGATATGGCCAGATTCATGTCTTCGGAAGCTACGTTCCCAACAATGCCTCGAGCATCGGTAATCGTGGCCTTGGTCTGATATACTTGATCCCTGATTTTTTCGCTAAAATTGTTCGAGTGCTGGGATAGTTTTCTGACTTCATCTGCAACGACGGCAAACCCGCGACCTGCATCACCTGCACGCGCCGCTTCTATCGCAGCATTCAGCGCAAGCAAGTTTGTTTGATCCGCAATGGTTTTAATATCATCAAGCAGTTCAAATACACCATCAATTTCACTGACGATGTCGTCAATCTTGTGCACGGTCTCAATACTCTGCTTGCTAATCATGATCAACAGATCAATGAAATGTTGCATGATATCTGATGTTTCAGAGGCAAAATCCTTGATGGTCATATTTTTTACTTCTGCGTCATCGGCTTCAGGTTTAATATCTGACTCTGATTCGATATTCGTCCCTGAGATCGTATCTAACATCGTGACGACCAGCTTTTTCTGGGTTTGTGACTCTGAGTTGAGACCGCTAAATCCGGAGCTAAGGCCTTCTACCGCATCCTTGAGTACATTCTGGGCCTGGTTTATATCGACATAGACTGAATCAACGTCTTTGTTGACCGTGTTGTTTAATTCGACGACGAGACCCTTGATTACATCACAAGTGGCGAAATCTATAGTCGCCTGGTGTGGGTGCTCTTTGGAGTGCGACGAGGATTTTAAGATGAATAACGCGGTAATACCCCATGACACCACCGCGGCAGCCATGATCAGGGTAGTGAATTCGTATGCACCCTCTGAAACCATAAAATACATGGCGGTAAATGTAACAAGCAAAGCGAAAACTGATTTTTTAATAAACCTACCTGTCATGGGTTAAATCCTGTTATAACAATCCCTTATATTTCTATTATTATCGTCCAAAATCGTTGCTTCTTAAGCATTTATACGGCCATTTGTTTAGATTTCATCAGGGAGATAATGCTCCCGGGTATCGAGTCCAGTGACAAAACTTCGTCGGTACAGCCCAATTTAACCGCTTCGCCGGGCATACCCCAGACAACGCTGGTTTTTTCATCCTGAGCAATGGTAGGCGCACCATTATCATGCATCTCCTTGAGCCCCTGAGCTCCATCCTGACCCATTCCAGTGAGGATAATGCCAATAGCATTGGGCCCAACATTTTCTGCGACTGACCTGAACATGACATCGACAGAGGGTTTGTGGCGATTTACCGGGGGACCGTCATTCAATCGACATATATATCGAGCACCATCCCTAACAACCAGCAGGTGACTATTGCCTGGTGCGATATAAACATGTCCCGGCAGGATTTGTTGACGATCTTTCGCTTCATAGACTGTTAATGCGCAGGTGTCATTCATACGATTGGCAAATGGTCCGCTAAATGCTTCCGGAATATGTTGCGAGATGACGATGCCTGGTGAATCAGGGGGGAGGCCGAGCAGTACATCTTTAATCGCTTCGGTTCCACCCGTCGAGGCACCAATAGCAATAATCTTGTCCGTGGTCTTGAAAAGCTTGTTGCCACTGGATTTTCTTATGACCTTATCGGCAGTGAACTTCGGTTTTACGTCATCGATGCTGGTCGTTGATTTTCGTCTTACCGGTCTCAATTTGGCATGCGCCGCAATTTTGACCTTTTCAATAATATCCTTGCTGTAATCGCCAAGCGTATGGGCGACATCGATTTTCGGTTTTGTGATGAATTCTACCGCACCAAATTCAAGGGCCTGTAACGTTATATCAGCACCGCTTTCCGTGAGAGAAGAAATCATTACTACCGGAACAGGGTGAAGGCGCATCAGGTTTTTCAGGAAAGTCACGCCGTCCATGCGGGGCATTTCAACATCCAGCGTAACAACATCCGGATTTAGTTTTTTAATCTTGTCTCTGGCCTGATAGGGGTCCTGAGCAGTACCCACAACCTCTATCGATTCGTCTGAATTGAGTATTTCAGTTAGCAGTTGACGGATTAGGGCAGAGTCATCGACGATAACCACCTTGATTTTTTCAATTGCTTTGCTCATCTCCTGCCTCTAGTCGAATAAATCTATCTCACCTGAAACCGGCTTTCTGGCTATGTCACCCAGGTATTCAAATTCGCGATCAATAATCGTGTTGTTATGGAGAGAACGCAGCCTCTTGACCCGGACTTTTCCAGTCTCAGGAAAGTAGTAGACCTTCCTGGGGTAGGGGCTGCCCACATCACTCGCGATGACATCGAGCCGCTCCGTTGCAAGATAATCTTTAATAAAGGCAATATTGCGCTGACCCACGTCTGTCATATTCCGAATAATCTTGCCGCCACCAAAGATCTTGACTTCGAGGTTTTCCTTTTTGCCGCCATGTTTGAGAATCTCGTTGATCAATAGTTCCATCGCGAAATTACCATATCGGGCTGAGTCGCTGGCGGTAATAGAGCTATTTTCAAAAGCCAGATTGGTCGGTAGCATAAAGTGGTTCATGCCGCCAACTTTTACTATGGGGTCCCGAATACAGGCGGAGATACATGAGCCCAATACTGTCACAATGATCTCATTGTATTTTGTGACATAAAACTGCCCAGGTAATATCTTGGCCGCGTACATGCTGTGATATTTATCCCAATAGCGAGAAATATGCGAAAAACCCTTCAACGAACGTTGAAGTTCATGTTGAAATTGAGAGGTTTTTATTGTTGTTTGTGCCAGCGCCATAGTCACGTTACTTAATTTTTCTATAAATCGTCTGTCCCAGTAACTCGAACCGGTCAGAAACCTTGAATAACGACTCCGAGTGGCCAATAAACAAATGATTACCTGTTTCCATCAGATCTGCATAACGATCAAACAGTACCTTTTGTGTATCCTTGTTAAAATAGATCACGACGTTTCTGCAAAAGATCACATCAAAAGGTCCCTTCATTGGCCAGTTGTGCAGCAGGTTGAGTTGTTTGAATGTGATCAGCTCTTTCAGTTCAATTGAAACACTGACCAGTCCAGCGCTCCCCTGATTTCCCTGCCTAAACCATTTTTTCTTGCGATTCTCGCTGATATGTTTAATACGTTCTTCGCTGTAGACACCGCTTTTTGCCGTGGCCACCACGTTGCTATCCAGGTCGGTCGCAAGAATTTTTGCGTCCCATGTCTGGTTTCGGGGTAATATCTCCTTGAGTATGATAGCGATTGAATACGGTTCCTCGCCGGTTGAACATCCTGCAGACCATATGCGGAGCCTTCTACTCGCCCCATTATTTTTAATAATATCCGGCAACACAGTGTTAGCCAGATAATTGAAATGATGCTCTTCACGAAAAAATGATGTCAGATTAGTTGTGATCGCGTTCGTGAAGTGCGTTAGTTCGTCGCCCTGGCCGTCAATGATGAGCTGACTATATGATTTGAAATCATCAAGTTCCAGTTGGCGCAGCCGCCGGGAAAGACGGCTGTACACCATGTCTTTTTTGGCATCAGATAACGAAATGCCAGTGTGATCCTTTACCAAATGGCGAATGGTAACGAAATCACTATCTGTAAAGGCAAAATCCCTTTCTTTTACCACTATGAACCCTTATTTCAATCTGGTGTCTAGAACTCTTCCCATTCATCGTTACCCGATACATCAGGAGAGGGTTGTTGAATAGCAGGTTTGGGTTGGATTGCTGCCGCTGATTGTGGCCTGCTTACCGTTCTCTGGGCAAGCTGTGAACTGGATTGGTTCATCGCTACGACAACGTTGTTATCACCCGTGTTAAAATATTCCATCAGGCCTGAAAGGCCCTTGGCTTGTTCGTCCATGGATTCACTGGCCGCCGCTGCCTCTTCAACCAGTGCAGCATTCTGTTGGGTGACTTCGTCCATTTGCATGATGGCCTTGTTGACCTGATCGATACCCGCTGATTGTTCCTGGCTCGCCGCAGCAATTTCAGCAATAATGTCGCTGACCTTTTTAACTGCGTTGACTATCTCATCCAGTGTATTACCCGATTCGTCAACGAGGCGAGATCCTTCATCAACCTTTTCCACGCTGTCCTTGATCAGGGATTTGATTTCTTTCGCGGCACCGGCACTGCGTTGAGCCAGATTTCGAACCTCTCCTGCAACAACCGCGAAGCCTCGTCCCTGTTCACCTGCCCGGGCTGCTTCGACCGCTGCATTTAATGCGAGCAGGTTGGTCTGGAATGCGATTTCGTCGATGACGCCGATGATATCTGCAATCTTCTTGCTGCTGCTGTTGATCTCTGCCATCGCGGATACTGCGTTACCGACCACCTCGCCACCTTTTTCAGCCTGTTCTCTCGCGCCGCCTGCCAGTTGATTGGCCTGATTGGCATTGTCGGCATTCTGTTTCACTGTGCCGGTCAGTTCTTCCATGCTGGACGCAGTTTCTTCCAGTGAAGAAGCCTGTTCTTCTGTACGCTGGCTAAGGTCGGTATTGCCCTGAGCAATTTCACTCGCACCGGAATTAATCGCCGATGCGGCGGTGCGTATGTCACCCACCATGTTTTTCAAATTTTCTACTGAGGTATCGATAGCATCACGCAGGGTGGCAAATTCTCCGCTAAACTGACCATTCATTTTCTGGGTCAGGTTACCTTCTGATAGTGCCTTCATCACGCGGGTACCCTCCTTGACGGGTACAACGACGGCATCCAGCATCTGGTTGATGCCCTCACCCAGAGTGCGCATAAATCCTTCATATTGATCGACATCGATGCGATTATCCAACTCACCGGCAGAAGCAGAGCTAATCAGCATTCCAATCTGGTTTTCAGCATCCTTTTGTTCGGTAATGTCTTTCCATTCGACCATGTTGCCCATTAAGTTTCCTTCGGGGTCCAGCACTGCGGTTGCATTGACTTCGAAGGACAGGTCCGCGACCTTGATTTCAGCTTTTGCCGGGAGCCTGTTAACATCACCGAGCAGGGCACGCTGATGGGCGGGATTCTTGTGGAATATGTCTATGCTCTTGCCGACAAGATCATCAGCTTTAAATCCCGGGAATATATCTCTGAGTACATTTTCGCGTTTGCGAAGCATATTGATGACTGCGGGATTGACATAAGTGATGACCAGATCTTTGTCGCAAAGCATCATATTGGTCTGTGCACCATCGACCGCAGATTGCAGTCGTGCAATATCAACTTCCTTCTTGCGGGTTTCGGTCACATCAGCCCATTCCAGTGTGTTGCCAATATAATTCCCATCCAGATCATGCATGGCAGATACCCTGATGTGGAATTTTAGAGGTCCAACGCCAATATCAGTTTCGTAGGGCAGGTTTGCCGGGTTTGATAGTAAGTTCCTTTGATGTGCCGGATTCTTGTGAAACATATCAATGCAACTACCGATTAATTTATTTGGATCAAAACCGGGAAAGATTGATCTTAACGCATCCTGATGGGTCGCCATCAGTTTTTCTATTTCCTTGTTGATATAAGTAATATTGAGATCGCGATCTATGGTCATCATCGCTGTTTGAGCGCCATCAATCGCACGTTGCAACCTGAATGCCTCTTCCTCTTTCTTGCGCTGTTCAGTAACATCCTGCCACTGAACGACATATCCAACTCGGTTACCTTGCCGGTCCATCAAAACTCGTGTTTCATGTTCAAAAATGAAGTTTCCGGGGGTAATTTTGCCTTTGCGGGAATTGTTTGGTCCAAGACCTTCCAGAACGCGCTTTATAGCAGCCGGGTCTTTATGGTAACGGTGTATACTGCCGCCGATCACTTCACTGACCTTGAATCCCGGGATATAGGTAGCAAGCTCGTCTTCGACTTCGGTCAAAATTTCTCTGGCCACTTTATTAACGAAAATAACATTTTCATCCGCATCAGCCATCATTATATTCATAGGCGCATGCTCCAGGATGTCTTTCAGGACATCGAGGTTGTCTACCACGGAGACATTCGTTGTTTGTTGAGCAGCATTACCTACCATGTTGGATTGTGCCATCGTTGTTTCCTCCATTTGTGTATATGCGCCAAGCATAATTTCTGCAATCTGATTCAGGGCGTTTTGCCAGGCCATTTCAACCTGTTTTGTCCAGGCGCTGCCGGCAAACTCCTTCATAACATCCAGTAGTGTCGTGGCAACAGCCTGGTAGTGAGCAGGCTCTGCACCGTATCGTTGATGTGATTCTCCTAGTCGTACCAGCGTGTTTGCCAGTGCTTCCGGATTCCTAAGGCTGTTGATAACGGTTCCCAGCGCAGCGACCAGTTTTTTATGTTGATCCTCAATCGGCTTGTTGCCAAACAGCGGTTTGACGTCTGGGTGTCGTGTAAATAATTCACTATAAAATCTTGCAACCAGTTGTTCCGCTTGTGGAGCCAGCAGTGCAAAGCTCTTTTCAAGAAGTTCAATGTCAAGAGGTGGGTTGTCTGATTGAGTTTGAGCGGGTGCATTCATTGCAAAGACTCCTGAAAGTATTCCTTAACTAACCGTTTACCTGGTTGATTTCGTCAACCAAAGCCGAATTCAATAATTTGTCAATGTCCAGAATGATGACCATTTTTTCATTAACTGTGGCCAAACCATTGAGGAATTTAACGTCGATATCGCCAAAATCCGGTGGTGGGTTCATTTCTTCCTGGGAAACGTTGTACACGTCAGAAACAGCGTCTACAACAATACCCATGGTCCTTTCACCGTTATCACCATTCACCCTTAAAACGATAACAACCGTTGTAACGCTGTAATCAATACTGTCCATGTTAAAGCGCATCCTGAGATCAACGATTGGTACGATGGTGCCACGAATGTTGATCACTCCCTTGATGAAATCAGGCGTGTTGGGAATTGTGGTAACACTGTCCCAACCCTTGATCTCCTGAACCCTGAGAATATCCACGCCGTATTCTTCACCTGCAAGAATAAAGGTGAGATACTGTTCCGTATCAGTCATTATCTCGGTTGTTGAATGGTTTTCTATCTGTTGTGCCGTCGTCATTGTGACCTCCTCACGCCACTGCCTTTTCTTGAGATGGGGGTGTGCTGCCATTTGTTTTGGAAATGTTGACCAGTCCGTCAATATCCAGAATGAGTGCAACGGTACCGTCACCCAGAATTGTTGCACCGGATACGCCTTCCACCCGTCTGAAGTTGCTTTCCAGGCTCTTGATGACAACTTGTTGTTGTCCAAGTAGTTCGTCAACAAACAGGCCGACCTTGTGGCCGCCACCCTCAACTACGACCAATAATCCATCTTCCAGATTAGTGTTGTCAGGTTTAATGTTGAAGATATCGTGTAAGCGAACGACCGGTATGTATTCATCCCGAACCTTGTAAAGTTCAGCTTTCCCGGTGATGGTGTTTAGTGACCGCTTGTGAATCTGCAGTGACTCGATTATAGCAATCAGAGATATGATGTAGGTTTCATTGCCAACTCTAACCAGTTGTCCATCAAGGATGGCTAGCGTTAAAGGTAATCTGATGGTTAGCGTGGTACCGATATCCGGAGTGGAGTTGACTTCAATATTACCACCGAGTGCCTTGATATTTTTTCTCACAACATCCATTCCAACGCCGCGACCGGATACATCGCTGATCGTATCGGCCGTTGAAAGCCCGGGATGAAAGATAAGGTCATAAATGGCCTCGTCAGACAGTTTTTCAACTTTGTCGATCAATCCGGAGTTAATCGCCTTATTGAGCAGCTTTTCTTTATTTAGTCCGGCACCATCATCCTTGATCTCAATGACGATGTTTCCGCCCTGATGGTAGGCGTTCAGGTTAATCGTACCGGTTTCCGGTTTATCTTTTGATGCTCTGACGTCCGGTTTTTCAATGCCGTGATCCAGGGAGTTTCTGATTAAATGAACCAGAGGGTCTCCGATCTTTTCCATCACGGTCTTGTCAAGTTCGGTTTGCTCGCCAGATATTTTGAGTTCAATATTTTTTTCCAGTTTAATACTTAAGTCGTGAACCATTCTTGGAAAGCGATTAAATACAAAGCTGATAGGGAGCATGCGTATACGCATGACACTTTCCTGAAGTTCGCGAGTATTGCGTTCAAGTAGCGTCAGGCCATCTCTCAGTTTTTCCATGCGACTGGCGTCGAAGTCTTCGTAATCGCAGTCCAGTTGTCCAATCATTGATTGTGTAATAACCAGTTCACCGACCATATTGATAAGTGCATCGACCTTGTCGATGCTGACGCGGATTGAACTGCTCTCCGGTGCCAGTGACGGCTTTTGGGCTCTTGGTTTTGCTGCTGCCGGTGCCTTTTCCGAACTGATGGCTTCCGGTGCTTTCTGCTCGTTTATGATTTCCGGTTTTGGAATATTGGTTGCTGTAATCTCGAGGTCGCAGTCGTCTTCAACCCATTCAAATATTTCGCTGATTTCATTTTCGGCTACATCAGTATGCAGAGTGATATCCCAGGCCAGATAGCATTCCTCGGGATTCAATTCTTTAAATGACGGTACTTTGGTCTTGTCCGCAACCACCTGACAATCGCCCAGCGTTGCCAGTTCGGATATGATTCTTTCAGGGTCGTTACCATTAAGCATCAGGTGAGCATGGGGGCGAAATGAGATTTTCCATTCGACCAGACCATTTTTACCTGCAGCGGTTGCGGTCGGTTCCGCGGCTGTTTGTGGTGCGCTGGCATCATTGCCATTTTCTTTTAGAATAGCCTCGATTTTATTCTGAACTTCTGCAACGGTATTGCTATCGATATCTGTGCCATCTCTCGTTGCAGTTAATAGCTCTCTCAATACGTCGACCGAATTGAGCAGGATCTGGATAATTTCCTGCGTTGCATTTCGGTGTCCATTTCGCATTTCATCCAGCAGTGTTTCAACGGCATGGGTGAATTCAGCGACAGCGGTGAAGCCAAATGTAGCACTACCGCCTTTTATTGAGTGGGCTGCTCTAAAGATACAGTTGATTTCATTTTCATCCACGCTGCCTACTTCAAGGGCGAGCAGGCTGGTTTCCATGATTTCCAGCCCTTCGAAACTTTCCTCGAAAAAGGTCGCATGGAATTGAGTGATATCTATACTCATTGGGTTATTTCAATACCTTATTGATCGTTGCAATGAGTTGATCTGGATTGAATGGCTTGACTATCCATCCAGTTGCGCCGGCGGCCTTTCCTTCGGTTTTTTTATCAACCCCGGATTCTGTCGTTAACATCAGGATAGGCGTGAATTTGTACGCTGGAAGGTTGCGCAACTCTTTAATAAGCGATATTCCATCCATGTTGGGCATATTCACATCAGTAATCACAAGATTGACTGATTTGCTTTTTGCCTTGTTCAGCGCGTCTTGTCCATCTACCGCTTCAGTGACCTCATGCCCCGCATTTTTTAATGCGAATGAGACCATCTGGCGCATTGATGCCGAATCGTCGACCGCTAGTATACTAGCCATATTTCTTACCTCTGTATTTGTTGTTAAAATTAGGGTTTATCTCCATTACCCGGGCCCGGTTTCTTATGCGAGCTCCATACAGCTGTCCAACCCCAGTTGATGGGCCGTTGAACAGAATGTATCCGAAGGATCCCGCCAATGAAACGGAATGCCTGCTTCCTTAATCTCTGACTGAAAAGAACAAAGCAGCTGAATACCAGCTGTATCAATGCGTTCTATTTTTGATACGTCAACAATGATTTCTTTATGCTTTTTATCGAGCATTTTGATAAAAGATTTGTGCAAATCACTGATTGAAGAGATATCGACAATTTCTTCACAGTTGATTACGGTCGGTTTGCTCCTCGTTGTTGTCCTGCGGCGTTTTGGCGCAGTACTTTTAGCGTCTTTATCTGCTGCTTTTGCTGCTGGCATATCCTTTCCTTCCATTCGTTCCTGATTGCAACATTGTTTGTCCACCGCACCCTTAACTTTTTTCTTGCTCTGTTATGCGTCGTTCAATTCAATTTGTTCGGAATGTCCCCAGGTACCATTGTCACTAATATGCATTTCTACACGTCAAGTGCCAGCCAAAAACGTCAGGCATCCCGAATCAATCATCAAATCGATTAAACCGCTGTTTTTTTTAACGTCTTGTCAGCAGATATCTTGAGTATCTTTTTCAAAAATATTTCTGCCCTCGACTTGTCGTTCATTACCAAAATACAAAGCAATAATTTTGCCAATACGAGATTGATAGATAAATTTTTAGAATTACGGATGGGGGGGTGAATAACCTATTGTTATTAAACAATAAATAACTTATAGATTGACTTTGGTGGTTGGTTGGCTGCACGCTGAATGTCAAAATTCAGGCGACTGTTCCAGCGTGGTTAAAAAAAAGACCACCAGGAGATTCGATTATCCAGTGAACTTTGACAGCGTGATAGCTGGCTTTGGTAAAGGTTGGCTCTTTTGGTCACCTTGCTGGCCACTTTTTGCAGCCATTTCTTGTCCCGAAAGCTTTGATCTGCAAACCCTTTGTGACCTTCGTGGTAGGCAAGATAGTGACTAAAGGTGTCGTGAGTACTGAGCCCTAACCGGGATTTTGATTGGGCCACGTACCAGGCTACAAAATCTGCCGCCGCAGAAAAGTCGTCTCTATCGGCGTCTGGTTCCCCTGTTTTGGTTTTATACCACGCCCAGGTTTCGTCCTTGGCCTGGGTATATCCCAATGAAGAGGAGGGTCGAAAAGTGGGGATAAATCCCAGAATTTTGTTGCGAGGAGGTTGGGCATCGGCCTTGAATGAGGACTCCTGGTAAATAATTGACATCAACAGCGGAATTGGCGTTGCCCATTTTTCATTTGCCTTTTTTGCATCCCGGTACCACCCTGGTTTTTCATCAAAAATTGCGCACAGGTTATTGGCATTACTCGGCGGCGCAGGGGTGAATGCGTTGGCGAGCAGGAATAATAATATGAGTAAGATGGAGATAGACGAGAGCTTCATTTTTTTTACCGGGTTTCCATTGAATTATTCTTCAGCCTCTATGTTCCGTCTACTTGCATGCCGGTTCACCCGAGCGTTCATCGTCCCTGTTGCTTAAATATATAGCATGTTGCGTACCTTTCCGAGAAGATTTTTCTTCTGATTATCAAATACTTTTATGTCGGATCATTCAATCTGTAAATGACCGGGCGATTATATTCGTGATCTATGCCGTTTTCTCCTTTGCGTTTGATTTGTCTGTCGTTGGACAATAGAAAATACTGTTTATTTGAATAATCTTGCCGATATATATAAGTGTAAACCCGCCATAGGTGGGCCAGGGAGTGGTCGCTGGGTATCAAAAGTCCATTGAAGATAAAACTTGAGAATTTCTGATATATCCCGTCTGTTGAATGAATAGCAAGCTCAAATACTCTCGAAAAAGACTGGTAAGCCTCGCAACTCAACAAGTGTTGAGAAGTTGTTACTTCCTTTCGTTCTGTGTTCTTGTCTCATGTGGTGGTGGGGATTCCTCAACAACTAATAAAGTGAACAGCGTTAATAATAATTCTAATAGCAACAATGAATCTATCAATATCAATGTACCCGTTGAACCTGCTGTGCAGTTTGCAGTGGCTTCGCAGTTACTATCAGAAGGAACCGGACAGGTGACAGTATCGGTTTCATTGTCTGCCGCGACAACTACTCCCGTTACGGTGCCTTATACCGTTTCCGGGTCCGCATTGCAAGGTACGGACTATACGGGATTGGCATCGGGTTCGATTATTATTCCAGATGGCACCACCCAATCAAATCTCACTTTTACACTCGTAGACGATGTCAATACCGAAGGAAGTGAGTCTATTATTCTGACAATGGGACTTCCTGATTATGCTAATCGGGGAACGAATGTGATTCACACTATCAACATCTCTGATAATGATCCGTTGTTAAATGATACAGGTATACAACTATGCGGTGACGCCGGTAGTAATAATTTGAGTTGTCCTCAGGCGAGTTTTGTTAATCAGGATGCTGACAAGGGTAGAGATACTACGGTCACAATAAAAGTTGGTGTGGGTCGTTCAGGATTTGATTTTACAAAACTGGATTCAGCTGGTTCAGCTCTCGCTGATCAGACAAAGCCTTATGCGACACAAGCCTGGTCGTGTGTCTATGATAATGTGACCCAACTGACCTGGGAAATAAAAAAAGTAAATGTAAATAATCTGCAACATAACAGTCACACCTATAGCTGGTATAACACCGACAACATGAGCAATGGTGGCGTAGCCGGGACACCCAATGGAGGTTTCTGTATTAATTCGAGTGATTGTGACACAGAGGCATACATCTCTGCTATAAACGCGCTCAATAGTGGACAGGGGCTATGCGGGAAGACGGGCTGGCGTCTGCCAACAGTAGCTGAGATGCAATCCATCGTCGACTACAGCAGCAACAGTCTGGCAATCGATAATGAAATATTTCCTAATACGAAATCCGCATCATATTGGACGAGTTTGAGTTACGCGGACCCATATGATGCTGTCTTCTCGATAGGGGGCAACCTAAATAGTGCGTGGCATATTAATTTCACCAATGGTGATGTTGCCTATAGTTTGAAAAGTCTAAATCTAAATGTCCGCCTGGTGACTGGCAATTAATTGTGGTGGATAGGGTGAAAAGGTGAACAAGTTGAGAGAACTATTTATTGTATGTCTGATGCTCAATTCAAGCATTGTGATTGCGCAGACATGTTCTTCAGCTATCGATGCTCAAGCGCCCTCAAGCAGGTATACGAACAACCTGGATGGCACTGTAACGGATAACCGGACGGGTCTCATGTGGAAACAATGTTCAGAAGGGCTCAGCGGCTCAGTTTGTTCTAATGGTGCCCTGTTAACTTACGGTTGGCAAAGTGCACTACAGCATGTCGATTCAATCAATAATATTGACGGATATGCAGGATATGCCGACTGGCGTTTACCGAATATCAAGGAATCGTTATCGCTGGTTGAATTCAGTTGTGTCGATCCGGCGGTGAATTTGACGCTATTCCCTAATGCACCAGCACAATCTTATTGGACCTCCAGTCCAGTGACCAGTAGTCCGGCCCATAGCTGGATAGTCGATTATTTTAACGGCGATCCAGCTTTGGGCGTTAAAAATACCTTACATGCGATCAGGATTGTAAGGGATGTTCCATAAGCAAAAACTCTCCCGGCTATATCGATAAAACATACTAATTATCAATTAGTTATTAAGTAATTCTGGCGTATATATTAAAGAATCCCCCCCCCCTCGCCGATAAGCTAAGTGAGCTAGAAAGGAACCTCTATATTTTGAAACTTTGCCAGATAGTCTTGGCCAGATTATCCGGTCGTTCCTGTTCTTGCGTCTGGATTCACCGGCGCAGATTCTAGCCCAATGTAAATGCGCATGTAGATCTACTTGAAGTAGGGAGTTATGCAATTAATTAAAAAAGCAAGCAGACGCTTCTATTGCAAAAATGGGTTAAGATTCCGTTCTTGTTTCCCATTTGCTTCAACTTTCCGGAACACGGTCTCTGATGTTTCACTATTCCTTTCTTTTTTTCTACTTCTGGTTCTTGGTTTTAGCTCAATAGCATCATACGCCGCTATCACAGGTACTAACACCTGTGCCGGTATTCCTGCTTCTCATACAGTGGATTACAGTTGTACAGGTGATGTAACGATTGATGGTGGATCCGTTCTAACGTTGACCGGTGATATCACGTTTACAGTAAACGGTACGCTGACGGTGACAGGTGCGGGTTCAAAGATTGCTGCAAATGCTGCAAATACCTATGTCTCAATTATTGCCACCGATGTTGTCGTTGATTCCAACGCGCTTATAGATGCAAACGGATTTGGCTGTGGATCGACGACGAGTTTCAATACGGGTACGAATAGCGGATGTATCAATAATGGCACAGCCAACTACGTTGGTTTTGGAGAGGGGGCGGATGATACTGCAAGCTTGGGTGGTGGTGGCGGTGCTGGCTACGCTGGAGCCGGTGGGCGTGGTGCAACAAACAGTGGCGGAGGCGTCGGTGGTAACAGATATGGTAGTGCTGACCTTGCGGTGATGATGCTGGGTAGTGGTGGGGGTAAAAACGTCGCGGGCAATAAGGCTGGTGGTGCCGGTGGTGGTGCAATCCTTTTACAGGTATCAGGTACGTTAACGAATAACGGCACGATTAGCGCGAATGGTGGTGATGGAATCTACGCTGGTGGTTATGGCAGTGGTGGTGGATCAGGCGGCAGCATCAAGATCATCGCTGATTCGCTGGCAGGTACGACCGGCTTGATGACAGTTAATGGCGGTAATGGTGGTGTAAATGGTAACTACGGAGGCGGTGGAGGCGGCGGAGGCCGTATCTATATCGAATACACGACGGCGAACAACTATACAGGTAGCTACAGTGCGCAAGGTGGAGCGAAAGGTGGGGGACCAAATAGTGGAAATGGTAGCGTTGGATCGGTAGTAGTCACAGATACTGCGGCAATGCCGAATGCCATAGTGGGTGGTTTTGGCAGTCTGACCGATACGCTGGATAGCAGTAACGATGGCACGATGAATTTCACGACATTATCGGTGATCAATGCAGGCGGTAGCGGCACGATGACCTTGTCCGGGAATGCGCATGTGGTCAATGCAACGACCATCTCTAATAATATTGCTGTCGCAGGGAACTTGACTGTCGATAACAGTTTGAACATCAATGGTGGGTTAAGCAATGTCAGCGGCAACGTTAGTGTGCCAACAACGCTAAATATATCTGGCGGAACACTTCGCATGAATGGAGACAGTGTGCTAACAGCGACACAGCTGGATGTTGCTAGCACATTGCAATTAAATGCGAACACGACCTATTCGAGCATCAATGTCACGATACTAAATGTAACTGGCACAATCAGTGCTGACGGCTATGGTTGCGGCAGTTCGAAGAGTTATGACTATACGGTGACCTCCTGTGTCAGCAAAGGCAGCACGACCGCATCGATCGCCGGGTTTGGTGAAGGTGGAGATGTTACTAATACCGGTTGGTATTACGGCGGTGGCGGTGGCGGTTATGGTGGTGCCGGTGGTAATGGTGAACTTGGCGCGAATGCAGGGATTGGTGGGAATGCATATGGCACCGCGGACCTGTTAAATGGTGGATCGGTGATCACGCCTTATCAGGGTAGTGGTGGTGGTATAGGCAGGAGAACGACAACCAGTCTGGCTGGCGGTGCTGGCGGAGGGGCGATCAAGTTGATGGTTTCGGGTACCGCGACCATTAACGGCACGATCAGCGCGAACGGTGGTGATGGTGCAGTTAACCTTGCGAGTGGTGGTGGAGGATCAGGTGGTGGAATCTATTTAAACGCGGACATACTGGCTGGCAGTGGTGTTATCCGGGCGAATGGGGGAAATGGTAACGGTAATGCTGGCTATAAAGGCGGTGGTGGTGGTGGTGGCCGTATCTATGTCAGTACCTCATCAGTCAGTAGTCATGCTGTATCGTTCCAGACAGCAGGGGGCAGTGGGGCAGTTCTGGGAAACGACGGGACTATTATTGCCGGCGTCAATGGTATTCCTTACTCGGTGTCTTCAACAACAGAGGCCGGTGGTACAGCGGTCTTCAATATAGCGCTGGAAAAAGAGCCCACCGTCGATGTGACAATCAATTTTGCCAACAGCGACAGCACCGAAGGCGTTCTGTCAACACCGTCAATGTTATTTACCGGAGGACCCTCAGGTAACTGGAATACGCCGCAGACGCTCACTGTTACAGGACAAAATGATTTTTTTGATGATGGTGACGTGAATTACTCGGTAACCTTGACCGCGTCAACAACTGACCCATTTTATAGCGCGGTTGTAATGCCCACGATCCGCCTGGTGAATCTGGACGATGCCGATACCGTTGGTGTGACCATCAATCCAGTGAGTGGTCTGACGACCTCTGAGACGGGTACTACTGCTTCTTTTACGGTCAGACTGGACTCCGAACCATTCGATACTGTTACGATCGATCTGGTCAGTAGTGATACAACCGAGGGTAATGTAACAACACCGGTGTCCGGACAATTGACCTTTCTTCCCGGTAACTGGAATGTTGACCAAACCGTTACGATTACCGGTGTTGATGATGTATCTTTCGATGGGAATGTCGCCTATTCAATAATCACGACAAGTTCTAGCGCTGGAGACCCGGCTTATGACAATCTTGCGGTGTCAGATGTCAGTCTGATCAATACGGATGATGATACTGTATCAGTAGTCGGGGTAACGGTCACGCCAACGGCAGGTAGAGTGACGTCTGAAATTGGCGCGCAGACAAGCTTTAGTGTCGTTCTTGATTCTGAACCAACCGGTCCGGTAATCATTGATCTGCTGAGCAGCGATCTGACAGAAGGCGATATTATTGTCCCGGCTTCGAAGCAGTTCACCTTTACCGGTGGGGGGACAAGCGGGGTCGGCGGTAACTGGAATATTCCACAGACCGTCACCATTACCGGATTTAATGACACCATAGAAGATGGTCCGGTTGACTATACGATTGTCATAACCGCATCCAGTGGTTCTGACACGAACTATAACGGTCTATCTGTCGTCGATGTCACCGTGACGAATACTGATAATAGTCTGTTCCAGAACAGCGACTGGAAAGACGGTATACCCATCAGTTCTTTCGCCTGTACTTTAACCGGAGGTATATGGAACGGCGTGAGTTGCGGTGCCAACGATACCGTTAACCAGACTGGCTGGGATACCGCCGGCAGTATCAGTCCATTGCTCGATTTTAACAGCGAGCCTGGTGTACTGAAACTGGCGGCAACATCATCTGAAACCTGGCTGCAAACTGACGACAGCACGACAGAGCGCGGATTTAGTCTAACTGGCGCTACCCAGACAAATATGACTGTCTCGGGTAGCGGCGACGCGGCCTCTCTGCTGCTTGATAATTCGAATCCGTTAACCGGCATTGAAGCGGATCCCGAGAGTGGTTTTATATTCGATACCGCAACGTATGATGGTATTTCCATTCAAGGCATCGTAGGTGTCGCGCCTGATATAAGAATCTATACCAATGAAATCAATCATTCCGGAAAATTCAATTTCGCGTCTTTCACGGTCAGGGCAGGGCATAGTGTAACGGTCAAAGGGACAGGCAGTGTCTATACCGGCGCTAATAATCCTCTCGATCTAAAGGTAAAGGGTAACGTGGTTATCGACGGGCAGTTACATGCTGACGGTGAAACGAGTCTTGACCAGAGAATAGGTGGATATGGTGGGCCGGGTGGATTTGATGGCGGGCGTGGACAGGAGGCTGGTATCAGTGCGACTAATGGTCAGGGTCCCGGTGGTGGTGGCAAAAGTAACAATGCTGCTGGTGGGGGCGGTGGATTCGGCGGTTATGGTGGCGATGCAGTAGATACCATTTATGTCAACGGTGGTGACGGTGGCGGCGTCTACAATAATGCGGCACTTTCTGAGTTTGTGTTTCCTCTAAATCAGGGTGGTTCCGGTGGCGGTGGTAGTTATCGCGGCAATAGATCAGGGAGTATTGGCGCACCAGGCGGAGGTGGCGGTGGCGCTGTACACATTCTTTCAGAAGGATCTATTACGATCGGCCCGTCAGGTGTGGTCACTGCGAACGGCGGTGGCGGTGGTACGGGTACAAGCAGTGGTCACGGGGGCGCTGGTGGCGGATCAGGTGGCAGCGTCAATCTTTACGGCGTTCAGGGCGTTGTCAATAATGGACTCATTCAGGCGATAGGTGGTAATGGATCAAATGGTAGGCCTGTATCAGGAGGGTCAAATTCTTATGGTGGTGGTGGTGGTGGTGGTGGCCGGATACTGCTGACAGCACCTACCGGTCAATCCGTTGTTGAGGGTACGATCAATGTCAATGGGGGGACATCGAGCGCTAGTGGCAACCCGGGTGGTATTGGCGCTTATGGTTCAAGTGGATCCATATTGGCTGGTAGTACCAATTTTCCGCAGACAGGGAATTATATATCGGCCATTCACCAGTTCAGTGGTTCCGGTGCCTGGTCGGAAATCAACTGGAGCGAGGTTGTACCGACTGGTGCCAGTTTGGCTGTTTATGTAAGGAGTTGTTCGCTTACGGACTGTAGTGATCGCGGAACGAACTGGTCATTGGCAACAAATAACTCAGACATCAGCGCTTTGAGCTATGTCCAGGATGGGCATCGTTATTTTCAATACAAGGTCGAAATGGTCTCTCCTTCACCCGCAGAAGTTGGTGAAGGTCATTTTTATGCGGTTCCCGGAAGCATCACGCAATTACCCGGCGGTGTACACCGTTATGACAGTTTTACGATTCCGGCAAACGCGACGGTAAAAATAACCGGTACGGAAGCACTCACGCTATTTGTCGAAGGAGCGGTGACAATAGATGGTTCTCTATTACTAAACGGAGAGGATGGCCTCGGTAGTGGTACTGGGGGATTAGCTGGTGCAGGCGGTGGTGCTGGTGGAGGAAACAGTGAGAATGGATTTGGGCAAGGTGGAGGCTATACTGCCGGTGCTGGTGGTGGTGGTGGTAGCTTTGGGAATGACGGCGGTGCGCCGACCAAAGGGCAATACAATTTTCCAGATTTTTCCGAGTATGTCTGGCCACTGAATGCCGGTGGATCGGGGGGTGGTGGTGGTTATGGCAACGTAGGGGGCGGCCGGAGCCCAGGCGGTGGTGGTGGCGGCGGTGGCGCTGTCAAGATCGCGGCTAATGGCGCTATTACAATTGGTGCCACTGGTTTGATAAGTGCTAACGGCGGTAATGGTGGTGCCGGAAGTTATACCTACTCGAAACCTGGTGGCGGCGGTGGATCGGGTGGCGGGATCTTTCTGATCAGTAGTCATGCCAGTGGCGTCGTTAATCAGGGTTCAATCCTGGCGACTGGTGGAAGTGGTGGTCCGTCTGCAGGCACTGCATCCAATGGTGGTGAAGGTGGTAGCGGTGGTCGTATATACATTGAGGCTGCAACCATCTCCAATACCGGCACGATTAATCTTAATGGAGGTGTTTTCGCGGGTTGTTGTAATAACGGTGCTGATGGTACCTATACGCCGAACGTAACCTTTGTCGCGCCGATAGATACCGGCATCAATAAGACATTTGCAGACAAAACACCACGACTCAATGATATATCTATCCGCCTGGACCAGTATCCAGCCCAGGACGCGGAATTAATATCATCGGTGTTTGATAGTGAGCATGACCAGAATCTGATCAAACTCCTGACCTGGACTGCGGACACGCCAACCGGTACCAGTGTGAAATTTCAACTGCGTACCTCACCTAATGGATCCACAAACCCCGCTGACTGGAGTGCGTGGTACGGCCCGAATTCGACGTTTGACTATTATGAAACACCGGGCACCGCAATTAATGCGATTCATGCAGACGGCGTGGCTGATCGCTATTTTCAATACAAGGTGATTCTGAACTCTACAAACAGTGCGCGAACACCAAAACTCTACGACGTTTCTGTTGAATATGAAACTGCGCTCAATGTGGTTGGCAAGCCAATGGTCTGGGTCACGACGCTGGATGGAACTGCTGTCGAGAACAGTGGTGACACGGCAACGTTTCTGGTTGCCAGGGCCGGTGATATTGCTTCACCGCTAGTTGTTAATTACAGCGTTTCGGGAAGCGCAACATCCGGAACAGATTTTGTGGCCCTGTCGGGTAACGTCACGATTCCGGCCGGTCAGGTGAGCGCGACATTTAGCCTTGTTACATTGGGAGACGCACTCACTGAAGGTATCGAAACAGTCACCGTTACGATTAATAATGATTTGGCCTATATGTTGTCTTCATCGATCCAGTCCACAGCGGTCATCGTCGATGATGAAACATCAGGGGGTATTTTGGTAACACCGGTATCGGGGCTTGTTACGACCGAGGCAGGTGGTACAGCGTCATTTAATGTGCAGCTCACCAGTCAACCTGCGCAACCGGTATTTATCGACCTGTTTAGCAGTGATGACTCGGAAGGGTCAATATCAACATCGATGTTGACCTTCCTGACGACTAACTGGAATACACCCCAGACCGTGACGATAAGCGGTCTGGATGATAGTCAGGTCGATGGTGATATCGACTTTACCATCGTAACAAACCCGGCCAGAAGCGTTGGCCCGGATTATCAAAATATTGATGCTGCCAACATTTCCGTGACGAATCAGGACGATGACGTGATTGAACTGCCTCGCGTCTCAATTCTTGCCAACGATGCACTCGCCGCTGAGGCCGCAACGCCGGATCCGGGCGTATTTACAATCTCTCGCACCGGCTCTACTGCCAGCCCATTGACAGTTATCTACAGTATGGCTGGTTCAGCGACGAATGCGAATGACTATAACGACTTATTGGGAAGCGCGATCATTCCTGCAGGCAATAACAGTGTCGATGTCACGTTAACGCCGATTGATGATGGTCTGGTCGAAAATGACGAGGCAGCGTTGATGACGCTGGTTCCAAACGCTTTCTATCAGATAGACCTGCCTTACTCTGCAGCTGTCGTGATTACCGATGACGAAAGCGCCGTTTCCGCAAATTTTGCGATTGACCAGAAGGTTGAAGAAGGCACCGCAGCAGCGGTAAACGTAACCTTAAGCCGGGCGGCTAACGCCTATCCGGTGACTATTCCTTATACAATCAGTGGTACAGCAATCAATCCTGATGATCATGATGCGGCCGACGGATCGATCGTGATTAATGCCGGTACAACAGGTGGCTTCACCTTCAGTACCGTGGCCGACGGCACCAGTGAAGGTGATGAGACGATTATTGTCTCGATGGGAACACCCACCAATGCGTCGGCTGGTATCCGGAGTACGCACACTGTTCATCTGACTGATCTTGAGGTTGCGCCATCTGTGAAGCTGTCAACAGTACAAGGTGGAGTCAACACACATCTTGTTGTGAAGACAGACGGTAACGTGATTGTTTCGACAACCGTGACGGATGTGAATATTGGCGACAATCATAGCTATGACTGGAGTGCAAGCAATAACAACCTGGTTGATATCGATGCTGATCCGACAACGTTTACATTTGATCCAACTTCTTTAAACGAGGGATTTTATGCGATCAGATTGACAGTCACCGATGATAGCCCGGCTTTGTTGGCAACGAGCGTTGAGATGCTGCTGCACGTGGTCGCAACTGCACCGGTATTAACATCAGCCGATAGCGATGGAGACGGGATGGCTGACAATGTTGAAGGAACCGCCGATACAGATGGTGATGGCATCCCCGACTATCTGGATACGAACTTGCTGGCTAATAACATGTTGCAAACGCAGCCACTCAATACGACTTCCTATCTGATGCGGGTGGATGAAGGTCTGACATTGGCCCTTGGTGGTACCTCTTTTGTCACTGGCAGTGATGCAGCCTATGTAACGGATCTGGATATCGCAACCTATGGGGGCAGCGAAGGTACCGTTGGCCTGAATGGTCTGGACTCGATACCTCATCTGAATAACTACAGTTTCAAGGTGACAGGATTACCATTGCGTGGTCAATCAGTTCGCATAGTCATACCACAACAACAGGCAATTCCGACCGGCGCCCGTTACCGCAAATATTTTGCTGCGACAGGTTGGCAGGATTTCGTTGTCGATGTAAATAATGCGATCTATTCAGCGCCGGGAGAACCGGGTATCTGTCCGTTACCAGGACATGCAGCTTATACCGCAGGATTAACGGCTGGTTACTATTGCATTCAGTTGATGATTGAAGACGGCGGACCCAACGATATCGACGGCATGGTTAACTACGAAATAGAAGACCCTGGTGCAGTCGGGGTGATAGAGCCAGTGAATAATACACCAGCCAGTACGTCAGGTGGCGGTGGGTCTATTGAGTTTGTGTTTGTCTTGTTCCTCGGCATTGGTTTGGTCATCGTTATAATCAGAGCACGAAAAGATAGCGAATTGTCAGTTGGTTCATCACTAGCAATGTTGACTGTTCTTGTACTGACGAATGCGGCATCGGCAGAACCCGTACTGAATTGGCAAAAACAACTTGGTCCTTCTCCAGGCGGCTCCGGTGCAACCGAGAACAATGTAACTGTTGGATCGTTAATGTCTGAGGTTGTGAATATTGGCGGACAGGAATACTGGCACCAAATAATCGGAGACCAGTTCGAAGGTTTTGCGCTTGAGGTATATGTCGAAAAGACCGGGGCCAGAAGGGCTGCTGCGATGAATACCGGGGGTTGTAGTGGTGGTATTGTTGCACGTAGATGTAGTGGATCTAATCCACTCAGTGTGCCGAACGGGATGGGTTCGGAAAACCCGGGTAAAGTCATCATGCGACAGGTTGTGTTTGATGCGGAAATGACGATGGAAGTCTACAAGCCATTGTTCGATATGAAGCACCGGGTTACCCAGTATGTCAATGATGGCGAAATCAATAGCACCTTTATTGCTGACATGACGGGTATCGGCGTTGGTGATATTGGAACAAGGGCGGATGTCACCAACACCTTAAATCTGAAGGATCCTGCTGTGCCGGCAGATTCGGCTTCGTGGGATATGGCGACTGATTCAGACGTTAACTATGTGACCGCGGGACGGTGGATGTACATACCGGGTACCTGTCCGGATTGTGATGCAGGTGGTGGCGGATCCTATACCTATATTGATGGGCCCAGTTTCGATGCATCAACGGTTGATTGGGCAAGTTTTTTCAGGCCGGGACAGGAAGCAAATAATTATTGGTCTCCGCCACCCTAGTTGCAACTGATCAAACTATTGGATCAGCAACGTTAGTTAGTGAATTCAATTAAGAGTAAACGATTATGTTTAGTGTGAGAAATCTGGCAAAAGAGATAGGCAAGCATACCGGTGTTAACGGGGTGAAAATGTCTTTCGCTACTATTCTAGTAAGCGTATTTACGTCTTGTAACGTAATGGCCGCCTTGCCTGGTGATTTCATGCAGTTGTCTGTAGACAGATACGATACTGCTGCGCAAGGATATGACGAGGCACTGGCAATCGTCAGTGACAGCACCGGCAATGTCTACGTGACAGGTAGTGTAACCAATAATAGTCTCAATAAAGACATTGTCACGATCAAATATAATAACCAGGGTAGCCGGGACTGGGAAAAGGTTTATCCCGATAACGGCAACAGCGATGTGGGTGTCGCCATTCATCTGGATGGCAGTGGAAATATTTACGTAGCTGGCCGCAGTGTCACCAACCTGCCCGGAAGATACGACAACGACTTTGTCACGATTAAATACGATACCTGGGGTAACCAGTTGTGGGCCAAACGTTATGATAATGGATACGATGATGAGCCAACCTCGATTGAGGTGGATGCGGCGGGTAATGTGTATGTCGCGGGAAGAAGCGGTAAAAATTCCGTGGAATTTGAAATCACGGCAGTCAAGTATGCATCAGCCGATGGGACGCAGCTATGGGTCAAAAGAGAGACAGGCGATACCGTGTGGACAAGGCCCGTTGCAATCGAAGTTGATGGGAATGACGGCTACGGAAACGTTTACATTGGATCAACACAAAAGATTTCGTCCAACCGTAATTATATAACTCGACGGTATGACCAGGATCCTTTGAAACTGGATCCGTCTGTTCTGAATCTGAACTGGGCCAAAACATTTGCGACCAATGGTGTACTGAAGGCGCTTGCGCTTGATCCAACCGAGTCATTGATATATGTCACCGGTACCAATAATAGTGATATCTATACCGTCAAGTATGATGTGACCAATGGTCAACAGTTATGGTTCGCACGGTATGACAATGGCGGTCAGGATGATCCCATAGCTTTGTCGGTTGATAGTACAGCTAATGCATACGTAGCGGGCGCCAGCGCCAATGGGGTGGATAACGATTATGTGACGATACGTTATAGCGCATCCGGTACGGAAGACTGGGTGAAACGATATGACAATGTCGGTATCGATGAAGTAACTGATATTGCACTGGACAGTACCGGGAATGTTGTCGTGACTGGAAGAAGTGCACAGGATACCAATAGTGTTCCTGATTATGATATCAAGACATTTCGTTATGACGGTGCAACCGGAAACCAGCTGGATCTTTTGAGTTACGATAATGGTGGTTCGGACCAGGCATCGAGCGTTGCGACCAACTCAAGAGGGAACGTGATCGTAGCAGGTAAAAGCGAACTGGGTAGCAGCGCGGGGAATAATGATGTAACACTCCTCAGGTATGGTTATGTTTACCCTGATCTTAAAATGCAGTCAGCGAACGGGCCGGCTATCGCGTACCTTGATACTGATATCACTATTAATGAAGAAGTTGTCAATCTCAATGATCAGTCGTCGGGAAGTTATGCGGATACAACAACAGCCTTTGACGTCGGATACTTCCTCGCCCCTGGGTTACCTACACCCGGTTTGGTTGGACTATGGCATCTGGATAATGACTGGAATGACAGTACTTCAAACAATCTGGTTTTGACATCACGGTCAAATGGTACTGGTGCAGTCGGATTTACCACAGGCAAATATTCATTAGCCGGCAATTTTACCTCCCCGGATGCGAATAATACCGGTTCGGCATATACGGGGTCGAGTATCAGTTTTGGGCAGACGTTTTCTGTCGAGGCATGGATTAATCGAAAAGTTGCTGGAAATATAGCGAGTGTTGTCGCGGCAACACATGGTGTCTGGAATTCAAATGATGGCTTTTCACTGGAGTTTCTAACCAGTCCCAATATTGCATTTAAAGTAGGGGGGGCGGGGACTTATAAATATATCTATGGACCGGCAATTCAAGCCAATACCTGGCACCATGTCGTGGCAACCTACGATAATGGTGTGATGAAGCTGTATGTAGACGGGGCCTTGTCTGCTTCCGCGGATGGTGCAAGCGGCGCGCCGGCTACGCACACTGATACGAGCTTGCCTTTGGCAATTGGTGCGTATCCGCCTGGTGGCGCTTCTGCAAACCTGTACGGATTTGACGGTCAGATTGATGAAGTGGCCGTTTACAATATTGCACTTGATCTGGCCACAGTGCAGCAGCACTTAAACTCCAGGGTGTATACGACATACCCCGATGCCAACAATAAAGTAAGTATCGGAGGTCGTACGGTAGGCACAGTGCCACTGGTGCCAGGTGCAACTGATGCTGCAAGTGCCAATATTCATTTACCTGATATACCAACATTATCAACCGGCATACACCACTATTATTTACAGGCGGATCTAACAGGTGTCGTTACCGAAACTGAAGAGACCAATAATTTTTTTGATGCCGGCACTATCACGATTAATGACGCACCGGATCTGGTTGCGTTGAGCGTGGGAGATACAGTCATGCCAACGGCATCTCCGGCAGGAAATAATATTGTTGTGAATTATACTGTGAGTAATCCCCGAACCCCTGATCCGGGCGCTTTTAATGTTTCGTTTTATCTTAGACCGGTTCCTCCGGCCACCGGTGCTGATATCCTACTGACACCGGTAACCGGTACAACGGTTAACGATGCCGAACTGGGCAGTTCAGCTACTGTCACAAAAAATGCGACGCTGACAATTCCTAATGCTACGCCGAGCAATACAGATTACTGGATAGTAGCGTCGGTGGACGCCGGTAGTGCCATAGCCGAGGTTCATGAGGATAACAATCTCGTGACTAGCGTGGGATCGATCAATGTGGTGGAGATACCGGATTTAACAATCAGTGCCATCAGCGCTCCCGGCGGCGCAGTGCTTGGAGAGACGTTTAATTTGAGCAATACGGTGCAAAACCTGAGTGGCGTCGCATCAGGTTCATTCACGGTCGGGTTATACCTGTCAGCCGATAGCACGATCACGACATCGGATTTACTCATTGGTAGCCGTGTAATCACCAGCCTGGCGGGTGGGGGCAGTAGTGTTGATAGTACAGCTGTTACTATTCCGGCGACACTGACACCGGGTGTTTATTATATCGGCGCAATAGCGGACAGTGGCAATACAGAAATCGAGACTTATGAAACGAACAATGTGCTGGCGGCAAGCCAGACGTTGAGCGTGGCCTTTGTCCCGGTTCCCAGTGACGGCAGTGATGGTGCAGTGA
>JBHHVB010000026.1:0-30447 GCA_046754065.1 Gammaproteobacteria bacterium
GCACCGCGTTAACCGATACCGTCGCACTCGCCGGATCCAATATCACATTGTCTACTGAACCACCTACTGCAGGCGGCGGATTTGCAACGTTTACCGTTGCGGTTGAGGTAGCTGAATCCACCTGACCATCATTGACTGTCAGGTTCACCGTATAGGTGCCAGCTGTCACATAACTGTGAGCCGGGTTAGCACCTGTTCCGGTACTGCCATCGCCAAAATTCCATGCATAGGTCAACGCATTGCCATCGGCATCAGTTGATTGTGATCCATCAAAGATGATCGCTGCATTAACCTCACCACTGTATGGACCACCGGCATTGGCTAGTGGAACCGTATTTTGCTGCTGTGGAGATGACGCACCTGCTCCACTAATAACCGCGTTAGGTATCGTCGAATCAACATTGATTAACGCGACATCTGCAATCAGATTACCTGTGGATGGTATTAGGCTTGTGTATATAATTGTACCGTTCTGTTTATAGACGACGGTACCGCCTGTTCTCTCTACTCTAACGACATCACCGACAGTATAGTTTGTAGAGAATTTCTGTACGCCATTCTCCCATACACGTAACGTCTGATCCGTTAATGTATAGGCTGCGTAATCTATATTTATATAGCCTTCATCAACATTGACATCAGATAGTCCAAAGACACGGTAATTAATACTATCAGTGATATATTCTATATACCCATCAGCGGTAATATTCTGAAGCGATGCTGCACCGCCATTCCAGCCTCGTGCAGCTGTCTTACGCAAAATCGTCCCTTCTACCACTACTCCAACCAGATCAGTCCAGGTAATATCCTGAGCTGGGCTCTGAATCACTGGATCGGTAATCATCGCTGTCACGGAGTCAGCTACCGAGTCAGCTGTACCATCATTAACGATTAAGCTAACCGTGTAGTTACCCACTGCTGTATAAGCATGACTCGGGTTGGCACCTGTCCCGGTACTGCCATCGCCAAAATTCCATGCATACGTCAACGCATCTCCATCGGCATCTGAGGATTGTGTACCATCAAATGCAATCGCTGTATTGACATCTCCACTATAGGGACCACCCACCACCGCTACCGGTGCGGTATTAGCCACATCAATCCCAACCTGCGCTATCCTTGCATCCACCGCACCATCACCATCTATCACCGTCAAGCGAAACGTCATTAACGTTTGCACCGTCACAGCCGGCGCGGTAAATGTCGTCGTCGCCGCGGTCGGATTCGCTATCGTCACCGCTTGCGTCCCCGTATATTCCCAAAGGTAACTCACTATGCCCGTGTCATCTGTCGATCCACTGCCATCCAAGGTCACTGTCTGACCGGCTACTGCAGGGTTCGGACTGATTACCGGTATCGCCCTTGGCGCAACGTTCGCCGCCGTCACCGTTAAGGTCGTCGTCGATGGCGCTGAATTCAGTTGCCCATCCGATACTACCAACGTCACTGTATAGATCCCCTCGGCAAATCCTTTACCAGGATTTACACCTGTCCCTGTCGTGCCATCTCCAAAGTCCCAGGCATAGCTCAATGCGTCTCCATCCGGATCACTCGATAATGAGCCATCAAATGTGATCAGCGTCCCAGCCTTGCCTCCATACGGGCCGCCTGCGTTCGCAATCGGTGCTGTATTCGCTGGCGCTGTTATGGTTACCGTTGCTGTTGAGGCTACCGAGTCAGCTGTACCATCATTAGCGATTAAGCTAACCGTGTAGTTACCCACTGCTGTATAAGCATGGCTCGGGTTGGCACCTGTCCCGGTACTGCCATCGCCAAAATTCCATGCATACGTCAACGCATCTCCATCGGCATCTGAGGATTGTGTACCATCAAATGCAATCGCGGTTCCGGTATCACCACTGTATGGTCCACCTGCATTCGCTACCGGTGCAGTATTCGCTGCCACAACTGTCACGGTGGTACTCGACGACGCCGAGTCCTGTACGCCATCGTTAACCACCAATGTCACTGTATAGCTGCCCACTGCACTATAGGCATGATTCGGTACTGCACCAAATCCTGTCATACCGTCTCCAAAATCCCAGGCATACGTTATTGGCGCCCCTTCAGGGTCCGATGACTGCGTACCATTGAATCCAATAAATGTTCCAGCCGTTCCATTGTAGGGTCCACCCACTATCGCAATCGGTGGCTCGTTCACTGGCGTGCCTTGAATAACACTCACCATTGCATCATTACTGCTACCCGTAATGCGATTACCACCCAGGTCGGTATAACGAATCTTGCGTGGTGTAATCAGGTAGTCTCCCGTGTTATTACCGCTCACATCGAAGCTCGCCCACAGTTTTTCTCCCGCTGCAACACCCGGTGAATTGCTGCCCGCATTAGGACCATTAACTATCGGGTCGCCTGCACGCCAGCGGAATCGAACGCGCAGCTTGCCCGGATCATCCATCATCTGCGTGGCACCATCGGCTGCCTGGATGTTACTGAGCGTTACACCCGCCGGATAGTTATACTCGATTGTCACCGAATCCAGATCCTGGCCTGTCGTGTTCTCGGCATACGCCGTCAACGTCTGCACCGCGTTAACCGATACCGTCGCACTCGCCGGATCCAATATCACATTGTCTACCGTGCCCCCTATTACTGGTGGGGCGGTGATCTCGACAGCTATCGCTACAGGCCCTGAGTCATAGACACCATCGTTAACATTCAATGTGGCTGTATACGTGCCCGCAGCCAAATACGCATGGGTGGGAGAAACACCGACTCCGATCGATCCATCACCAAAATCCCAGGTGTAGCTCTGTATAACATCACCGTTAGGATCCCAGGATGCGCTACCATCAAATCCGATCAGATCACCTACAATACCGGTATACGGTACGCCACCGTTGCCAGGATCAGCGACGGGTGGGAAATTCGGTGGCAAAATAGTAACGATGACACTCGCTGTGCTGATTGCGCCTTCTGTGTCAGTCACGGTGACTTGAAATGTAAAGTCAGCGCTGATTGTAACAGTATCAGGAGTCGTCACTGTTGCAATTGCAGTATTAGCACCACTGATCGGCAACAATTGGTTTGGGGGACCTGATATTTGTTCCCATTGATAACTGGCGATCGCAACGTCATCGGTGGACAAGCTGGCATCCAACTGGACGCTGCCAGGTAAACCGGTTGTCTCGATAGATAACGGAGCGTTAATCACAATGGTTGGTGGCACATTATTGGATCGACGACCCAGCGTCAGAGACTTGATCACACCAGTTGAATCTACAACATTGGTTGCGGCGATATCGCCAGTAGCCGGATTGACCTGGTAAGTCCACACTGCCTTGCTACCCGCAAAATAGAGCAAGCTACCTGTCGGATCGAAAATTAGACTTTTTCGCCCAATTGTTCCCTGAAATCCGGAGGGTTCGTAAAAGCCGGATGCCACAGGCGACCCTGCAATCTGGGAAATCGCGCCAAAATTTGCACCTGTTGTGTTGTTTATTTTCCAGACACTAATATTACCGCGCCATGCTGGGTGGTTAAGGTCTCCTGTACATTGTCCCGGTTGACACACACCGTAACTGGCTACATAGAGAAATTTATTCTGTGGGTCAACGACCAATGAGAGTTCTTGCGCGATCGCTGGATCTTCAACACGCTGTATCTCGGTAAAGCCGGCCAACGATACAGCACTGACTGTTATGCCCCCGGGTTGGATCAGGTATAAAGTCACTGTCCCATTGGCTTGAGGGCCAAAGGCAATCCCCATGGTTTGCCATGAAGGAGAAGATACATTGACGACGGACTCAATTAAATAAGGCGTTCCATCAATTACATCTAGTGCATAAACTGATTGTTGAACTTCCGCTGAATTAAAATCGCCACTGGTATCGACCAGATATTGACCGCCAGGATCAACATCAAATCCTGTTGGCACACCAGGGATCAGGCCACATACGCTGGCAATATCACGTTTGATCAATGTACCATCAGCTTGAATATCATAGACATCTATGCAAGTCGATGACCTCACAAACAATACATCCAATATCGGATGAGCCACCACCGAATAAGCTGCAGTGAGATGAGTTTCTAATAATGCCAGCGATCCATTCACTGCATCTGCACCGATATTATAGACACTCAATGTACTGTTTATCGGATTAGCAACATAAAGTGTATTACCATTTCGATCAGTCTCGACGCTGCGGCCATTACCCCCCAAGTCTTCGTAAAGGATTGGCGTACCTCTGGCGTCGTTACCAAAGACCGTGGTCATCCCTGCCTCTCCCACAGCGTACATGTAACGCGGTTGAGTCACATCGATGGTGAGTGGATCACCTACAATCACAGTCAATGGTAAAGATTCTCCGTTTATTGTGAATGGGCTAGCTGCATTTGTTTGCGCACCACTACTGTCAATCGCGGTGACTTTGACCTGATAAATACCTGCTGTAGTCCAGGAATGAGAAAGCGTAACGCCCGTTCCAGATATCGCTGGTAATGCATCATCGGTGGTACCGTCACCCCAGTTAAACCTGTAGGTAATGCTGTCACCATCAGCATCGGTAGCCACAGGACTTACAAAATCCCCTTGAATATTAGTATGCAAAAACTCGGGGCCGCCAGGAGTTAAATCTGGAAACCCTAGCCAACTCCACTCTGGAGCTGTGTTCACCGTACCGATCGTGACTGATGTTGTTATCGGCAGAGAATCGAGTACTCCGTCATTGACAATCAGTGTAGCTGTGTAGCTACCTGCCTGGGCATAGGTGTGGACCGGCGCAACCCCATTACCTAGTGAGCCATCCCCAAAATCCCACGCATAAGTCAGAGCGTCTCCATCTGCATCACTTGAAGCACTAGCGTCGAAAGTAATGGCCAAACCAGCTTCACCGATATAGGGACCGCCAATATTTGCAACAGGCATTTGATTCGGAACGACAACGGTTGTATCGACGACATGAACCAGGACTACGTCAATACCCACAGCGCCAAAATTGTCTTTAACAGTTAATTGAAAAACATAATCCTGATCACCATTAACCTGCGGAGCAGTAAATCCCGCAATATATGCTGAGGACCCGCTCAATGGAATAGTTGAACCAATGATCTGGGACCAGGCAATTTGTTGAATCGTGCTATCTTCATCAAAAGCTGATCCGACCAACTGAACGTTGCCCCCTTCATCTACGATAATATCGGGACCCGCGTCTACAACGGGTGCGGCATTGATTGTTTTAAAGGTATAGATTCCGCTGGTCGTCGTTTTACCCATGTCGTCAGCATTTATCACCTGATACTGGTAGGTTGTATTTGGCACCAGTCCGGTAATCACCATAGAGTGACTGGTTTCAGATATATTACTAACTAGCGGCGGATTATCATTAACGCTGTTAACACCATATAAAATTTGCGATGTTGCCGGCTTGTTCGTTTGCCAATTGATAACCGCTGACAATCCCACAACACTTGATACTCCGATAGAGGATTGAATCGGTGGATTGTCTGCCGGGCTGGACTGCACCACAACTTCAGATGGCTGGGTTTGAGCATCACCGGGTTTACCTCGCCCACCTGTCAAAAAAGATGGAAGCAAGTCGGCAGCATGCATTAAATACTCGGTTTTGATCCATGCATCATTTCGAGCGACGCCCGAAAAAGACACCTCGTCGATTCCTCCTTCGAAATTAACCGTATTATATAGCGCCTTACAATTACTGGAACCTATAATTAGTGGCGCTGTTTTTGACGATATGTCAAATGGCGTTGGCGGCGTATAAGAAGCGTCAATCTCGCCATCGATATACAACGTGTATGCACCGGATTGACGTGTGATCGTCACTTGATGCCACAACGAGTCATTCAGCAATCGGATACTATTTAACGTAAATATATTCTCGGTACCATCTGCCCGATAGTTGTAAACATCAAAAATGATCTGGCCAGCATCATCATTTAACAATGCCCAGTTTTTCACTTCAGTTTCGTTATCCGGGATATATGGGCCACATGCAGATTCCTTGGCCATTATCACACGTTTAACACCAGTTGGACTGGTTGTGATCCCGCGCAAAGTTACCCAGGTAGATAGTGTAAAATCACCTGTTAGTAAAAAGTTTTGGGCTGCTCTTGTATCATTGATATCTTTTAGCAATCCAAAATTCAGGTGTGCATTATTGTTTGTTCCAAAGGATACTGCATTCCCCCTGATACTCTTGTCTGGAGTATTGGGTGTAATCACGTAAGGATGTAACATCAGATTATGGTACACACCATCGTAAGCATCAGTGGCTGAGGTGTAATGCCTCTTGTTCCACATTTCAATTTCGCTTCCCCAAAAAGGATCGTCTGTCAACAGAAAATATGGATCCGATACTGTTTCATACCAACGCTGTGTGGCTCCAGTATCTCTTACAATCGGATTACCAAGATACTTGGACCAGGTTATCCCATCTTTGGATGTCGCGTAGCCGATATTATTTGGAATCATGTTGGAGATACTACCCTGCTTTATCCCTGCCTGATGAAAATCCACGTCAGTGCCCGAGTACCATAACCTGAACACATCACCGTCTTTGATGACCGACTCGAGATGAATTTGTCCTGCAAACGGGGCACCGGATGCAATAGTGACTGTCGGCTGACCAGCATTCTCCCTTGTCCAGGTTATCCCGTCGGATGAGGTTGCATAACCAATGGTAAAGTCAGCATTGACTCCATTAACTCCCGAGTACCACATTCTATAGGTGGCCCCATCTTTGATAACAATCGGAGAGAGCACTTCAGTACTATCAAATGCTGTCACATCACCACTTGGAGAAAACACCTTCGTCGCTGCAGTCCAGTTAATCCCATCTTGTGATGTTTTATAATAAATACTGCCATCATAGGGGAAATACGGATTCGCTGAAGAAAACCACATTTTAAATGTAGTCCCTTCTTTAATGATCGCTGGCTTGACTCTCGGCGAGTTATAGGCCCAGTACCAGCAAAAATCACATGGAATGGGATTACCACCGTTTTCTACCTGCCAGGGGAAAGCGTCTGGCGCTGGCGCAGTGGCATAACCAAATTGGTACAATCGCAGATCAGCCAATTGGCTCCGCGGGCCGTAATTGTAGAACATGTGATACTGGGTTCCGTCGAGCACCATCGAGTAATTATCGATTATGATGTCATCTGATGGATCTGGCTGATTATTTACGGTCATCCATGGCGGATTATTTGGAAAAATCAGCCAGGGAGATATCGCATTGAGAGGTGTCAAATGGTCTTCTGTCACACCCCCTGTTCTTCCGTCGAGATCCAGAAAGTTATTAAACCCGGTTGAACTCCACGTCTTCTCCATACCGGACTCAAGCGAAAATGTTGCATTAACATTGCCAAATTTCAGGTACAAATCGGTCACAGCAACCGTAGATAACGTATCCAGTTTTACCCATGCTTCCAACGCTCCCTGAACCGGGTCGTAATTAATTAGCTCATAATGGAGTAGCGTGGTCAGATCACCAGCAAAAAAGGCGATATCGTTTCCAGATTCAGATTCGATAAAACCACCATTTAATACTGACCGTAAATCATCATGAATAATGTCAACATATACCGGGAAGTTTGTTAAATCAGAGGGGCCGTTGACTGTCGATGCGTCTACAACCAGGGCTAATTGACGAGACATGCTGTTTGCCCATAGAGCAACCTGATCCACTAACGGATCCCTTCCCATACTAACTTCTACCCCGTCGTTAATACCATCTGCATCGGTATCAAGCTGGGTTAGATCAGTGCCGCGCTGGTATTCCTGTAGATTCGTCAGGCCATCGCCATCATAATCCAGATGACCATCGGCCACGAGGGGATCGAGAACCGGATTCAATATTTCGAATTGGTCCGGAATACCGTCCGCGTCAGAATCAGCTAAGGTCGGATCGGTATTTGCCAGTATTTCTTCGAGGTTTGTTAATCCGTCACCATCGTAATCAAGATGACCATCTGCAATCAACGGGTGCATCGCATTGGTTAATGCCTCCAGGTAATCCGATACTCCATCGCCATCTGTGTCGATGGTTGATGTTGCTGACATAACAATCAAGCCATCAGTAATTAAACCGGGTATTACTTCGACAGCCTGATTATCACTTAGCAATACAGATGCATTGACCATATGCAACCGCTTGGAAGTGTCATTTACCGTTCCCGATAAAGCAAAAGGAATAGAAGCAATGGGACCAGATTGAATCACGGGATTACTGGCAGGAGGAATAATAACAACCCGGATGACACGAGAGTTGATTTGTGCATTTGCCGGGATATATGAAAAAACCTGGTAATCGCTGCCCTGTATATTTGATACAGTTGTTGCTTTTCCTGCTGTCAGTTGCTCACCGTCATACAGCACATCGAGTTGAAGTCCTACTGCATCTATATTCTCCAACAGCGATATATTTATGTTAACGATAGAGCCGGGCACAGGCTGAGCATAAAGATCTCCTAATCTAAGATTGGTTGCAGCATTTACCGTCGTTATTTGGATTAAACAAACCAACAAACCAAAACCAAATACGTTTACAATTCTTTTAATAGACATATCTATAACTCTTTTTTAATTTTCGTATAAGATGTAAAAGTTCCACCCGGCAAAACTATTAATTCTTATTCTCGATCAACATTTGTTAATCCAAAACGTTGAAGATGATATCTAGCTGCCCAGGTCTTCCATCTAATTTCCCAATCACCCCTGTTGTCGTGTGTAGATTCCATTGACCTGAATCGAGGTTATATCCCATATTTTCTAAATGTTTTTTGACTTTTTGACCCATGCCGCTTCTCGCAACTGCATCACCGTCAAAATATCTATTTCGAGTATTGTTGTGTTGTATATTCGATATTACTATTTGCGATGGGCGACCAAACTCTCTTTCATATGCAGGCATGACCGACCCAAGCAAATCTGGCATAACATCCACTTTGTTGGGTTTGCCTGCCTCACCCCAGTTAAAGATATTAGAAAACTTAATAACACCAGGACTTCCCACATCAGCTAGTAAATATGCCGAATATGGATTTTCTCCTGACTTAACAATTGAGGTAGATAAAGTACTTTTGTTATCACTGACTACTCTTGATAATTTTTTAGTTGGATTACCGGGAATAGGATCTATCATCCCCAATCCTAGCAATCCGACGGCAGCAACCTTTTCACCAGTTGTCACACATTCATCCAATAAAATATTGGCTGTTTCATAAGCGTCCCATGCATCCAATGCCCAACCTACTAACACAACGGCTCCCCAGCACATTGGGCATAGTCCCTTTGAATCACTGAGGTTCACAGGATCGGAGTTAGCATAGGCATAGGTATTGATACCGCCCTGTATTCCGATAGGATCGGACTGGATATACATGCCTGTTTTGGGGTTGTAATCCCTGAAGTAGTTGTAATGCAGCCCGGTTTCTGCATCATAGTATTGACCCGGGAATCTGAGATTGAAGACAAAACGACTATTGTCTCCATCCGGGTCTTCATCGGCTTTTATCGATCCATATGGATCGCTCTGCCAGCTCCATATCGTCTGGTCATTCTGATCGACAATCGCTCGTGGGGTATTCAGATGGTCACTATGAATATAATACTGACTGGATCCTTGCAATACCGCGATCGGTTGATGACCCAGCCAAACAATCTCCTGGCTCGCCTTGCCATTAAGATCATATTCACCCAGTGTATGTCCTGACTCATCATAGGCAAACCGAATCTGTGTGCTCGTCGGTAGATCTGTGTTTGTTGCATTAGCCACGTTTGCGGTGATCAGGTTGTTCAAACATACCGCATCACGGATATCAATATTGGTATCATTGGTACAGTCCGCATTGGCCTGGGCTTGTGTGCCATCCCCAAGAATGAGGCCCGCCATTGCATTCACATCCTTGCCATCGACTATGCCATCTCCATTGATATCATAGCTTTGAGAAGGCTGGTTACCTGCCTTCCTGATCCGCTGACCCAAACCATTTAACGTGTAATCCAGGCTATTCGTCCCTTGCACCACCTGCTGCAACCGGCCCCTCAGGTCGTAGCTGTAAGCATGGACACCATCCCCTGTCTGATGACCCATCGGGTCATAGCTCAAGGCTTGCGCAGTAGGATTGTTATTAATATCGATTCGGTTACTATTCAGGGCTATCGTATTGGTATACGTTTGCGGTGTCTGTGTACCTCGGATCATTGTCTCCCGTGTACCATTCACATCATAGGTATAACTTTCATTCTCTTCTGGATTAGGCGCTATATAGTCTTTGAGCCTGAATAATGGATCGTAGACAAAGCTTTGCTGGTTTGCGGTATTAATGGAATCGGTGATGCTTTGCAGCAATCCTGTCGGATAATAGCTGAGACTGCGTTCACCAGCACCTAACGGATAACGCGCTAACTGCCCATCCAGGTTATAACTGCGACTCGCCAGACTACCATTACCCCAGGACCAGTTCGTCATCGGACCAAACGGGTCATAGCCAATCTGGTCGATAAGCATATCGTTGTCCACTTTGATACTGGTCAGTTGCCCCAGCGTATAGCCATATTCAATACTGCGTCCACCCGGCGTTGTCATTACACTCAACTGACCTTGCGGGTTATATTCATAGATCACTGTCAGTGGAGCCAGCATGGTTGCTCCGTTACTATCGCTTTGCATCTTTTCTCTTACCCTGCCGTGTTTGTCATAGGCATAGGTGATGGTCGTGCCGTTACTGGTGATCGTATGCAGTCGGCCTTTGCCGTTAGTCACCACATCATCATAGCTATAGTTGTCTGTGGTGGTATTCGTACCGTCATCATAGGTGATGGTCTCAATACGATTCAGTGCATCATAGGTATAGCTCGCCGTCACACCCCGTGCATCGGTCATCACTTTCAGGTTGCCTGCTGCATCATACTCGGTGTAATTCGTGATACCGCTATCCGGACTGGTCAGCTTGAGCAGATTACCCAGACCGTCATGTTGATAGCTCGTGACCAGGCCCTTTTGGTCCGTAACACTGACCAGACGATCTTTCGCATCATAGGCATAAGTCGTGGTATTCGCCTGGGGCGTACCAACAGCACTGGTCATGGTTTCCATCCGGTTTAATGCGTCATAACCCATCCGGATTTGATTACCCGCCGCATCTTCACTCAATATCAGGTTGCCATTCGCATCATATTCAATAAACTTTTGTCGTGGCTCACTGTTCGCAGGATCCGCCGGATCATTGATGGTCACGTCCAGTGGCGTCGCCGCTGCATTCCTCAGTTCTTCCAAGCGATTATCGATATTGTATTTCGCTGACTGCAGGCGCTTGAGATTGTTTTGTGGATCAAACGTCTCTGTCTTGATGCGGTTACCCATATCATCCAGCGTGTAATGGACCCGGTTACCCAGGTGGTCTTCGATATCTGTCAAACGGTGGGCATCATCATAGGTATAGACAATATGACTGCCGTTGGCAAAAGTCACTTGCTTCAGCTTACCTACACCATCATAGACATAATTGGTCTCTTCACCTACTACGCTACCATTGATGTCTTCACCAACAGTCACCGTATCCTGACGGCCTTGCAGGTCGTATTTGATCGCGGTCACCAGCCCATTGGGATCAGTAACCCTGCCTGGACGACCATGTGCATCGTATTGACTATAGGTCGTCACGTGGCCCAGCGCATTGGTGATCGTGCTGATGTTTCCTTGACCGTCATACGTATAGGTCGTTATATCGGGCACATCTGTGCGGGGACCATCAATGGTATTGAGCAGGCCTGCATCACCCGTCGTATTCGTGTCAGGGTAATAGCTATAGCTGGTACTGCGTTGGTTTAGCGTTACTCTATCACCACGTAATGCAATCTCGCTACATTGCTTACTCTGTGCTGTGGGGAATTTTATGGCATCACTGGTATCATATAATGTGGTCTTGAGGATACGCCCCTTCGCATCATAGTCATTTGCCGTCGTCGCCGTCGGCCCTATCAGGCAAGTCGGCAGTCGATACTGTGCATGCCATACTGTGCTGCTTGTACGCTCCAGGGGTGTGCCTTGCGCATCTATACGCTGCTCTAATAGCCCTCTGGCATTAAAAGTATAGTCGGTCACGACACCTTTAAAATCAGTCCTCGTCTTTAAAAATCCATTCGCATCATAGGTGTTGCTTGCACTTGTACCTGCGCAGCTATTGCATTGCTTGTCGACTGTATCCAGCTTAACGATGTCATTCTGCGTGATGTAGTTATAGGTCCGCGTCTGACTTTGTGCATCGGTAATTGTCGTCGTACCATCAGGTAGACTGGTGAGTGCATCGACGTTATATGAAAAGGCCATGTTGTCCGCATTGCCGACATGGGTCTCTGAAACCACTCGCATCAGATCATCGTAGACATAGGTCGCAAACCGCACGCCATTCTCATCCGTGATCCCGGTTAACGCATGAATATGACGAGGATTGCCCTGGGCATCCTGGTCATCGTAGATATAGGTCCGGGTGACTGTCGCTATACTGCCATCCAGTAATTGATGTGTCGGTTTCTCGACTGTCGTCAGGTTGCCTTGTGCATCATGTCCATAAATGATCGCCTGTCCTGCCGGGTCGATCAGCTTGTTTAACAGCCCACTGACCGGGTCATATTCAAACGTCAAACTGCGACCAGTTTCATCGCTTACACCGGTGAGTTTGCCTGATGTATAAGCCAGCACCAGGCTGCGACCTTCGCGTGTCGTGATCCGCTGCAGTTGTCCACCCTGGTTATAGTGCTCTTTGGCATCATCACTGGTTGTGTAGATCCACCCCGGGCTCGGCGTCGTGACTTCCTCAAGTTGTGCGATCACGCCAGGTCTCGCTGTCCATTGGCCACCCACCAGGTCAAACGGGACGGTATTACCCGAAGGCCTGTAGACTTCTGCGACCGTCTGGCTCGCATCGAGCACGACCTTACGATCATAGTGATGACGCCACTTGATGCCCGTCAGCGTCGTCTCTTCCGAGTAGCTGTTATAGTAGCGGGTAAAGATCAGTGGCAGTCGCCCTGCGCCAACATAGTCTGTCTCTGCCTGGTATTTGTTACCCGTCGCACCATTGACCGGGTTGCCTTCTAAAAGGCTTTGATTGGCATGGTCTTGTATCGTCCCGCAGCTATTTGATCCAATGTCTTCATTTAAACCCAGGTTTTGTGTCTCGGAAAATTTCGTCACCCGTACCCGGAAATTTTTCTGCACTTTATGACCTGCATTGTCTTCAACCTGCAGTAGTACATCATAGGTCGTATATGGTGCTGCAATAGGGCCTGTATAGGTGATCGTCGGACTTGGAGTGTTCATATCCACTTTCGTTAAGTTGTGAATATTGGCTAAATCCGCTTGCCATAACCAGGTTAATGTCTGATCCTCCGGATCCGTCGCCGTTGCATTGATCGTTAATGGCTGGCCATGATAGACCTGATAGTTTGTCTCTACATTCACCACAGGGGGCTGGTTTGGCTGGATCGGGATCTTCACCGTTAATTTCGCCTGTGATTGCCCATCATCGGCAGTAATTGTCACCGTCGTCTGCGTCAGCACTTCTGTCATGCCACTCACCAGCTTTGAGCCTCTCGGCATGCCCGTGATCACACGCGTCGATGGATCAAAACTGAAATTCACCCAATCCGCATCCACGATAGTCGCTCTATAAGTGATTCCATCAAAATCCGGGTCCGTCGCCGCGGGCACCGGATAACTGTAATCATCCATCGCTGTCGATGCCGATGCGGTTATATTCGGATTCGAAAATACCGGCGAACGATTAACATTCACTACTTCTAGCGTATATGTTGCTATCGCTTCCGCTCCCGGCTCACCATCGCTTGCTTTCACTGTAATATCATAGAAACCTGCATCATCAAATACCGGATAACCTGTAATATCCCCTGTTGCCGAATCAATCGATAGCCACGATACAAAAGGAATTACTTCCATACTATAAGTGAGTGATGTATTGGGAAAAGTATCAGGATCAGCCGCATATACAAAATCACTATATATCTGGTTTTCTAATGTGCTCACTGTCCCGGTAGGTGCCATCTGTATATAAGGTGGCTGATTATGGTTACATTGCCATAACGTTGGATCAGGATAATGGTAAAGCGGACATTCTGCAGGCGTACGCGATATGGTAACTACATGATGCCTTATTGAAGGATACGCCCCAGTAAACGAATTCCACATCGTGCAATAATGGCTAAACGTCAACTCCCTGATCGCAGCACCAGATGGAAAATTACTTTGCTTCCACCCAGTGTCGGAATGTGATCCCGCTGCATTGCAATCCCAGGAATCTTGTCGAATACCGTACTGTGGATGCAAATAATCAGTACCATGGTGATTAGCCCACGCATCCAGATGTGACTGCGGAATCGTTGTGCCATTATCAAGAACACCTGATCCACTACTTATACAGGAGTACTCTCCTAAATCACATTCGGCAACCCAGCCAAATACTCCTCCATTCAGGGGAATAGTGTCGTGCGCATAAGCATTGCCTATAAAACTCAAAACAAATAATAACAACAATAATATATGGTTTAGAAAAACACGCACCCTTAAATGACCACGCTTCCCTGATGTGCGCCCCTTCGAAACCAGAAAAATATCTCTCTCTAACCGCTTTTTATGTCGACTACTTTTGAACATCTGAGTTGTAATAATTGTTATTTATATTGTTTACCTCACCACTTTGGCACTAAAGGAGGTATTCTTACATGACCTAGTGGTACACAGTGTTTGTTATATTCTCTTATATTGATATTTAACTCTTTTATATATTTGGCTATATATAGGTCGTCTTTTCCAGCATTTGAAGGGATCACTATTGTTGTTAAAAACTTAAGTTCAAGTAATAGATCCTGTCTCCATTCTTCACAAGGATCATCAGGATCTTCTTCATCAGGATAAAAATCCGGTTCATTTGCACACCAAGAGCCATCATCTACATCATCTTCCCAAATATCATCGATATGCGTTGCTGCTAATATTGAAGACAAACCAGTTGCGACGGCACCTACGCAATTTGGATTCCTTGCGCATAAATAGGCCTGTTCTCCTAACATGATTGCAGCAACACAAATTCCTGTCCCGCACTCTCCCGTGGGATCTATAGCATTCACAGGATCGGAGTTAGCATAGGCATAGGTATTGATACCGCCCTGTATTCCGATAGGATCGGACTGGATATACATGCCTGTTTTGGGGTTGTAATCCCTGAAGTAGTTGTAATGCAGCCCGGTTTCTGCATCATAGTATTGACCCGGGAATCTGAGATTGAAGACAAAACGACTATTGTCTCCATCCGGGTCTTCATCGGCTTTTATCGATCCATATGGATCGCTCTGCCAGCTCCATATCGTCTGGTCATTCTGATCGACAATCGCTCGTGGGGTATTCAGATGGTCACTATGAATATAATACTGACTGGATCCTTGCAATACCGCGATCGGTTGATGACCCAGCCAAACAATCTCCTGGCTCGCCTTGCCATTAAGATCATATTCACCCAGTGTATGTCCTGACTCATCATAGGCAAACCGAATCTGTGTGCTCGTCGGTAGATCTGTGTTTGTTGCATTAGCCACGTTTGCGGTGATCAGGTTGTTCAAACATACCGCATCACGGATATCAATATTGGTATCATTGGTACAGTCCGCATTGGCCTGGGCTTGTGTGCCATCCCCAAGAATGAGGCCCGCCATTGCATTCACATCCTTGCCATCGACTATGCCATCTCCATTGATATCATAGCTTTGAGAAGGCTGGTTACCTGCCTTCCTGATCCGCTGACCCAAACCATTTAACGTGTAATCCAGGCTATTCGTCCCTTGCACCACCTGCTGCAACCGGCCCCTCAGGTCGTAGCTGTAAGCATGGACACCATCCCCTGTCTGATGACCCATCGGGTCATAGCTCAAGGCTTGCGCAGTAGGATTGTTATTAATATCGATTCGGTTACTATTCAGGGCTATCGTATTGGTATACGTTTGCGGTGTCTGTGTACCTCGGATCATTGTCTCCCGTGTACCATTCACATCATAGGTATAACTTTCATTCTCTTCTGGATTAGGCGCTATATAGTCTTTGAGCCTGAATAATGGATCGTAGACAAAGCTTTGCTGGTTTGCGGTATTAATGGAATCGGTGATGCTTTGCAGCAATCCTGTCGGATAATAGCTGAGACTGCGTTCACCAGCACCTAACGGATAACGCGCTAACTGCCCATCCAGGTTATAACTGCGACTCGCCAGACTACCATTACCCCAGGACCAGTTCGTCATCGGACCAAACGGGTCATAGCCAATCTGGTCGATAAGCATATCGTTGTCCACTTTGATACTGGTCAGTTGCCCCAGCGTATAGCCATATTCAATACTGCGTCCACCCGGCGTTGTCATTACACTCAACTGACCTTGCGGGTTATATTCATAGATCACTGTCAGTGGAGCCAGCATGGTTGCTCCGTTACTATCGCTTTGCATCTTTTCTCTTACCCTGCCGTGTTTGTCATAGGCATAGGTGATGGTCGTGCCGTTACTGGTGATCGTATGCAGTCGGCCTTTGCCGTTAGTCACCACATCATCATAGCTATAGTTGTCTGTGGTGGTATTCGTACCGTCATCATAGGTGATGGTCTCAATACGATTCAGTGCATCATAGGTATAGCTCGCCGTCACACCCCGTGCATCGGTCATCACTTTCAGGTTGCCTGCTGCATCATACTCGGTGTAATTCGTGATACCGCTATCCGGACTGGTCAGCTTGAGCAGATTACCCAGACCGTCATGTTGATAGCTCGTGACCAGGCCCTTTTGGTCCGTAACACTGACCAGACGATCTTTCGCATCATAGGCATAAGTCGTGGTATTCGCCTGGGGCGTACCAACAGCACTGGTCATGGTTTCCATCCGGTTTAATGCGTCATAACCCATCCGGATTTGATTACCCGCCGCATCTTCACTCAATATCAGGTTGCCATTCGCATCATATTCAATAAACTTTTGTCGTGGCTCACTGTTCGCAGGATCCGCCGGATCATTGATGGTCACGTCCAGTGGCGTCGCCGCTGCATTCCTCAGTTCTTCCAAGCGATTATCGATATTGTATTTCGCTGACTGCAGGCGCTTGAGATTGTTTTGTGGATCAAACGTCTCTGTCTTGATGCGGTTACCCATATCATCCAGCGTGTAATGGACCCGGTTACCCAGGTGGTCTTCGATATCTGTCAAACGGTGGGCATCATCATAGGTATAGACAATATGACTGCCGTTGGCAAAAGTCACTTGCTTCAGCTTACCTACACCATCATAGACATAATTGGTCTCTTCACCTACTACGCTACCATTGATGTCTTCACCAACAGTCACCGTATCCTGACGGCCTTGCAGGTCGTATTTGATCGCGGTCACCAGCCCATTGGGATCAGTAACCCTGCCTGGACGACCATGTGCATCGTATTGACTATAGGTCGTCACGTGGCCCAGCGCATTGGTGATCGTGCTGATGTTTCCTTGACCGTCATACGTATAGGTCGTTATATCGGGCACATCTGTGCGGGGACCATCAATGGTATTGAGCAGGCCTGCATCACCCGTCGTATTCGTGTCAGGGTAATAGCTATAGCTGGTACTGCGTTGGTTTAGCGTTACTCTATCACCACGTAATGCAATCTCGCTACATTGCTTACTCTGTGCTGTGGGGAATTTTATGGCATCACTGGTATCATATAATGTGGTCTTGAGGATACGCCCCTTCGCATCATAGTCATTTGCCGTCGTCGCCGTCGGCCCTATCAGGCAAGTCGGCAGTCGATACTGTGCATGCCATACTGTGCTGCTTGTACGCTCCAGGGGTGTGCCTTGCGCATCTATACGCTGCTCTAATAGCCCTCTGGCATTAAAAGTATAGTCGGTCACGACACCTTTAAAATCAGTCCTCGTCTTTAAAAATCCATTCGCATCATAGGTGTTGCTTGCACTTGTACCTGCGCAGCTATTGCATTGCTTGTCGACTGTATCCAGCTTAACGATGTCATTCTGCGTGATGTAGTTATAGGTCCGCGTCTGACTTTGTGCATCGGTAATTGTCGTCGTACCATCAGGTAGACTGGTGAGTGCATCGACGTTATATGAAAAGGCCATGTTGTCCGCATTGCCGACATGGGTCTCTGAAACCACTCGCATCAGATCATCGTAGACATAGGTCGCAAACCGCACGCCATTCTCATCCGTGATCCCGGTTAACGCATGAATATGACGAGGATTGCCCTGGGCATCCTGGTCATCGTAGATATAGGTCCGGGTGACTGTCGCTATACTGCCATCCAGTAATTGATGTGTCGGTTTCTCGACTGTCGTCAGGTTGCCTTGTGCATCATGTCCATAAATGATCGCCTGTCCTGCCGGGTCGATCAGCTTGTTTAACAGCCCACTGACCGGGTCATATTCAAACGTCAAACTGCGACCAGTTTCATCGCTTACACCGGTGAGTTTGCCTGATGTATAAGCCAGCACCAGGCTGCGACCTTCGCGTGTCGTGATCCGCTGCAGTTGTCCACCCTGGTTATAGTGCTCTTTGGCATCATCACTGGTTGTGTAGATCCACCCCGGGCTCGGCGTCGTGACTTCCTCAAGTTGTGCGATCACGCCAGGTCTCGCTGTCCATTGGCCACCCACCAGGTCAAACGGGACGGTATTACCCGAAGGCCTGTAGACTTCTGCGACCGTCTGGCTCGCATCGAGCACGACCTTACGATCATAGTGATGACGCCACTTGATGCCCGTCAGCGTCGTCTCTTCCGAGTAGCTGTTATAGTAGCGGGTAAAGATCAGTGGCAGTCGCCCTGCGCCAACATAGTCTGTCTCTGCCTGGTATTTGTTACCCGTCGCACCATTGACCGGGTTGCCTTCTAAAAGGCTTTGATTGGCATGGTCTTGTATCGTCCCGCAGCTATTTGATCCAATGTCTTCATTTAAACCCAGGTTTTGTGTCTCGGAAAATTTCGTCACCCGTACCCGGAAATTTTTCTGCACTTTATGACCTGCATTGTCTTCAACCTGCAGTAGTACATCATAGGTCGTATATGGTGCTGCAATAGGGCCTGTATAGGTGATCGTCGGACTTGGAGTGTTCATATCCACTTTCGTTAAGTTGTGAATATTGGCTAAATCCGCTTGCCATAACCAGGTTAATGTCTGATCCTCCGGATCCGTCGCCGTTGCATTGATCGTTAATGGCTGGCCATGATAGACCTGATAGTTTGTCTCTACATTCACCACAGGGGGCTGGTTTGGCTGGATCGGGATCTTCACCGTTAATTTCGCCTGTGATTGCCCATCATCGGCAGTAATTGTCACCGTCGTCTGCGTCAGCACTTCTGTCATGCCACTCACCAGCTTTGAGCCTCTCGGCATGCCCGTGATCACACGCGTCGATGGATCAAAACTGAAATTCACCCAATCCGCATCCACGATAGTCGCTCTATAAGTGATTCCATCAAAATCCGGGTCCGTCGCCGCGGGCACCGGATAACTGTAATCATCCATCGCTGTCGATGCCGATGCGGTTATATTCGGATTCGAAAATACCGGCGAACGATTAACATTCACTACTTCTAGCGTATATGTTGCTATCGCTTCCGCTCCCGGCTCACCATCGCTTGCTTTCACTGTAATATCATAGAAACCTGCATCATCAAATACCGGATAACCTGTAATATCCCCTGTTGCCGAATCAATCGATAGCCACGATACAAAAGGAATTACTTCCATACTATAAGTGAGTGATGTATTGGGAAAAGTATCAGGATCAGCCGCATATACAAAATCACTATATATCTGGTTTTCTAATGTGCTCACTGTCCCGGTAGGTGCCATCTGTATATAAGGTGGCTGATTATGGTTACATTGCCATAACGTTGGATCAGGATAATGGTAAAGCGGACATTCTGCAGGCGTACGCGATATGGTAACTACATGATGCCTTATTGAAGGATACGCCCCAGTAAACGAATTCCACATCGTGCAATAATGGCTAAACGTCAACTCCCTGATCGCAGCACCAGATGGAAAATTACTTTGCTTCCACCCAGTGTCGGAATGTGATCCCGCTGCATTGCAATCCCAGGAATCTTGTCGAATACCGTACTGTGGATGCAAATAATCAGTACCATGGTGATTAGCCCACGCATCCAGATGTGACTGCGGAATCGTTGTGCCATTATCAAGAACACCTGATCCACTACTTATACAGGAGTACTCTCCTAAATCACATTCGGCAACCCAGCCAAATACTCCTCCATTCAGGGGAATAGTGTCGTGCGCATAAGCATTGCCTATAAAACTCAAAACAAATAATAACAACAATAATATATGGTTTAGAAAAACACGCACCCTTAAATGACCACGCTTCCCTGATGTGCGCCCCTTCGAAACCAGAAAAATATCTCTCTCTAACCGCTTTTTATGTCGACTACTTTTGAACATCTGGATTTTATTATTCTTGTTTTTAGTGAACAAACTTTACTGCTCTGAAACCGTCTTCTCGCTATACTGAGCTGATAATAAACATTGACATACCAGCAATACACTGTCGTGTATTGCTGGTCGCTTACATAATTAAATCACTTCCAGGGTGTGAGTCTTATTCAACATCAGATATTATGAACAACATCCGGAGAGTTCCTTCTTCCAGCAAACACAGAGACGTGTACCTGCCTATAATTGTCACAACTTGGATCTCTTTTTTTGTATTTAATGCAAATGTGTAAATTATCTCGACGGAAGGTGTGCCAAAAATACAGCGATTCATCTAATGATGCGCAGAAAACAATCTCGATTTCTGCAAAACAAAAAATAATAACTCTAATAACCACACCAGCATAACGATCACCATCGCACCACCAACCATCCAGACACCCATTAAACTGCTATTTACGAGCACACTAACAACAAACAATATCACTTGAAACAACAAGACATAAAACAAGGGTAGTCTAGATATAGTTCTATCATGAATTTTTCTAATTCTTTTAACATAAATAACAATCGATACAACTAGCAGAAGCATATACAGAATAAATGAAATGTAATTGATATAAACTTTATTTTGATGTTTATCGTGAGACTCTAATTCTCTTCTCTTCCACTCTTCGTATAAGGCATTTAAATCTTCCTTGCTACCATCTTTCAGCATTAGATTTATAAGCGGCCTTCCATAATAAGCCTCATATAATTCGACATCGCTTCCTGATATTTTATCTTCAGTATGCTCAGAAAACTGCTCAAAATACCTGCCTACCGCCTCGGAATATGTCTCCGGCTTTTGAGAGCCATATTCTCTATTGAGGACTATTTCGTAAATATTGTTGCCAGCATTGTTCTGTATTTTTTTAACTGATAACAAATCTTTTACTAGCTTTAGAGACCATGGTTGCATGGTATACACATAGGGACCTCGACCACAATATATCTGACTTATTTCATTATTAACTAAAAAACCAGAACTGCAGGTTTGACCTTCACAATAAACGATATACCGATCCTCAAAAGGACTACATGATATTGCACTCACATTTTGTGTTGTGACTAACAAAATAATAACTATAACTCGTAGTATTAGTGAACAGTATAACTCCATCTTTATTTAAGTACTCATGTTAACAGTCACAATTATCAATTAAACCACGTACTCGAGCATCAAAACTTTCTTGATGATGTTGAAAAACATTACTAAACCCAGGAACAGTAGATAAAGAATCTTTAATCGACCCCCAAACACTTTCTATTCTGCTCGTATTATAGTGCAATAGTTCATGCACGATTGTAATACGGAGCTGGTCAATGGCTACAATACCATCTGGATTTAATGAAAAATGATCATCAATATATATTGTTCTTGGAAACAGATTGCTTGTTGCACCCGCACAATTTGGACCACATATATTATCTAGATTTTTCACATGGAAATTATCAAAACTTGGAATTTCCAGATCAAAATTCTCACCCGCCCATTGGACTATTTTGTAGGCTTCCTCTCTTAACCGTTGATTATGTTTTTCCTGAAGTTCGTGAGCAGCATCGTTAAACAGATAACCCAGAGATGAAATCAACGCGCCATTATAAAAATCTCCCCCACTGATTTCAGATGTTATCCCTCCTACTATTCCAGCCGCTGCCGCATTCGCCCCTGTACTACCATAATCATATTGAAAAGAGGCAGAGATAGATGCACTGGCAAAACCTGCACCAAATGATCCTCCGTTTGCCATTGAGGACATACCTCCAACAAATCCATGAGCAACTATACGTTCCGGGTTTGTTATATAACCTGATTCATAAGACATACCAATCTCTTGAAAAGAGGTTCCTACCATGAATGTTATTAATCCATTACGTGCCGCATCTGTCACGGATCCACCCAACGCTAGCGTGGCAGCAGCTGAAAATGCCGCGGCGCAAGGAGGACCACAATACATTCCTGCCACTATCGTGCCTAAAGGCACAAGGATGTCAGCGTGATCACGGAGAAACCCTTTCAGTCCGCTTAGGAAATAACCACTCGGATCAACAAATATCAACGGATTATTGTTGACATAAACGTATCGATTATAACCCTGCGTGCTAAATTTGAATTGTACGAACGGATCAGCACTTGTGAATCGCCCCAATGCAGGATCGTAAATACGTCCATTCATATGAATGAGTCCGACTAATGCGAGATGTTCTTGCCCACTGAATCCGTAGGGTGTCTCACTCAATATTGTTGATTGACTATCTTGACCGTTAATCTGCCTGCGCTTGCCAAAGGCATCGTAACTCAATCGCTCTACAACTGTGCCACTCTCATCCGTGATAGTCTCAATAGAACCCAAATGATCTTTGTGTAGATAACGTGTATTGTTGATATCTGCGTTTTGGAACGTATAGACTGCAATCGAACTACCATTGACATTGACGTAATGTTTATATTCAACACCAGCTCCAGATACTTTCTCATAATCACCAACATAAGTCGTTATGGTACCTGCCACTGTCTGTGAGATCCGGTTACCGCCTGGCTCATAATCAAATGTTACTGTTTGGGTACCAGATATAATCTCCCTTGGCTTATTGTAAGAGGTATAGTGAATCGTCCGGTTAGCATTCTTAGTCATATTGCCATTTTTATCATAACAAAAGGCCGGGTTAGTGGTTCCGTTTAGCGAGCCCAGAATCGAGGTCACTGCATGGGGGCCTGCGTAGTTCACGCCCCCTTCACAGTTAGCATCATTAAAAGGAGCATCGTACTGACCGTCGTAAAAATATGTGCCTACATCCGACTTATTAATAAATCTTCCTACAGCATCATAGTCATAGCTCTTTGAGCCTACGCCGACGATCGTCGCTCCTGTAAGTCGATTCAAGTCATCGTAGGTGTATTCCTCTGTGAGGTTTTGTGCCGCCCTGTTGTCGTGTCGTTTCCAGAGATTACCGGAGCTGTAATATTCATAAGATAGATTTTGCACGCTGCTATCTGTCTGTGTATAACCCGTGGTAATAGACAATATATTTTCATTCAACGGATCATAGCTGAAGACGGAACTCAAACCATTACCCAGCGTAATATGGCTTGATCGACCGGCCTGGTCCACATTATCAAGCTGCCAATAGGTGGTCAGATTCTGTGGATCTGCATTTTCCACTTTGTATAGATAACCTAATGTTGTGTAGATATTATTGACAGCAAATCCACTCGGGTAGGTTCTCTTTAATACCCGACTGTTTGAATCATAGGTTGTATTGCTTTGGTAGACGTTACCAGCAATCGTGGTTCTGGCTGCAATCTTTCTTCCGAAGTGGTCATAACTCAGATCCTGCCGATAGCCACCGGTGCCTTTAATTGTTACCAGCTTCCCTTTCGCATTACTACCCTGATCGTATACCCATTCGCTAACACCTTCTGGCTCCGTTCGTTTTTTGATACGGCCCAATTGATCATATTCGTACTGTGCAATTTGTCCTTTGGCATCTTTCTGCCAGACAAGTTCACCTAATACGTTGTGTCGATATTGCCAATACCCCATATCCGGATCTGTCTGCGAGACCTTATACCCAAGCCGATCATAGCTCATTACAACCGACTTGGCATAAGGATCTTTGGTCTTGAGTAATTGCTCTTCGGCATCATAGTGGTAACTGACACTATTAAGATAGGTATCGGTAACCAGGATCACCTGACCTAATGCGTTCTTTGTCGTTGTCTTGCTCTGGGCCACAAAATCGCCACTGGTCGATGACCGTTTTGCAGTTGTCTCCAGCCCATGATAAAACGTCTCGAGAATTACACCATCCGGCAATGTGACCTTCTCAATGCGTCCCAGCACGTCATAGTTGGTCACTGTCCAGTTTGTTGGGTTAATGGCGCCGTCAAATGATTTTTCTTTTATTGAAACCTGAGAGACTCGATTAAAATGATCATACTCTGTGTCATTTCCCAACCACTCCGTATCGAAGCTCTGAGTCATCTCACGTCGCAGACGCCCCAACCTGTCATAACAACTGTAACTGGTGGGTGATCCACTGATACGCGTGACTACGATATAATAAGTACTACTGTTGGTTAATCCTGTAGGACAATTCACATTCACCTGTGCATCATAGAGCAAATACTGCCACTGCGTCTGGACGCCATTTGCGTGTATTTCCAATTGTTTGCGCCCAAATTCATCGTAGCGTGTCTCGGTTGTCAGCCCATTCGGGCCCGTTCGGAAACGCAGGGCGCCTGTCGTATGATCGAAGCTGAGTGTTTCATTGTGACCTAATGCATTCTGGCGATTTTCGATGAACCTGCCATCTGAACTATAAATAACAGATTCTGTGCGATCAGCTATTTGTTGGTCCGGGCTCAGATTGTACAAGCTTGTTGTATATCCCATTACACGCTTGCTCGGCAACCCCAGAGATGGATTGTCCGCGCTTAATCCAAATTCATTGTAGGCATACTCTGTCGCCATCAAGTATCCCGCTTCCGGCATATCAACATTATCTGGTTCGATATATTCCTTCTTCAGATAACCTGTCTGTTCGTAGTATGTATACGCTGTCTTTTTGGTTGAGATGGTAGACCCAGCTGGTAGCTCAGGATCTGACGGGATTGTTTTGGTGACTGTTGTTGACTTCAATCTCGACAATAACCAGTTTGCCGTATCGACTGGATAATACGTATTGTCGACAACTGTTCTAAATCCACCTACCGTTGTAATCGTCTGTGTTGAGTTGCCATTAACATCATACTGATAGGTCGAAGTAACAGTTGGTTTTTGTGTGCCATCCAAGTCGTTTGAAATAACAGTTGAAGATGCTATAAACGGCGAATAGCGGGTTCCACCAAGCGCATGTGCATCCCATGTATTTTCAGTCGAAGCAAGCAGTGAACCGTCTGCCTGATACTGCTGGCTATCAGACAGCATGCCGATATAAGGATAATCCTGTCTGTAATGCTCTATTGTCCAAATACCGGTTTCAAGATCGGTCGTCTTTCTCCAGGCAAAGCCTAACAATCCTCGACCGTTCATATTCACCTTCAAACCACCATAGTCGTAATGCACAGAATAAGGATCCGCACTGACCCCATCGTCTGAATCGATCTGGTCAACAACATGGAATGGTGTCTTGAATTCGACAACCGGATAATTATTGGACGGATAAATACTCGATACGTCTTTATTCATTACTTTTTTATAGAATATCTTTGTGGCGCCTGCATAGAGGTTAGGAATCTCGGTAATAATATCCGGCTTGATCGAATTTTCTTCAATAGGCAGGAATCCGGTGATCAAATTATTGCTCACTCCATCTTCCATAAACAAGTCTCCAATCCCATCACCGTTAAGATCTGGGAAACTTGCACTCTTATCATAACTATAACCCGGAACAGAAATGTCTTTAACAATGAAATTATTACCGGTAGATTCAAGAACTGCCCAAGCCACATCTGATAGCGGATAATTGGGCGCCACAAAATCCATCAAGCCATCGCTATTGTAGTCTAGTGCTCGTAACTCATTATTGGCAAAACCATGGTCGTCACCAAGAATGCCGGTGTTAATGAAGTCGTTAAATCCCGCGCCATTATTTACGCGAATTACAATTAAACCGTTATTCTCGTAGACGAGATCCTGTAGCCCATCACCATTGATATCTGCCAGCATCGCGTCTTTATAACCGGTATTTGCAACTTTGGTGTCAATCGTGGCAAAAAACGACGAGTAAGGCGCATCACCGGTGTAGTGAACAATAGACCAATTTCCCGTTAGCGTATTTGGTACTAATAACTCTTGCTTTCCATCCCCATTGTAGTCAATAACATGTGTATCTTTGTAATCCTTTGCTCCAAAATCGTATACACCATGTGCATCCATGCTATTAAGGAATCCATTTTCAGAGTTGAACCATACCTGCCACTGGTGGTTGGACTTATTAAATATATATGGAATGGCGAGATCCTGGCGACCATCACCATTAAAATCAAGTACTTTCGCATTTTTTAATTTGTAGTTTGTTAACGGTATTTGACCCAGGTTTAATACAACATTTTGTACTACATCAAATCCGTTACCATTCGACTGCAGTAATTGTAAGGTACTGTTATAGGATACAAGCAGGTCCTGTCGGCCATCATTGTTAAAATCAATTGGTACAGCTCTCCTCGATCCATTATCAGTTGGAATATTGGTATCATGTACAACCGAATCAAATCTATACCTGTTACCGATATTTTCACCCGTATTCAATTGATAATGCCAGGAACCATTGACGTCATACACCAGGTCCTGAAGGCCATTGCCGGTAATATCTACTAAAAAAGGGCCTGCATTCCAGTTACTAACATCGATACGGGTGCTATATGCTGCAAACCGGTAAAAATCCGTGGCAAGACCATTACCCCATTTAAAACTTAATGGGACTTTGCATGCTGTATTTACACTATCACTATAATTACATTCGGTAATTCGATCAATAATACTTCTTCCAGTATCGTGAGAAGGTAGATAGTCGATCGAATACTCTTTAACCAGGCTTCCGCCTACGCTTGTCGTTATGCTTGACAGCAATGCATTATGGGCTACTAGCGCACCACGCACATATTGCTGAACAGGATCATCGCGGCTGGCTGTATACCCGAATTCGATTTTCTGATTTGCCTTCAACCCTGCCGGGTTATTAGAGGTATAATCAATGCTAAGCGGATAATGTTCACCCTTGATGGCGTCCTGTCCGTAAGTAACTGACATTGAGTTGCCGCTACGGTCGGTTACCGTGCTGACAGCCCATGCTCTTGCCGTGATTGTTCCTGCAGACGGCTTATAAAACGAATTCCCATCATTACTATTAAAGGACTGAATATTGGTGGAGACATATGAATTATTCATTATGCCATTAGCATCTGCACCGAATGTCAGTGTTTTCCCTGATTTTGTCGTGACTTCGAAATACCTCGGATTGCCCGGCAAGAAATTCGGATCAGTCGTTCCGTGAGAGGTAATACGGCTGAATTGATCAATTTCAGTGCGATATTCCGTACCATCGCCACCATCGGCGCCATTAATTGCAATTAGTCTTTGTCCGTCGAGACAAAAACGATCTTTTTCGTCATAGTTTATCGCACCATTATAACCATCCTGCTCAACGGTTGCCTGGCAGCGATGAATGATTGGCAGCCCTGAAATCGTCCACCCGACACCCATCAGTCCATTACCTCCGCGGCTGTTATAACTCAGCGATAGTTCCGGTTGCATACCCGCAGTACCAGGCGGTACTTCGATCGGCAAGTTATACGTAAACGCGCCATTTGGTGTGACACTGTATTTACCAATCGTTAACGGCGTCAACGGGGTTCCGGTTATATCAGTTCCACCCAGCGGTAATGTTGCAATATTAGTCGGCTTGCTTAACGTTGTCGCTGTACGGGTAGATGTGTATGCGCTGGTTGCTCCTAGTGAGTTCAAAGCACGAACCTGGTAGGTATAGCTTGTATTCTCTTTTAATCCGATATCTGAATAAGATGTTGTGATAATCGTATCGGTGACCCGGTTGAATACTGTACACCCAATCCCTTCACAGCGTTCCAGATGATAACCGGCAATCGGATTGCTATCGATCGATGCAGTCCATGACAGGTCTATCTGATTTGCATTAATGACTGTCGCTGTGAAATTACCCGGTACTGCAGGCGCACTACCTGCAGGATCAGAAACAATTACGCTGGCAGTCGATTGCGGGGAATCTACTGTTCCATCGTTAACGGATAATGTAACTGTATAAGTGCCTGCTGTTGTAAAGGTATGTGTCGGTGTGACACCTGTGCCAGTGCCTCCATCGCCAAAGTCCCAGTTATAGATCAGTGCATCGCCATCGGCATCACTGGATGCGCTTCCGTCAAATCCTATCGCTGTACCAGTCGTACCGCTGTATGGTCCGCCCGCTTTCGCAATCGGTGCTGTGTTCGGTGTGGTAACCGTGACGATTGCCGTCGATGCCTGTGATTCGGCTATTCCGTCATGCACGGTCAGTACTACCGTATAACTGCCTGCTGTTGTATAGGTATGTGTCGGTGTAACGCCTGTGCCACTGCCTCCATCGCCAAAGTCCCAGTTATAGATCAATGCATCACCATCCGTATCGCTGGATGCACTTCCATCAAATCCGATCGCTGTACCAGTCGTACCGCTGTATGGTCCGCCCGCTTTCGCAATCGGTGCTGTGTTCGGTGTGGTAACCGTGACGATTGCCGTCGATGCCTGTGATTCGGCTATTCCGTCATGCACGGTCAGTACTACCGTATAACTGCCTGCTGTTGTATAGGTATGTGTCGGTGTAACGCCTGTGCCACTGCCTCCATCGCCAAAGTCCCAGTTATAGATCAATGCATCACCATCCGTATCGCTGGATGCACTTCCATCAAATCCGATCGGTGCTGCAGTAGTACCGCTGTACGGTCCACCCGCATTTGCAATCGGTGGTGTATTCAGCATTGGTACAGAACCAGCGCCGCTGATTTTTGCATTAGATATTGTTGAATCTGTATTTAACAACGATACATCTGCAATCAGGGAACCTGTTGATGTCGTCAGACTGGTATAGAATGCAATGCCATTTTTCTTGTACTCGATAACATCACCGGTTCTTTCGACTCTGATCGTGTCACCAATAGCATAGTTGGTTGAAAACTTTTGTGTACCATTTTCCCATGCCCGCAGGGTTTTGTCTGATAACGTGTAGGCACCATAATTCACAGATCTATAGTCGACATCGGGATTTGTGTTGGATAAGCCAAACATACGGTAATTATAGCTATCGGCGATATATTCTATATAACCATCAGCAGCGATGCTCTGTGTAGAGGCAGCGCCGCTATTCCACCCGCGAGACGATGTCTTGCGCAATGTTGTGCCTTCTACTACAACACCAACAAGATCGGTCCAGATTATATCTTCCGGCATCGAACTCGGCACAGTTATCACTGCATTGATTGTTGAAGGTGCCGAATTTAATTCGCCATCATTTACTACCAGTGTGACTGTAAAGGTGCCCGCTGTTGTATAGGTATGAGTAGGATTAACGCCAATACTTGTAGATCCATCTCCAAAATCCCAGGCGTAGGTCAGCACGTCACCATCCACATCGCTGGATGCACTGCCGTCAAATACAACCACATTACCAGCATTGCCGCTGTAAGGTCCGCCTGCATTTGCTACTGGTGCTGAGTTTGTCTTGAATGTTGCATCAGGGCTGGTCGCGGTATTACCGGCCGCATCCTGGCTGATAATCCGGTAATGATACGTCGTTCCTTCAGTTAATGGGCTGAGGGTCAATCCGTGCGTTAGCGTATAGGTCGGCAGATAGGTGGACAGGCTGCCGTAATTCGTATCGAGGCCATATTCAATCTGGCCACTCGTTGGTTCATCGGTTGTCCAGGTGATATAGGCATTGAAGGTCGTGATACTGGATATACTATGACTGGTAATCACCGGTGGTGTCGTATCGGCAGCGGCCGGTGTGGTAAATGATAATACCGGTCCATTGGCACTACCACCACCACTGTCCGTACTTAATGATCGGTAGTAATAGATCGTCGATGGCGATAAACCGGTGATTGTGACAGTGTGATTGGTCACAAGCGTAGCATCCACTGGCGTGACGTTGCCAAGTGGGGTCGTTGTATCGTATGCCACTTTACTGTCGGCTAGCTTATTGGTTGCCCAACTTATCGTCGCCGCATTTTCGGTAATAACAGGCACACTCACATTCGATACGGTCAATAGCACATCATTCGTTGTAAACGTGTAATCAGGGCTGGTTGTAGTATTACCCGCTTCATCGGTATTGATAACACGATAATGATAGATCGTATTCGCTGTCAGGTTTAACAGGCTATGCGAGTGATAGGTACTCGGTATCGG
>JBHHVB010000027.1:0-30040 GCA_046754065.1 Gammaproteobacteria bacterium
ACCTACGACCCGCTGATTAAGAGTCAGCTGCTCTACCAACTGAGCTAACGGCCCATCAAACAACCCTTATACTGCCATGCTTGGCACAAAAATCCAGTTCATCCATCCCCCTGCCAATCCTTCCATGGGTCGGCGCTCAATAGGTAAAAAGATACACTGGATCTTTTTACCTATTGAGCCCAACTGCACCCTTCGGGCATAAAAGCTAACAGCCCAATTTCCTAAATAAACGATAATTTACCACTGTAACGAGTTGATGGGGTGGACGATGGGGCTCGAACCCACGACAACCGGAATCACAATCCGGGACTCTACCAACTGAGCTACGCCCACCATAAACCCGATTACCCAAATCTATATACTCTGAAAATGGCGCGCCTGGCAGGATTCGAACCTGCTACCCTCGGCTTAGAAGGCCGATGCTCTATCCTGATGAGCTACAGGCGCGTAAGTCGCTACCAGACAAGCACATTGTGCAAGTACGACAAAACCAAAAATGGTCGGGGTAGAGAGATTCGAACTCCCGACATCCTGCTCCCAAAGCAGGCGCGCTACCAGACTGCGCTATACCCCGATATCGTTTCCGGCAAAAACCCACAAAAAGGATCATCGCCTCGATCAAAGCTGAGGATGATACTAGCGGGATTGTCTACCGTCAAATCCAAATGCCGCCCGGTTTCAGGCCAATCGACGCCATGCGATCAGTAGCGCAAGCGCGCTGAATGAAGCTGCCAGCGTGTAAGTTAACTCCGCCCCCATACTATCCCAAAGCAATCCACTAACCATACTCCCCAGTGCACCACCTGCGCCAAAACTCAAGCTACTGTATATCGCCTGACCTCTTCCCTGGTGAGATCCGGTGAAATATTCATGAATTAACGAGATTGCTACCGCATGGTAAACACCAAAACTGGCAGCGTGCAAGCATTGGGCGACAACGATAATCTCAATATGATCAACAAACCAGGCGATCATTAACCATCTTGCGACGCCCAGGCAAAGACTGACCAATAGTAGCTTTTTTGCGCCATAACGAGGTAGCAACCTATGCATAACTAAAAATACACCAATTTCCGCGATGACACCTAGCGCCCACAACTGGCCGATCAATCCACGCGCGTAGCCGTGTCCATCAAGGTAAATTGAAAAAAAGGCATAGTAGGGACCATGACTTGCTTGCATCAGGAAACATACCGTTAACAAAGCTATAACTGGCGGGCTCTTCAACACACGGCTTATCGGCTCACCGCTTAAGTGCAAATGTCCTGCCGCCCTTTCAGGCACAAATAGACTGCTTATCCAGATGCCTACGAGCAGGATACAAATGACGGCTGGTAATATTTCTGTAGAAATATGGTCGAACACAAACCCAAGTATTGCCACGGCAAGGATAAAACCCACTGATCCCCACAGCCGAATAGTACTATATCGATGCACACCTTTACCCAAATGGTTCATCGTGGTCGCCTCAAACTGTGGTAACGAGGCGTTCCAGAAAAAACTGAAAACAGTCATCACCACCACTAACCACCACAATGCGTTTCCAAAAAATACGCCACTAAACGCAATGACCGCGATCAGGGAAGCAAGTCTTACGATCCTCATCCGTCGACCAGTATGGTCTGCGATCCAACCCCAAACGTTTGGGGCAATTATTTTTGTCGCCATAATTATTGCAAGAAGTGTCCCTATTTGCTTTGCGTCAAACCCGATTGATTTGAGGTACAACCCCCAGTAGGGAACCAATGCACCCAGCGCAGCAAAATAGAACAGATAAAAAGAGGACAAGCGCCAATAGATCATTAGTCAGAATCCAGGCTCTTTACAAATGTTGTTTTAATAACCTAATACTTAATTGACTGATGGCGGAATGATTGGCGTTTCAGATTGAGCATCCAGATTCTGGGCGCGATGGCGCATCACATGATCCATTAAAATGATTGCCAGCATCGCTTCAGCAATCGGTGTTGCCCGTATACCAACACAGGGGTCATGACGCCCTTTGGTAATAATCTTTTGAGACTCGCCGTGGATATCAATGGTTTGTCCGGGAATACGTAAACTGGATGTCGGTTTTAATGCAATACTCACCTCGATGTTCTGACCACTTGATATCCCACCTAATGTTCCACCGCTATGATTGGATAGGAATCCTTCCGGCACAATTTCATCACGATGCTCAGTGCCTTTCTGAACAACACAATTGAATCCGGCACCAATCTCTACACCTTTTACTGCATTAATACTCATCATCGCATGCGCAATATCCGCATCCAGTCGATCAAAAATCGGTTCACCCAACCCTGGCATCACATTTTCGGCGACCACGTTTATACGCGCGCCAACTGAATTTCCTTCTTTACGCAGTGCATCCATGTAAGCCTCCAACTCGGGGACTTTGTCAGCATCTGGACAAAAAAAGGGATTATTTTCCACCTCATTCCAGTCAAACTTGTCGTGACTGATTGGGCCCAATTGCGCCATATACCCTCTGATGGTTATGCCATATCGATCAGAAAGATATTTTTTGGCAATGCCGCCCGCAGCAACCCTCATCGCAGTCTCTCGGGCAGAGGATCGCCCACCACCACGATAATCCCGAATACCATACTTTTGTTGGTAAGTGTAATCGGCATGCCCCGGCCTGAACTTCGTCATGATGTCCGAATAATCTTTTGAACGTTGGTCGGTGTTATATATCACCAAACCAATCGGGGCACCGGTTGTTTTCCCTTCAAAGACGCCGGAAAGTATCTGGACTTCATCATCTTCACGACGTTGTGTGGTATGGCGCGTTTTCCCGGGCTTGCGTCGATCCAGATCATGTTGCAAATCATTTCCGGATAATTCCAGCCCCGGGGGGCATCCATCTACAATACAACCAATGGCGGAACCGTGACTCTCACCAAAGGACGTTACCGTGAATAATTTTCCAATCGTGTTTCCAGACATGCTAAATCACCTTGGAAAACCTTTGCTGGGTTTGCTTGCGAAGATAGACATCAAAAGGAATACAAATATTCCGGATCAAGAGATGCCCAACCGGATTCACCACAATTGAAGTCTCGCTAACATTTACCAATCCGTCTTCCTGCATTTGTCGGAGGTCTTCCAGTTCATTAGCAAAATAATCCTTAAAGCTTATATCAAATGCTTTTTCGATCTTGTCGAATTCCAGTTCAAAATGACAAATCAATTGTGTAATTACCTCCCGGCGTAACACATCATCTTTGTTTAGCTCCAGCCCACGATAGATCGGTAACTCACCAGCATCGAGTTTCTGATAATACTCTTCGGTAGTTTTAACATTCTGACTATAGGTATTGCCAACCATACCAATCGAAGTCACACCCAAACCAATCAGGTCACAATCAGCATGGGTTGAATAGCCCTGGAAGTTCCGATACAAGCTACCCTCACGCTGGGCCTGGGCCAACTCATCATCTGGCTTTGCAAAATGGTCCATACCAATGTAGACGTAACCCGCTTTCGTCAACCGCTCAATTGTCGATTGCAGAATATCGAGTTTTTCTGCTGGTGACGGCAAATCCTCTTCCTTGATACGCTTCTGGGGTGTAAAGATATCGGGCAAGTGGGCATAGTTAAAAACAGATAAACGATCTGGCCCTGCATCGATAACCTTGTCTACAGTCGTTTCGAATGACGCAAGTGATTGAAAAGGAAGTCCATAGATTAGATCAACGCTGACTGATTTAACCCCATATTCATGTGCCTGGTTTAATACGGAAAAAGTCTGCTCTTCAGACTGTATACGGTTCACCGCTTTCTGCACCGCGACGTCAAAATCCTGCACCCCCAGGCTCATACGATTAAATCCCAGCTCTCTAAGTAGCTTAATCGTATCGGTCTTGACCTCTCGTGGATCGATCTCAATTGAAAACTCGCCAGTATCATCATCGGCCAGAGTAAAATTATCTCTGGTCACCTGCATGAGAGCAGCCATCTGATCATGGTTGATAAAAGTTGGGGTTCCGCCTCCCCAATGAAGCTGTTCAACGATTCTGGAATCATCGAATAACTCACCTTGCATCGCGATTTCTTTGTGCAGATATTCCAGATAAGGAACTGCATGCGCCCTGTTTTTTGTGGCAATCTTGTTGCACGCACAATAAAAACACAAGGTGTCACAAAACGGGATGTGGAAATACAGGGACAGCGGGCGTAGCTGCGCTTCTTGGTTCGTTGCGTTCGCATGCCTGCGGTAGTCTTGATCACCGAAACCTTCATGAAACTGCACAGCCGTGGGATATGACGTATACCTCGGGCCGCTCTTGTCATAACGCCGAATGAGCTTGGTATCAAAAATAATGGATTGGTCCACTGATTAACTCCGGATTAATGTCTTTGTAATTATAGGCGAACGGTGAGCGCAACACTAACTGAACAGACCCAGGACGGTGAATTATAACAGAAAAACAATGCCTTGTGATGTATTTATGACGAAAATACTCTCCGGGTTTCAAACACCTCGCGCGACAAGTGTTGACCGTCCACTTGCAAATGTCGTTTGAGAACAAAATCGAATAACAGCGGGTTATATTTTCGAATATTAGATAAAACAGGGGCGTCCTGCTCCCTGATATATCCATAGTCTTGCAACTGAATTAATGAAAACAGCGGCATTACTCCAGGTAAAGGATAATCACTACCATTTAAAAGGCGGACATGCCACTCCTTGCGCTTTATGATTGTTTCCAGCGCGATTCCAGCCCGGTTAATTTGCGTCATCGCTGAAATATCGCCATACAAAAGCCCAACGTGATCAGGCTCATCCATCATTCTTGAAAATAAATCAAAATTACTCAATTCTCCTGATCCCTTCCCCTTATCAAGATCTTCATTACTTCCCTGTGATGCGCAATGCGCAACGACGACCCGAACACCATGTTCCAGGGCACGGCGTAACAGCAATGGATTTCCCAAGGCCTGGGCATCCTTTCCCTTGACCGCGTGTTCATCACCAGCATGTGTTAGTAGCGGAATGTTTAATCGGTTCATCGCGTTGTAAAAACGATCGCATAATGGTGATGCTGGATTCATTCCCATCGCGGGAGGCAACCACTTTACAGCTCGCGCACCATGCTTGACGGCCCATTCAAGCGCGTCCACACAATCCTCTCGATAGGGGTGAACAGATGCAATCCATTCAAACTGATCCGGATAGGCTTTGACTAGATTCGCAGCGTATTCGTTAGGGGTATAAAATGGACTCTGTGCTTCTATGCGCTTCCCCTGTTCATCGTAGTGGTAATCAAATGCAAGCAACATCAGTTTCACACCCGGTTTCAGTGCCTCCATCAAGCTAAGAATGTGATCAACATATGCCCGGTCTTTATTCTCGCTGTCTTCGACACAAGCTGCATTTAGATAAAATTTAAGTTGCACGAATTGTTGAGGGCTCCCCAGACTTTGCATTTCCGGATTTAACCAGATTCCATATCCGCCATCCCCCACGCCAATCAGATGCGCATGACAATCCCAAACCTTTGATTCATCAATCCCCTCCCAGGCCCTTTGAACCAGTCCATGATTGAGCAACCGTTGTGGCAGAGGTTGATTTAGACACGGATTCCAAATCCCTTCATCCAATGGAAAACGGCACCCCGTAAGGTGGAGTACACTCGCTCCCATTAATAGCATAAAACTTCTTCGATTCATGTCTAATTCGGATATTTTCACGCTATCCAGCATTCTCCTCGACAGCATCTTCCGGCGGCAATCTTCTAGAAACAAAATAAGCACCCAGCAGCACAAAAATCCCTACGAAAAAAATGCTCGCAACGGGTGTTGCGCCATAGCCCGCTGCCAATGCATAGATTCCGGTAGTCGCAATCATGGCCAGGTTCTCAAAAAAATGCTGTACAGCAACGGCACCCCCACTACCAATCGTTTGGTGCCCGATTTCCTGCAATGCCGCATTAACCGGCACGACAAACATTCCACCTGCAATACCGATCAACAGTAAAACGGCGCGTGCAGTCCATACGTCTCCAACAAACGAAAATATAACAACAAGCAACCCCATCACGAACGCAGCAATTCTGGCGCGACGCAAATGCTCTAGCGGAATAAATTTAGGCACTATTAGTGATCCAACCACCAGCCCTATAGCGATATACAGCGTTAATTCCGCAATTTTATCCACCTCTGAAATCATTAATACTGTCGGAGCCCATGCGACAAGAATAACGCGCATGACTGCGGCAGCTCCCCAGAAAAGACTTACGCCGAGCGTCGCAAAACGTGCTCGACTTGTTGCCAATAAACGCTTTGTCATACAGATAAAATTAGGCAACGCTGGCTTGTTTTCTATTTCTCGTGGCGGAATCCTGGCAATAAAAATCGCAGCGATTGCGGAAATAATGTACAAAACTATGATTGTAATCAGCGCTGAAGTTATTGAGGCCTCCGCGATCTTTGCGCCAATCAGACTTCCCAGTAATATTGCCAGAATAGTACTCCCTTCCATCCATCCGTTGACCCTTACCAGAGTTTGATGAGAGGCCAGCTCGGGTAAGATTCCGTACTTTGCGGGGCTATACATGGCCGCACCAATACCGACAATCGCGTAGGCAAAAATAATATTTATCTGGGCTAACATGAGACCAGCGCCAACAACCTTTATCAGGTTTGCTATGGTTAAAACTCTTGCTTTGGGTCTGGAGTCTGCATAAGGTCCGATCCATGGTGCAAGAACAACAAACGCGACCAGAAATGCTGCCTGAATCACGGGCACGTACCATGCAGCATGATTATCCGACTGCATAATAATCGCGATAGCGGTAAATAGCAGCGAATTATCTGCAAATGCTGTGATAAACTGGGCACCAAGCAGAATGGCTATATTGCGATTCACAACCCTTGATCCTCTTCAACGATCTGCTGAACGGCCTTATAATCAATTTTTCCCGAACCTAATAGTGGCAGCTTGTTTATTGATATAATCTTTCGTGGAATGCTAATTTCGCCAACGCCGTTATTTTTTGCGTGTGCCAGCAGAGTTTTTCTCGTTGCGTTTTCTTTGGTGGTCACCAAAACAAGCTGTTCACCTTTTTGTGAATCCGCAATACTGACCACCGCATGAGATGCCTCAGGCCACAGCAAACCTGTGAGCATTTCAACAGCCGACAACGAAACCATTTCTCCACCAACCTTGGCGAACCGTTTGACTCTGCCACAGATCGTTAAAAAACCTTCTTTATCAATTTCTACAATATCGCCCGTGTCGTACCACTTTTCCCCCAGCTCACTTACAGTTGGTTTAATGATACCTGGCTCATCGTGCAACAAATAACCCAGCATGACATTAGGGCCTCGCACATACAGCCGCCCTCCTGCGTCAATTCCGGTTACCGGCTGAATCCTGTGCTCAATACCCGGTAGCAATCTCCCGACGCTTCCCGCTTTATAGTTCATCGGCGTATTGGTTGTTAATGCGGGACTCGTTTCTGTGGCCCCGTAACCTTCGAAAATTCTGATGCCAAATTTTTCTGCCCATATCTGCCGAGTATCATCCTTTAACTTTTCAGCGCCGGCAAAAACATACCGAATACTGTAAAAATCATAAGGATGAGCGTGACGCGCGTATCCGCTCAGAAATGTATTGGTACCAAACAGGATGGTTGCATTCACATCATAGGCAATTTCTGGAACAATTCTATAATGCAAGGGGGAAGGATAGAAAAATACCCTGATACCGGAAAACAATGGCAATAGTGTTCCTGCCGTTAATCCAAATGAATGAAACAATGGCAATACATTTAATATGATGTCTTGCGCACTAAAGTCTACTCGTGCTGCTAACTGGGCCCTGTTGGCCAGCAGGTTTGCATGCGATAGAACAACCCCTTTTGGCACCCCCTCTGATCCTGAGGTAAACAATATCACAGCTGGATCACTGGCCGACTGCTTACTGTTTCTACAATAGGAAGACTCGGAAAAAATACTCCGAAAAAACCCCTTAGCCTTGTCGATCAAGCCAATCTGGTTGACAAGATCATCTAGATAAACAAGCTTTAGTTTTTCATTAAGCGTAGTGGCTGCATCTTCCAGCCCAGCCATACTTAGAAATCGTCTGGAAGTATATACAATCTTTAACTTACCTGTTTCACACGCGGATACCAGACCCTGCACACCGGTAGAATAATTAAGCATTGCAGGTACCCTGCCGAAGGCCTGTAAACCGATAAAAGCAATAACAGTGTTAATAGTACCAGGCAACAACAACCCCACATATTCGCCCTCTGATGTCTCCTCGGATAATTTCTGACCAAGGACAAATGATCGCAAGATAAGCTGGTCGTAATTTATCGGTTTTCGTTGAATATCTTCAGCGATAATATGACTTCCCCCGTAAGTTTTTCTGGCGTCGAGCAGTGCATCAAAAAGTGTCTGCTGAAAATCGCTGGTATTAAATATCATTTCGGTCATCATGTCTGACAACTGTTTGCCAGCAATATTTCTGCGTTCTCGTCCCGTCACATCCTGTGGTATTTCTATCTTCCTCGGTGGCAAAATATGCAACGTAATTTTTGGAAACCAGCGCAATCTCACGATCCCGCGTAATCTGGAGAAAGGTGTATACTGCGCGCCATCAATTCTTACTGGAAGTAAAGTTGATTGCGACCTGTCTGCCACCAGCCCCGGACCCTGATAGGTTTTCATCAGGGAACCCGTTACCGTTATCCTGCCCTCTGGAAAAATGACCGCCTTTTTATCATCTCTCATATATTTTATGAGGGATTTGGTTGAAAGCGGATTCGTTGGATCCATCGGAAAAAAGGTTACTAGTGATAATACTGGTTTAACCCACCATGCCCTGGATATTTGAGTATTCACTGCGAACGTGAGTTTTTCGGGTAAAAATACAGCCAGCAGAATAGCATCAAGAAAGGAGGCGTGATTTGCAATAACCAACACACGATCTCCGGCCTGCTTGTAATTGTCAATGCCCTTGACTTCAACCTTATACAAAAACCGAAGTAACGATTGTAAAATGGTTTTAATCAATTTCATCTTTTATTCCTCTATCTCTCTGGTACGGACCTTTAAACCTGCCAGGAAGTTGCTAATTAATGAACCAATCAATACATCGACAGACTCGATATCGGCTATATCCAATTTTCCGGTTTTGGATAAAATGGTTATTCCATGCACCCCACTCCATAATGATCTCGCAGTAATATGTATTTGGTCATCCGGGAGGTTAGCGCACATCGGTTGAATAACAGATTCAACAAACGCAAACAGAGAAGCTACTCGGGCTTGATACCAAGATGGCACCACACTCGTGTTCTGGAATCTATGCTCAAAAACCATCTCCCATCTGGCTCCATTTTCATAGGCAAACGTCAGATAGGCATGTGCCAGGTCAACAACAGATGATTCCGGCTTTCTATTTGCTGACAACGACCCCTTAAGTACATTCAGCAATTCATCAAGCGTATCGGCATTAACATGCACGATCAGCTCATCAAAATTGCGAAATACCAGGTACAAAGAACCGACGGTATATCCAATCCGGGTAGCCACCTTGCGAGCGCTAAGCGCCCTCCAGCCCTCGCCGTTTACGATTTCAATAGCAGCCGCGATCGCCATTGCCCTTTGCTCATCTTTGCTGTGATCACTTCGTCTGGCCATATTAACCTCACCAATCCACCATTTTGAGACAAGATACCATAAAACTGAACACTGTTCATTTTATTACCTTAAATCTTTTAATTATTGTTTTTACTGATAATTGTTTATATTTGTGAGGAGAGAATAATTCTAAGCCTGAGGCACTCATTAATAAAACGTCGCCATCACAACTATACTAAGCGCTATCAGAAATTGCCTTTTTCAGTTCGGCAAATCTCAGTTCCAGTTCCGACAAGCTATTCTGAATTGCTGCGATATCATCTGATTTACCTGCTAACTCGATTTGATAAGCGAGTTCGCTCATAGCCATGCCACCCACATTGGCGGAGGCGCCCTTGATCTTGTGTGCCTGCGCCGTTGCCTGCGCCACATCATTGTCTGCCGCTACCACCTTCAACTGTTCGATCTGCTCAGCCATGTCTTCCACAAACGACTGTAGCACAGCCTGTACCAGTGCTTCATCATTCATCAAGCGATCACTCATTGATTCATGGTCAAACACAGGACTTTCTGACAATTGATAACCATTTTCCTTCAACTGATCTTCGGGATAGCGGCTCTCCGCTCCATCCGGATTTTCACCCTGCCTCAAATTTTCCTCGCTCAAATAGACGCCAAGTATTTGATTCAGTTTAACGCTATCCAACGGTTTACTAATGAAGTCGTCCATGCCAGCATTCAGACACTGGTTACGCTCGCTATCAGAAGAATTACCAGTCATTGCGACAACTGGCACATCAGGTTTTGTTTTAAGCGATCCCGACGACCTGATTACTCGAGTTGCGTCAAATCCATCCATGACCGGCATTTGACAATCCATAAACACGAGATCAAATTCACCCTGTTCAAGTTGTTTAATAGCCTCTGAGCCATCCACGGCCTCATCTACATCAACCCCGTGTTTCTCCAACATGCCACGCGCTACCGCCCTGTTCGTCAATATATCATCGACTACCAGCACCCTGCCCATGTACTGATCATGTTTTGGATTTAGTGCAGGTACGACTTGTTCTCCACCAACCAGCTGTAGCATTTCTCTAGTGGCAACCTGATGAGCATTATCCAGTCTCTGCGAAATCGTCCTGGCATGATCAACCTTCCCTTCCTTTGCTAATTTTTCGATCTGAAGTGCTAGCTTGTTCAACTCCGTTGCGCCGAGCTGCCCACTTGCGCCTTTTAACGAATGCGCTGCCTTTTCCAGGCTTGTGGCATTGTTATCCTTGATAGCATTTTGTATTTCCATCAATTGCTCGCCTGAGCTTTGCGTAAACTGATCTACTACCGTTGGAAGCTTGTCACCAAACAATTGTCCAAGATTGTCGAACACATCCAAATCTACCGAAGTTACCTGTATTTGTTCCCGTGACTGGTTTCCGGAAGCACTTTTCTCCAGTATTTGTTTGCTAGCAGCCGATTCCTCCTTGGTCAAAGGGGCATCGTTCTTTTTCAACTTATGCGGTAACCATTTCAGGAGCATTTTCTCGAGCGCCTCTTGGTTAACGGGCTTTGTAAGAAAATCATCCATGTCTGCGGCCATACACCTTTTCTTGTCTGATTTCATCGCGTTTGCAGTAAAGGCGACCACAGGAATTCGCTCGCTATGCGTTTCCCTTTGATATTCGCGAATACTGGTAGTCGCCTCAAACCCATCCATCTCCGGCATCTGGCAGTCCATAAAAATCAAATCAAAATATTGATCCTTCACCTGCGCAATCGCTTCAATACCGTTACCCGCCGGGGTAACCGTGCAGCCGTATCCTTCCAGCAACTCTGTAGCAACCATCACATTAATGGGATTATCCTCAGCCAGGAGAACATGCGCGTTTCTAAATGCCACTTTTTTGATTGAAGCTGAATTGGCTTCCTGCAAGGTATGCCGCGTTACCAGGTGAATATCATTACCTTCTAATTTTGCATCCCAAATCAACGAAAGAAATTGAAGCACCTCCGAAGGATGCGCTGGCTTGGTCAAGTAGCCATCAAACCCCATCTCTTTAATCTGCCAGTCATCACCACTTAATGGCGAGCAGGTCATAAGTACCATAGCGCCGTTGGGAAGTAAATCCTGTTCAATCACTGACTTAGCCAGAAATTCACCGTCCATTTCCGGCATTTGATAATCGGTGATCATGACATCAAACGAGCCCCCATCCAACCTGGCCTGCTGCAATATCCGGATTGCCTCCGGTCCAGACGAGGCATCCGTTACATTTATGGATCTCATTGTTAGCTGCTCTGAAAGTACTGTCCGAGCTACTTCGGTGTCATCCACTATCAACACCTTCAAACCCTCAAGACTTCCGACACTATCAATATAATCGAGAACAATTTCGTGCTCTCTATTGAGATCCAGCTGCATGGTAAAACTAAAAGTAGAGCCGCTATCCTTTTCACTCACGACATTAATTTCACCGTCCATCATCAAACAGAGTCGCTTGCATATTGAAAGCCCCAGCCCGGTTCCACCGTATTTTCTGGTCGTGGAACTATCCTCCTGATCGAACTTGTTGAATATATGCGCAAGCTTATCGTTTGCAATACCGACTCCGGTATCCTCTACCGATACCTTGAACACTGCATTCGAATCATAATCATTAACCATTTCTACGGTAACCAGTATGTAACCTTTTTCGGTGAACTTAATTGCATTACCAAGGAGGTTCAGGATAATTTGCCTGATGCGGCCCGGATCACCAATAACATTTCGCTTAGTCCCGGGTTTGTAGCGCAACAACATTTCCAGCCCTTTTTCCCGGCATTTCTGGGCCATCAGCTCTGAAACATCCTCCGTCAGACTTTGCAGATCGAACGGTACTGCCTCCAGCTCGAGCTTGCCTGCCTCAATTTTTGAGAAGTCCAGAATGTCATTAATAATAGTTAGCAATGCATCAGCCGATTTCATTGTTACGTCGACATAATTTCGCTGTTTGCCGTCCAATCGCGTATCGAGTAACAATCCGGTCATACCAATAATACCGTTCATTGGCGTCCTGATTTCATGACTCATATTCGCAAGGAAATCGGATTTTTGCTTATTTGAAGCCTCAGCTGCCTCTTTAGCTTCAAGCAAGGCCTTTTCAATTTGCTTACTATGAGAGATATCCCGGAAACTCCAAACGCGGCCAACGTTGTTTCCTTTCATCAACATCGGCTTCGAAACAAACTCAAATACCTGCCCGTCTTTAAACTCCAGGGTATCGAACAGGACCACATCACCGTCTTCATCGATTGCCTCGATACCTCTAACAAAAGGCAACGGGTCCGCGACCTGACCCATGATATGATCCCTGATCATTTTCTCGTCCGCCAAGGACAGTTCTTTGGGTGATAGCCCCCATAACTCTTCCATGCGTGTATTCGCTCTCAACACCCGACCGTTTTCCCCGATCACCAGAATGCCATTCTCTGTAGATTCCAGTATCGCCTCCAGCAACGACATGGTCTCAAGTGTCGCAAATTCTGCATTTTTTCGTTCTGTGATATCGGTACGAATTGCGATATAACTTTCCGGCTTCCCGGTATCTCCCAGAAATGGAACTATCGTGGTATCCAGCCAGAACAAACTACCATCTTTTGCCCGATTGCAAATTTCACCATGCCAAACACTACCCATATTGGTTTTTTCATAAATATCGGTAAAAAATTCTTTATCGTGGTAGCCTGAGTTTAATAACCGATGATGCTGCCCCAGCAACTCACCCTCCTCGTAACCCGACACCTCCTGTAATTTGTCATTGGCATAGGTTATACAACTGTTACCATCAGAAATGTCAACGATCGAGTGCTGGTCCAGCGCAAATTTCTGAAGTGCAAGTTCATCGAGGGCCTTGGAGGTCTCTTCATAACTTTGCTCTAGTGCCTTCTCATGTATTTTCCGCATTTCCAACATATGGTTAAATGCCTTTGCCAGAACACCAATCTCATTATTAACATTTACTGTTACATGTTGATCCATCTCGCCAGCAGCAACGGCCATAGTTACATCTGCCAACTTAATAATGGGCCGGGTGATTCGCCTCGACAGATAAACCGCCAAACCCGACACCAATAACCCCGTCACCAACAACATAAACAATATGATCTGACCCAAACTGATTGCTGTGGACAATGCGTCACTTTTTTCAATTTCACTAATGAGCTTCCACGATACACCGGGTAAACTGACTGTCTGATTGATACCAATCACATCTTTCCCTGACAGACTCGTATAGGTAGTGGCTGACCTGTTCACATTCTCGCTGTTCTCGTTAATCCACGACCTGATCAGTTGCTGCCCCACCTCCTTGCTTAGCACATCTCGCGCGTTTGTACCCTCTACCGGTGTACGTAACAGTGCGTCGTCCCCCACCAGATAGTGCCTGAAGGAATTTTTGTCCTGTTGCGCCGAAATCATTTCAACCAGTCTTGAAAAATGCCACTGAACAGCAAATAACCCTATTGTCTCTCCGCTCTCCTTGACCACTGGCGAGGTCATGAATCCGGTCACCTGATTGCCAGATGGACCATAACGTTCCAGATCCGAAAACAGTGTCAAGCCGTCCTTCAGGCTGGCTTTTGCTGTCGTTGAAAATCGTGTATTGGAATAAGGCCCGCTAAATAAATTAGTACCCAGATCGGACGATCTGTTTAGTGAATAAAGAATATTTCCGTCTACATCAAGCAAAAATAGATCATAAATATAATCATAGTCCAGTGCGAAATTTATCAGCCCCTTGGCCTCTGAGTTGATTTGAGTCAACCACCAGTCACCTGATACAAATGCGGAAAGTTCCTGTCCGCTTTGGTGGAACTCACTTTTTAAAGATTCAAGAAATTTGACAGTCTGAATGTTCTTGGCATTACTGTTTACGTCTCGAACCTGGTAATCAAACCAGTTTTGCAAAAATTTAGCCTTTGATTTTGCTCCCAGCTCAAGGTTTGACGTAACCGCGCTTTCCAGTCCATTCATTGTCTGGGTATAACTCAACCAGGCGGTGAGGGCCAAAGGCACAAGTGCTAACAGAAGAAACCAGGCTAATAAACTATGACCCAGTGAATGATTGTTTCTTATCGAACCGGAATTGTTTTCATCATCAATTGTCATATTTGTCAGATTGCCGCTAAATCTTTTTCCCGATTTTTTTATTTTCATTCCTATGATTCACATCACACAAACCCGTCATGGTCTCCAGGCAAGGCAAAGCAAATAGACGATCTATCAACGGGATTTCGAACCGGCAAACATCACAGAACTGATGTCCAGGCCAGTTACCATTAATTAATTGCGTCTAGCGCACCCATATATTAGCTACGGCTGACAGACAATTATCTTGAAATGAATATTTCTTTATACTACCGGGGCTTACAAATACTACGAGGAGACAGAAAAGTGCCGCAACAGGCCGAAGGGAGTCAACAACCTGCTACTAATCCGTCATTTTATTACCGAATTCAATGGCCACCAGGATATTCAATCAGGCTTAATCTCGTTCAAGGTTTGCTCAAGTTGATCTCGAGTTAAAAGAAAAACACCCCGGCCACCCATATCAAATTCCAGCCACATAAACGGGATGTTTGGGAAGGCCTTGGTCAAAGCACCCTCACTGTTACCAACCTCCACAACCAGTATTCCATTTGGAGACAAATAATCCCGTGCCTGCTGCAAGATTCTAATAACTATGTCCAGGCCGTCTTCTCCTGCTTCGAGCCCTAACCTGGGTTCATGATGAAATTCAGCTGTTAACGCAGCCATATCCTCTGCATCAACGTAAGGAGGATTACTGACAATGATATCGTATAATTGGCCGGATAAATGCTCGAAAAGATCAGATTTGATCGTAGTTACCCGGTCTTTCAATTGGTAGTTTGCAATATTAATTTTGGTAACTTCCAGTGCTTCGGGAGAAATATCAACCGCATCTATTTTCGCATCGGGAAAAGCGTATGCACATGCAATTGCGATACACCCACTACCGGTTCCGATATCTAGAATTCTGGTTACCGACTGATCTTCTACCCAGGGTAAGAATCCGTTTTCTATCAGCTCGGCTATTGGAGATCGTGGCACCAGCACGCGTTCGTCTACATAGAATTTCAAACCACAAAACCATGCATCATGAGTTATATAGGATGCCGGTAGACGGTCTTCCAGACGTTTGCAAAGATACGCATTTATAGCTTCTTTCTCTTTCTGCGTAAGTACTGTTGAAAACACCTCACCCGGCACCTGAGGAGGAAGATTTAACGCGCTCAAAACCAGGTATGCTGCTTCATCCAATGCATTGTCCGTACCATGACCAAAGGTCAGATTTGCATTTTTGAAGCGCATTTCTCCCTGTATAATCCAGTCATAAATGGTTACAAGGCTTTTAAATTCTTCTTTGCGCTCGTCATTATTCATCGCCATGAACTTCCTTCACCAAAATCACGTTTCGATATCGCTAATTGTAACGCTGATACTGGTATACTGCCCATAAATATAAAGATTGATTTACTTTTATGTCGCGACTTCGTTTAATTTTATTGTGCCTTTACGCATATTTATTCCTGCCTTCTGCCCATGCTGCCTTATCTATAGAGGTTACTATTACAGGGATAGAAGGAGAGCTACAAGACAATGTTTTACACTATTTGAGCATTGAACAGCAGAAAAATCATCCTCGTATGACGCCGGGAAGACTGGGCAGGCTCCACAATAAAGCAACAAGCGAAATCAGCGAGGCATTACAACCGTTCGGCTATTACAGCCCAACCATTCAATCGGAATTAAAACATAGCAACGATAACTGGCAAGTGATTTATAAAGTTGATCCCGGCCCACCCACGATTGTATCTGATGTCAATATTGAGATCATTGGTGATGCCGATGCAAAAACTTTCTTCGAACCGCTTATAAAAGCTTTTCCGATAAAAAGGCTTGATCGACTGGTCCATGAAAAATATGAGCAGGGGAAAACGAATCTACTGAAATATGGACTTGAAAATGGTTATCTAAAGGCTCGGCTGGGCATCCACCAGGTCCATGTTAATACCGAAACGCAAAATGCTACCATAACGCTTCAGATGCAGCCTGGCATGCGGCATCGCTTTGGCAATTTTGTATTTAAACAGGAAGGCCTCGCCCCAGATTTTCTTGAAAGTTTTGCACCCTACAAATATGGCGACTATTACAATACCGATAAGCTCTTTGAGCTACAAACAGCCCTTGTCGATAGCGGATATTTTTCCCAGGTTGAAGTCAGGGGATTAAAAGAGCAATCAGAGGACGGCTATGTTCCAGTTGAAGTCACTGCGGTTCCGTTAAAAAAGCACCGGTACTCAATGGGCCTTGGTTATGGAACCGATACAGGGCCACGACTCAAGCTTGGCTGGAAAAACCGGCGGATCAACCAGAAAGGTCATCATCTGGAAACAGACCTGAAGATATCCCAGGTCGTTGATAGTGCCACTGGTCGTTATTACATTCCCATCCGGAATCCGCGCACTGATTTTGTAACGTTAACAATGTCGTGGGAAAAGAAAGAGCCTGATACAAGCAAAAGCGAGACGCTGCTATGGGGAATCAATCAAAGTGTCATTCAAAACTCAGGCTGGCGCAGGAACTTATATCTTAATTACCAGTTCGAATCGTTTCAGATTGAAAACACTGATGAATTTTCCCGCCTGTTCATTCCCGGAATCAGTTGGTCCATCACAGAAGCAGACAATCGCATTAATCCACGGCGGGGTTATCGTATTTTGCTGGATTTCAGGTCTGGTGTGGGATTCGACTTTGCTACGGGCATTGGCACTGAAACATTTTTTCTGCAATCAAGAATTAATGGAAAACTCGTTCATCCTATGGGCGACAGTGGCAAATTGATACTCCGTGGAGATTTTGGCACCATGCGAGCTGAAGGCTTTGAACATATTCCGGCTTCTCAACGATTTTTCGCGGGTGGTGACAACAGCGTCCGCGGCTATCGTTATCAATCTCTGGCTCCCGAGGATGGCGGCAAGCATCTTATCGTAGGCAGCACTGAATACGAGCACCGGATAAAGGGAGACTGGAGCGCCGCGCTGTTCTATGACATTGGAAATGCGATAACGAACTATCGTGATCCGTTAAAGGAAGGTGCCGGGATCGGCCTGAGATGGCAATCCCCGGTCGGGGCTATCCGACTGGATTATGCCTGGGCACTTAGCGAACCCGGGACACCTCGTGAATTCCACTTGATCTTAGGTCCTGAACTGTGAAATTACGCTGGCTTGTGACGTCGGCAATTTTGTTGATACCCGCCGGGGGGCTGATTTTATTGATCAACACTGAGGCGGGGCTGAACTGGGCGTTTAAACAAGCCATCTCTTTTGTACCTGGCAGGCTGTCCATTGATGCTATAGAAGGTACCCTGGCAGGCAATATGTCGCTTTCACGGATTAGTTACCAGAACCAATCCACCAAAGCCTCAATCGACAACGTAACATTTAATCTTTCTCCAGGATCACTACTAAACAGCACGATAAAGATTTCGTCACTCGATGTGAATGGAATATATATCTCCCACCATTCTGCCCTCGCAACGAAAGATCCCATACCACCGTTAAATATTCAGTTGCCACTCAATGTTCAGTTAAGCGATGCAAAAATCAAGGGAATCGTACTAGAAGTTAATGAAACGACAAATATCATTGATCAAATATCGCTGGATAATCTGGAGATTAAAGATGATCTGGTCATAAATGCGCTGGATGTTTCAGCGAGCCAGGGGCATCTGAACACCAGTGGCGACATCCGTTTGACAGATAAATTACCCCTTAGCCTGAGCCTGTCCTGGCGATTGAAGATCAATGAAGACGAACAACTACAGGGAGCGGGTAAACTGAGTGGTAATCTTGAAACCCTTATCCTGTCACAGCAGATCATTCAGCCATTTTCAGCTTCCATTGCTGCAGAAATACCGGGGCCACTACAACGAAATAGTGAAAAAATCAGCATCAATGGCACGTGGCAATCGATCAGCTATCCATTAAATCAACCCGGCTTGGCTACACTGAGCGATGGCGAAATTACAGTTAACGGAACCTTGAATGATTATCGGGCGACATTGGAAGCCACTTTGATCGGAACGAACACCATCCTGTCGGGACCAATAACAATGGTTGCACATGGTGACCAGACATCGATAGATTTCGAACAGATTGAGGGCCATCTGCTTGATGGTCTAATTGCGGCCAGTGGTCGATTGTCCTGGCAACCAACATTAAACTGGCAATTTCACACAAACGCCGAAGACATCCATGCCGAATTGATTCTGCCAGAGCTTCCGGGGACGATTAATCTAACTACTGATATAAATGGGGAGATATCAAACAATGCGTTGCTCACCCAAATAGACCTGATTCATCTTGATGCCATTTTGAAGGACATACCCATTCAGGCCGATGGCCATGCAGATATTAACCAAGATCATATCAACCTGTCCGACATTAATATTTACTCAGGGGAAAACAGGATATATGCTCAGGGGACAATACAAAAACAGTTTGATATCACCTGGAATATGAGTTTTCCCGATATCCGCTCAATCGTACCTTCTTTGGGCGGATCATTAAAAGCCAATGGCAAACTTGGAGGCAATATAGATCAACCACAGATGACTATTTCCCTGCTGGCCAACAACCTGGCCCACGAAAACCAGCAACTAACCCGCGTCTCCGCAGATGTCGATATCGATTTATCTGCGACAAGGAAAAGCAATATTCAGGCGAATGTGACCGGCATAAAGTTGGGTGATATCGCAATTAGCCAAATTAATCTTCAAGGAGCCGGAAAACCATCCCATCATGATATCAACGTTACTGTTAAAGATGATGAACTGAATGCAACCCTGGCAATGGCCGGAGAATTCGGCAAAAATTCCTGGAAAAACACCATCAGCAAACTGACGATGTCATCCGAAAAACTGGGTCTTTGGTCAATCGCGAAACCATCCACCGTCATGGTTACAAAGAACGATTTTAAATTGGACAGCAATTGTCTTACTCAGAATACCTCCCGGATCTGTCTCTCTGCCAACTGGACTTCCGGGAAAAACGCATCGCTAATACTCGATGCAAACACAATTCCTGTGTCGCTATTCGATTACTATATGCCACCGGAGATGATATTGCGTAGCACCCTGGATCACCATGCAAACATTCAATATTCCTTAACCGATAAAACGCTAACGGGTCAACTGTCAGTACAGACCGACAAGGGTATCCTTACCTACGTCGACCTCAGTGGGAATGATGTTAATGTTGAATTCTCTGGCATAGATATAAAGATTGATCTAAAGCCTGAATACTCAAAGGCCAGGATGAATATCGGTTTGACTGGTCAGGACTATATCAAAGCAGATCTGGAAACCCCGGAGACCAATGTGATAAATTTATTCACATCTGATCGCGGTTCTGAACCACCAATAAAAGCCCATCTCTCATCACAACTTGACGATCTAAGCCTGATTCCAGCCCTGGTTCACGAAATCGACAACCTTAACGGAAGCCTGGTTATCGACGGCGATTTTAATGGGACAATTAACGAACCAAAGGTAATAGCTCGCCTTAACCTGTCGAACGCCTCGTTTGACATTCCGAGAACGGGCTTATCTATCAGCAATATAAAAGCCAAACTCGATACAACTACTGGTGATCTTTACGCACTTGACGCATCACTCAATTCGGGTTCAGGCACTCTTTCAATAGATGGCGAAGTAGCAGTTCCAACATTGAGCGATTGGCGCGCAGAGTTTAGTGTGCAGGGGGAGAATGCGGAAGTTATCAATATTCCCGAGGCATGGATGACAGCATCGCCAAATCTCAATATAATCATTACACCAGAAACCACCGATTTAACTGGAGAACTAAAGATACCTTCAGCAAAATTGGAGCCCCGTAGCGTCGAATTATCCAAAAAGCCCTCTGATGACGTCATATTCACACCGACAAAATCATCCAATCCAGTCGATTCAACGAGAAAGATATCCAGTATTGTGAAAATTTCTTTGGGCAATAAGGTTAAATTCGAGGGCTTTGGCCTGACAGGAGACTTTGCCGGTGATGTTGCGATAATCGATACGCCCGGTCAACTCACAACAGCCTACGGTGAGCTATTTGTCAAGAATGGCGTGTACCAAGCTTACGGACAGGATCTGACGATAGATAAAGGACGGTTATTATTCGTCGGGGGACCGGCAAGCAACCCGGGGCTGGATATCAAGGCTGTAAGAAAAACGGGAGAGATAATTGCTGGCGTCAATGCGCGTGGCACACTTCAGTCACCCTATTTATCTGTATTTTCGGAATCTGACCCTCCCTTGTCAGAAAGTGATGCACTGTCTTATCTGTTATTCGGTAGACCAATGAATCAAGCATCCAGATCTGAAGGTAAAATACTATACGGGGCTGCGGCAAAACTCGGATTTGCCGCAGCGGAGTTACTGGTCAAGCAAATCGGCGAGGCATTCAATCTTGATGAGGTTCGGATTGAAACCGACTCTACCACCCAACAACCAACACTTGTGATTGGTGAATATCTTTCACCAAGACTTTACATCAGCTATGGCCTAAGCACCTATAACACGTTCAGATTACTTTATAACCTTACCAAAAATGTGGACCTGGATGCGCAAAGCGGCCTTAATCAGGGCGCAGACATCATCTATACGATTGAGACACAATAGCAGCAGCAGTTAACCTATTTTGTACTTTTTTTGCTATTCCATAGTTACTATAATTCACGGTCAATAAAGAAATCGGAAACCAGCATGGCACAATATATCTATACGATGAACCAGGTCGGAAAAATCGTTCCGCCTAAACGTGAAATCCTTAAGGACATCTCGCTTTCATTTTTTCCCGGCGCCAAAATTGGTGTATTAGGGTTGAATGGCTCGGGCAAATCCTCTTTATTGCGCATCATGGCGGGCATCGATACAGAAATTAATGGTGAAGCGCGTCCTCAAACTGGCATCAATATTGGTTACCTGCCACAAGAACCTCAGCTTGACCCGGATAAAGATGTTAAAGGTAACGTTGAAGAAGGCATTAAGGAGACCAAACATCTGGTCGACCGCTTTAACGAGATTAGTATGAAGTTTGCGGAGCCTATGTCAGATGACGAATTGAACGACTTGCTCGCAGAACAAGCGAAACTTCAGGATGCCATAGAGGCAGCAGGCGCCTGGGACCTGGATAGAAAACTGGAAATCGCTGCTGATGCACTGCGACTCCCACCGTGGGATGCCGATGTTAGCAAATTATCAGGTGGTGAACGTCGACGGGTTGCGTTATGTAAACTTTTACTATCCAATCCGGACATGCTGTTACTGGATGAACCGACCAACCATCTGGATGCAGAGTCTGTTGCATGGCTGGAACGGTTTTTACACGAATATCCCAGCACCGTCGTTGCGGTCACCCATGATCGTTATTTTCTTGATAACGTCGCTGGCTGGATACTCGAGTTGGACCGGGGTCATGGTATTCCCTGGGAAGGGAACTATTCAAGCTGGCTGGATCAAAAGGAACAACGACTCGAGACCGAGGAACGTCAGGAATCTGCGCGACAGCGAGCAATGAAGGCAGAACTGGAATGGGTCCGTTCGAACCCGAAAGGCCGCCACGCGAAAAGCAAGGCTCGTCTTGCACGTTTTGAGGAACTATCGTCTCAGGATTTTCAAAAACGCAATGAAACTCAAGATATTTATATTCCACCAGGCCCTCGGCTGGGAGATCTTGTCATTGAAGCAAACAATGTTGGCAAAAGCTTTGGCGACAAGGTGCTGGTTAATGATTTGAGCTTTAATCTACCGCCGGGGGGTATTGTTGGCGTCATAGGACCCAACGGTGCGGGCAAAACGACACTGTTTCGCATGCTGGTAGGCGAAGAAAATCCGGACACAGGGGAGTTGCGCATCGGACCCACAGTTGAACTGGCCTATGTCGACCAAAGCCGTGATGCGCTGAACGATAACCAAACCGTCTGGGAGGCCATATCGGAGGGCCAGGACATTATTACCGTCGGCAAATATGAAACCCAATCTCGAGGCTATGTCGGCCGATTTAATTTCAAAGGTGCTGACCAACAAAAGCGAGTGGGTGATTTATCCGGAGGTGAGCGGAATCGCGTCCATTTGGCAAAGTTACTGCGTAGTGGTGGAAATGTTTTATTGCTTGATGAACCAACCAATGACCTGGATGTTGAAACCTTGCGAGCACTTGAAGAGGCATTACTGGCCTTTCCAGGTTGTGCAGTGGTCATTTCTCATGACCGCTGGTTTCTTGATCGCATTGCTACGCATATCCTTGCCTTTGAAGGAGACAGCCAGGTCGTCTGGTTTGAAGGAAACTATGCAGACTACGAATCAGACAAACATCGTCGTCTGGTCACGGATGCCGAACAACCCCACAGGATCAAATACAAAAAACTTGCCTAACCCGGTCAAATACACATCAACCACTACGCTTAATCGAGTTTTGTCCGGGATGTGCCAGTGCATGAAAAACAGACAGCCCTGACAAATTGAAGATTTGTCCTGTTTTGATTGGCTCACACATATCAATTTGTGCTTAATTCACAAAGATGTTTGCCGTTAAATCAATTATGAATACAGTATTGTAGTCAACCATGCTGAAAACATCGAAAATATTTTATAGAAATTTTGTCCTGATATTTTTTATCACCTCTGCAGCCTCATTAATGATACCGGGCGGCCTGGTATATACATTACTCGCAGGCCAGGCATCTCGTGACTCCGGCCTTCCGGTCATCGTAAACACCTGGAAAATCGATCACAACCTTTCGCTGGCTCATTTATGGCTCGAGGAAACGCGTCAGGGTGACCCCAGCAGAGATTTCGAGGAAGTACGGGAGCTTATTCAGGAATCAATTTCGCTAACAAATTCCTTGCACGTTCCTGAAGAATCTTTTGATCCTCTGTTTCCGTTTGGCAAGCTGAATATTCATAGAGATATCAATGAAATTATCAGTGAAATCCGCTTATTCGAGGACATCGCAGAAAAACGTATACTGGTAGGCGAAAACGCCAGGGCAGGCACCGTGCTGGATATAAAACTGGATGCGGTATTTTTGAGCGTCATCAATCGACTCGAACGAGTAAAGGAAACTACAATCAGTTATCTCAAGCTTCAGGAGTCACGCCTGGAATCATTGCTTTACCTTATCCTGGCAGCCACGATCTTTTCTATTTTTTTCATCATCCTCTCCTTTTTTATCATCCATAAAAACAAGGCACGGGTTGGCTCCGCCATTGCTGAGGAATATCGATTACGTACCGCAATTGAATTCAGACAAAAGGCCATTGTCGACTCGATGGTCGAGGGATTAATTACGATTAATGCAAATGGTATTATAGAGTCCTTCAACCCGGCGGCGGAAAAACTATTTGGTTATCAATCTATTGAGGTTATTGGTGAGAATATTAAAAAACTGCTCCCGGCACCCCACTATAAACAACATGACGATTACATTAAACGCTATCTTGATACCGGTGAAGGACAAATCATCAGAAAAGGAAGAGAGGTCGAGGGACGACACAAGAACGGCAAGTTGATTCCAATCTATTTATCTATCTCCGAATTAAATATAGACGAAGAAAAATATTTTGTTGGAATAACGATGGATATTACCCGGTTAAAGGAGGCAGAAAATAAATTGCGGCTCAGATCTGAAGAGTTGGAACGATCCAATACTGATCTGGAGCAATTCGCTTATATTGCCTCGCATGACCTGCAAGAACCCTTGCGCATGATTACCAGCTATCTTCAGTTGCTTGAGCGTAAGTATCAGGGCAAGCTTGATGATCAGGCTGACAAATATATCCATTATGCTGTTGACGGTAGTAAACGCATGAAGGAACTGATTGAAAGCCTGCTAGTATTTTCAAGGGTTGGTAAACTTGGCAATCCATTGGGGCCTGTCGACACAAACAAGGTACTGGAATCAGTCATGAGCGACCTCGGTATCGCAATTTCTGATAGTGGTGCGCGGATAGAGTTTAAACAACTTCCAGTGGTGTTATCCGATTCACATGACCTCTACCACGTATTTCTAAACCTGATAACCAACGCCATCAAATATCGATCAGATAGCAATCTTGCTCTCAATATTGAGGCAATTCAGGATAACGACTTCTGGCAGTTTTCGGTCAGTGATAATGGCATAGGCATGGAACCACAATTTCATGAGAGAATTTTCCAGATATTTCGAAGACTACATGGAGTAAACGAGTACTCAGGCACCGGTATTGGACTCGCACTTTGCAAAAAGATCATCGAACGGCATGGTGGGAAAATCTGGGTGGAATCCGAACCCGGCAAGGGCTCTACTTTCTTTTTTACGCTCAGAAATTATGACAGTAGATTACAAATCTAGGGTTAAAATATTTTAACTTAACTCGAATGACGTTGATCTATCGCTCGGATACACATAGGTCATTTCATTATTGCGGATGTCTATTTTTCCGGGGCTGGAGGGAGTTTTACTACCGATAACCAGAAATTCTCAATATTCTGGACGACAATCATAAATTGATCCAGGTCGACAGGTTTAACAATGTAACAATTGGCATTGTGTTCATAGGTATCCAGAATGTCGGCCTCTGCGATTGATGTCGTTAAAATAATGACGGGGATTAACTTTAGTGCCGGATCCTCCTTTATCTCTGCAAGCACCTCACGCCCACTCATTCGGGGCAAATTCAGATCAAGCAGTATCAAATCTGGGCGACTGGCATCCTGGTATTCTTCCTGCTGACGCAGATAGCGAATGGCTTTTTCTCCATCATCAACCACATTCAATTGGTTGCTAATCTTTCCTTCCTTCAAGGCCTCGGCGGCGAGATCGGCATCGCCGGGATTATCCTCTACTAGCAGGATGTCAATAGGAACAGTTTGTTTTAATTTTGCTGGCATTTTTCTCTCATCAAAGTGATTAAGAAAAGTTATTCATTTTGAATATTCCGGCAGTTATTATACTTGATCCCTATAAATTCGAGCAAGAACAGTTCAATAACGGAATGGGATCGATCCTGTCCAGGCATCTATTTTATCTGGATTACCTTGTTAAATTGCTTAACAATATGAACGATCCGGCAATCATATTTTTGAGTTTAGGCTTTTCTTTAGTTCTTGCTGGTCAAGGGAGTATGAGCCAGAATCGCCTTTCGAATAGTAGTGATAACTTTCCCCGGACCGTTGTTTGGTATGGTACATCGCCATGTCCGCATGGCGAATCAACGACTCGGCGTTTACGCCATCGGTCGGGTAAGTTGCAATGCCTATGCTCGCTCCAATATCACAAAGCTGGTTATCAATATGCATCGGCTCATGGATTCGTTCGATGATTTTTTTGGCGATGTCATCAACCGTATCTCTGTCCGGAATATTTTCAAGGATAATGGTAAACTCGTCACCACCCAGTCTCGATACGGTATCACTTTCCCGTACTGCATCAGTCAACCGACCTGCTACCTGAATGAGCAGCTCATCGCCGGCCAAATGCCCCATCGTATCATTGACCTGCTTGAATCGATCCAGATCGATAAACATTACCGCCAACATCGTATCATTGCGCTCGGCACGACTTATGCTCCGCTCCAGGTTTTGATGGAAAAGCAATCGATTTGCCAGCCCGGTCAAGGGGTCATAAAGCGCTGAATTGGCTATCATCCGCTCATGCTTGTGGCGCTCAATGGCATAATAAATTGATTTTTTTAATGTCAGACTGTCACCCTCACCTTTACGAAGGAAATCCTGCGCTCCATTTTTTACCGCCTGCATTGACAACTCATCATTTTCGCTACCGCTTAAAATCACGATCGGCGTATTAAAGGCTTCCTGCTTGACCAGGTGCACAGCCTCCATACCATGGGCATCAGGTAACGACAGGTCGAGTAAAATAATATCAAATCGCTTATTGGAAAGTAGTGAAATGGCGTCATTTACCCTTCCAACTTCTGTGACACGGATACCGTGGTCAAATAGCATCAGCTTTACAAGATCCGCGTCGCCGGGATTATCCTCAATCAGCAATACATGAATCGCTTCTTCATTCAAAAGTCTGTCCCTTAACTTTTTGGTCAATACCAGCTTATCCGTTTCCACAAACAATAAATGCTTCCACCAAACAGGCTAGCTTGTAGTAATTAGCGTCCTGTTGAGGTTATTCTTTAATGATTTCTTAAGACAAACGACCGTATCAATCTGTTTTTATGCTATTTTTCTAATATTTCCAGAAATCGCATCCAGTTCAACAGCGTAGCGTACTCGACACGAGTAGATACTTGCTGGGTCAGTGCAGAGGGTCGGTGCGTGAAGGGACTAACATTCCAACAATAATGGCTAAATGTTGGAATGTTAGAACTGATAATCCTCTAGCCAGCCTCCCGAGCCAGTGTATTACACTGGCAGGTGCAAACCTAAAAAAGGAGGCTGACATGTCACTTTACTGTGGAATAGATCTTCATTCAAACAATCATGTCATTGTCGTCATTGATGGCAATGACAAAAAGCTAATTGAATAACGTATTCCTAATGATCTAGCGATAACCCGAAAGGTATTATCGCCATATCAATCTGATCTGAAAGCGATTGCGGTAGAATCGGCGTTCAACTGGTACTGGTTAGTAGATGGACTGCAGGAGGCAGGATATGCCGTGAAATTGGTTAACACAGCAGCAGTACAACAATTTAAAGGATTGAAATTTGCTAATGATCACTATGATGCTTTCTGGTTAGCCCATCTGCTGAGACTTGGTATTTTACCGACAGGCTATATCTATCCCAAAGAACAGCGCTTGATACGTGATCTGTTACGTCGGCGCATGCAGTTAGTACATGTTGCCGCCAGTCGTTTGATCAGTATTCAGAGTCAAATTTGGCGTTCTACGGGTATCCATGTCAGCAGTAGCCAGATTCGTAAAACTGATTTCCAGTTGCCATTATCAGAGGCTTATGAGCGCCAGGCTACGCAAAGTATGCTCACGATTTACCATGCGCTCTAGCAAGAAATCAAGGCCATGGAAGATATTATTTTGGCAGCAGCTAAGAGGTTACGTGGCTAACCTCTTTACATATATAAAGACAGCTTCAACTATTATTTGTCACCAGTATTTGCCGCCTTCGGTGAATCGTAAAATAGATTCCCAATAGGGCCAGCAGTAACTCTATAATGCCAAATGCACCACCTCCGCTCCCGGTTTTTCCTGAACCGGAAACTACGCTGACTGCTGTACTTTCGGGACTACCGCCAACACCGGTCTGGACCGCGGCATTGTTGGTTTCACTTAACTCGGTGACACTGGATCCATTATCGGCAATGGCACCGAGATAAAAGACCTGTGGCCCACCATTCGTTACCTCTTCAGTGCCTATACTATAAAAGGTTGAAGGGGAATTCTGATTATTATATGAAGTCTGGATGTAAAATGAGCTGCGTTGTGTATTAGATACCCTGACCTCATCCATGAGGCTGTCAAACGAGCCACCACCCGTTTTAAAGGCGCCAAGTCTCCACAAGCCATTGTTGCTATCCTGAGTCGACCCAGTCGATGTCGTCACCAGATTACCATTGATATACCAGTACAGGATGTTGGAAGCATTGTTATGTCTCAGAGACACGTGATACCAGTTTGCGCCCGGCGTAATCGCCTGGGTTGTACACGCAGCGCCTGAAGCTGCATAGTTACAGAGCTTATTATCAGAAAATTTATAAATCAGACTACGACCTTGCGGATTATCTTCCGTTTGGACTATATACATCGTCGGAGAAGTATCTACCTTGACCCAAACCTCTATTGTCCAATCGGATGTCCCCGGGTTTAATACCGCCGCGCTTGTCCGCAGATAGTCATTTATACCGTCGAAGTTATCCGCACCACCAACCTTACCGGCCGCATTCTGGTTGATCGCGCCAAATGGCGTCAGGTTGCGCGCATTAACGGTCGAGTCGACATGTGTACCCGCTGTCTCATCGAGATGCTGCACCATCTTGTAATTCGCATCCCAGACACCCGCGACATTCTCCTGCGATGTCGTAATCGCGGTACTACCGTAACTGATATATAACGTCGTATTCACGCTACCCGAAACGCTGGGCACACGCACCCATGCAATCAACTGACCGGTTGTCGCGGTATATTGTTCTACTTCAAAGGCCAGGTTATTACCATTAGCATCTTTGAATACGATATCAAATCCATTCGCATTTTCGACCTTGCCACCATTCGCGACGGTTTTCAGGTCTGCGTCGGTGACACTGACCAGCAATGGAAAATTGCTGATATTACCGGTACCACTGACCTTGGTCGCGTCAATCGTGATTGCCTTGCGATAATTAAACTGCTGAAACAGATTGGGTGGAAGGGTCACGTTCGTGCTAGCAGTGTCGGAAAAATTCCCTGCAATACCCGCGACCGTACGGGTACCCAGCGGGGTATCATTAATCGTGATCGTAGCATCAGCTGACAGATAAATACCGACATCAAATGAAGCTGCGACAGGTGTTGATAACACATTTCTCACCGTGGTACTCACGGCAATGGTACTACCCCAAGTCGCACTCACCGGGCCAGTCACATCAGTGATCACCAGGTCAGCAGGTGATGGTAACGGGATATTGATTCGACCTGAACCACCGGCGCCGCCAGGGTTTGTAGGCGCCGCACCGCCGTTACCCGTAGCATATAGGGTCAGTTCTTTACTTTATACTTTTTAGCTAGTCCGTTTAGATGTTTATCAGATTTGTTAGCTTCTATTTCTCTTTGAATTTGTGAGATCCTGGAGGGTGAAATTCCACATATCTCCGATACTTCTTTTAAACTAAGATTTGCCGCTCTTCTCAATAAATAAACACATGCTCTGTATGCACTTTTCACACTCCGATCAAAGATCGCTTCGTGGTTAACATGATAAGCTTCGCTTACAACATTGATCACATCCTCTTTCGTCGGTCGTAATGGCATAGTTTGTATAACTGGTATATTGTCAAAAGTCTTTCCTTTTAGTTCATTTTCCATCTTTTCACGGAAATTCTCACTACCAAGCCATATTTGTCCATGTAAATTGTCCCAAGGTGACTTAGTCACTAATCCTTCTTCAACAAAACGTTTGAAGTTTTTCTGTGATTTTTCTTTATTACGCCCGAATTGTCTTAGAATCGATGACGAACTCAACCAAGATGGTGACTCTATGCTACCCACCGTTGCAAGATAGCTGCTCCATTTCCAATCCCATGGACGTTTCACCAGATTTGCTCGAACCGGATTAAGAACAATATAACGACTTAGCTCCAATAAGTAGCTATCCTTATCTACGAAGATGCTTTTGTACCTACCCTGAAATAAATGACCTACCCGCTCAT
>JBHHVB010000028.1:0-29977 GCA_046754065.1 Gammaproteobacteria bacterium
GGTAGCTAAGTGTATCAACGAGATTGGTGTTGGATTTATGTTTGCGCCAATGCATCATGGTGCGATGAAACACGCCATTGGGCCTCGCCGCGAAATGGGCGTGAGAACATTATTTAACCTGTTAGGACCACTTACAAATCCTGCAGGGGCCCCCAACCAGGTGCTTGGGGTTTTCAGTGATGCGTGGCTTGAAGTATTGGCTCAGGTGCTGGGTAAACTGGGTAGCCGTCATGTACTGGTTGTCCATGCCGAAGACGGGATGGATGAGATCAGCATCGGTTCAGCGACAAAGGTTGCAGAGTTAAAAGACGGTAAGGTCAGTTGTTATACCATTTCGCCCGAAGATTTCGGGCTGACACGTGCAGATATTGCCCAATTAAAGGTTGAAAATGCTGAACAAAGTCTGGAGGTCATGAAACGCGTACTAGCAGGGGGAAAAGGTCCGGCAAGAGATATCGTTGTGCTTAACGCCGGCGCGGCGATCTATGTGGCGGGCCTGGCTGACACGCTTGCAGACGGTATTAATACTGCTCAGCAAACCATCGATAACGGAGGAGCAATGGATAAGTTGAGCGAACTTGCGAAATTGAGCCAGGCACATTGAAGGCCGGGCAGGGAACGGGTGAGCAGAATGACATCGCAACCTGATATTCTGAAAAAGATACTCGCGCGGAAGCACGAAGAGATAGAAGTATGCGTTAAGCAAACGTCACTTGAATCCCTCAAGCGTCAAGTTGACTCTGCACCGGCAAGTCGAGGATTCGTCAATTCGATCAGAAGCAAGCTGGTGAATGGAGAACCGGCAGTGATCGCGGAAATCAAAAAGGCCTCTCCAAGCAAGGGTTTGTTACGGAAAGATTTCAGGCCAGCGGAGATAGCGCAAAGTTATGAACGAGGTGGGGCAGCTTGTCTATCAGTGTTGACCGATAAGGATTTTTTTCAGGGTGCCAATGAATATCTGCAACAAGCGAGATCAGCTTGTCGGTTACCTGTTATACGTAAAGACTTTATCATCGATGAATACCAGGTCTATGAGGCGCGTGCTATGGGTGCGGACTGCATTTTGCTAATAGTCGCAGCACTTAATGACAGGCAATTACAAACATTGTCGGCATTAGCCGCAAGCCTGAGTATGGATGTGCTCATTGAGGTGCACGATAAAGACGAGTTGCACCGTGCATTACCGCTTGGTTTAGAGCTTATTGGTATCAATAATAGAAACTTAAGAACTTTTGATACCTCACTCGATACGACACTGGACCTCCTGAAACATGTCACGAATGATCATGTGATTGTTACCGAGAGCGGTATTCATTCAAGAGTGGACGTTACGCTAATGCGTGATCACCAGGTGAACAGCTTTTTGGTAGGGGAAGCCTTTATGCGAGCGGAAGATCCAGGCAGGGAATTAGAACGACTATTTTTCTATTAACATGAACTTCGTCACAAATAAACTTCTCAAGCGGTGGGCAGGAAGGTCGATATAAGATAGATTTTTTTGATAATCCGGGGTTATTAATGTTTAATAACCCGTGTGATGACTATTTATCAATCTTATTTTCGAATAGGTAACTAAAAGGACGATTCAATGAATAACAAGCTGACACTTACTGCTGGAGCAATCGCATCACTATTTTTAGCCAATCAGGTGTTTGCTGCACCTTTCAGTTCTTTTGACTCGAGATCATTCGCAATGGGGGGCACCGGCGCTGCTTCCGCTACAAGTGATAATGCGAATTTCTTTAATCCAGCGTTGTTGGCCGCTGCCCAGGAAGATGATGATCTAAGCGTCGTTGTGCCAATTATTGGTGGACGCGTCGCTGATCCGGATGATTTTATCGATGCGGCTGATAATTTCTCGAATTCCAATTTAATGACAGCATATAGTGATTCGATCGCTGCCTTTAATGCGGCGCCGAGTCCTGCAACTGCGAATGCAGTCGATGCGGCTGGAACGAATCTTGCCAATGGTTTACAAACACTATCTAACAAGGCGGTTCAGGGAGAAGGTGCGTTAGCGTTTGTTGTGGGTGTGCCTAGCAAAACCCTGGGTGTTTCCGTTTACGGAAGTGGTTGGGCAGTGGGTGGTACCACCGCGAATATAACCTCGGCCGACCTGACGACGATTTCGTCTATCGCATCAACTGCGCAAACACTGGCTACAGTGACCGACCCAACGGTTTCCGGGGCGACCAATGAATTCACCTCAAGTGTCAGCGTTCGTGGTGCGTTAATTACCGAGCTGGGTGTTTCAATCGCGCGCGAGTTTGATATTCAGGGATATGACCTGGCATTTGGTGTGACGCCAAAGTTTTTGAAGGTCGAAACATTTGATACGACATTTAGTAGTGCAACGCTTGATAACGTCGATATCAACACCGATACAGGCACCAGGAGCGAGTCAGGTGTAAATCTGGATGTTGGTGTTGCGCATGTTTATGAGAACGGACTGAAGACCGGCTTTGTGATCAAAAACCTCATTGCCAAGGACTATAAAACCGTATTGAACAATAAAGTGACCATTGAACCACAGGCGAGAATTGCAGTTGCTAAACAAACTGATATGTATACGGTAGCGCTGGACCTGGATTTGACAGAAAATGAACCAGTAGGCCTGGAATCAAAATCCCAGTACCTGGGGCTAGGTGCAGAATTTGATGCGTTCGATTTGATGCAGGTCAGGGTCGGTTATCGTCATAATATGAGCGATAGCGATACCAGCACGGCTTCACTGGGTCTCGGTTTTACACCTTTTGGCGGCAAGTTTGATATTAGTATTGCCGGGGGAAGCAACGAGATCGGGTTTTCTATGGATCTGGGGTTTGCAATTTAGTCGAAAGCGGTAAATGAAAAATAGCGGGCATTGCCCGCTATTTTTTTGTGTTTAATCAGGCTTATCGGGTGCCGTGAACGACTATGGTTTTGCCTTGTACTGCGATGAGATTTTGTGATTCAAGATTTTTCAAGACACGCCCCACCATTTCTCTTGAGCAACCAACGATACGACCGAGTTCCTGGCGGGTAATGCGGATCTGCATGCCATCAGGGTGGGTAATGGCATCGGGCTCCTTGCACAGGTCCAGCAATGTGCGTGCAACACGGCCAGCGACATCCATAAACGCCAGGCGACCCACCATGCCGCTGGTTCTTCTCAAGCGCACAGCCATTTGAGAGGCAAGCTGAAACAGGATGTCTGCGCTTTCGCTGGCGAGCCCTCTGAATTTACTATAGTTGATCTCTGCGACCTCACACTGGGTCTTGGCTCTAACCCAGGCAGAGCGCTGATTTTCACCCTCGAAGAGGCCCATCTCACCAAAAAAATCACCTGCGTTGAGATATGCTAATACGATTTCGTGGCCATCATCATCTTCAATGAGGACCGTGACCGAGCCTTCCATGATGTAATACAGGGAGTCGGGTTTGTCTCCGGCATAGATTATAACGCTTTTTGCAGGGTATCTTCGTCTGTGACAATGCTGTATAAAGCGGTCTATCGATGGGTTGGTGATCTTGCTATTGTTTGGGTTTGCCATTATAAACCTCACTAGATCTCAAACGTATCAACTCTCGGTTATAGTGATACCAGTAATCAAGCGGATAAGCAAGACTAGTGCCTGCAAAATAGAGTCTTGTTAATTCGCTTATAAGGAATTGATACCATTTTGACATCAAATTTTTTGATTGGGAGAAAATATGAAGGCTTGTGTGAGATGGGTTCAGGGTGCGATGTTTCTGGGAGAATCAGAAAGTGGCCATGCGGTTGTGATGGATGGACCGCCAGAGGGGGGCGGTAAAAACCTGGGTATCAGACCTATGGAAATGTTGTTATTGGGTACAGGCGGATGTACGGCCTACGACGTTGTCCATATATTAAAAAAATCCCGCCAGAAAATAGTTGATTGTATCGCTGAGATTACTGCAGAGCGTTCTGAATCTGTCCCCAAAGTGTTTACAAAAATTCATATACATTTCATTGTTAAGGGGAAAGATATACCGGATACGGTGGTAAAAAGGGCAGTGACATTAACAGCGGAAAAATACTGCTCGGCATCAATTATGTTAAGCCAGTCTGTAAATATTACGCATGATTATGAAATAGTCGAAACTGACTGACCGAAATGATATGAATTACTGCAAAAAATGGGTGAGTTATGCATAAACCAAATCCTGTAAACGGAATGAGGCATGTTGCTTTATTTACTATTAACTATGAAGCATGCGAAAATTTTTATGTTGAAGTTATTGGTATGAAAGTGGAGTGGCGACCAGACGACGATAACGTATATCTTAGTTCCGGCAATGATAATATAGCGCTTCATCGGATAGCTGAAGGCGTCGATGCGACCGGTCCGCAACGGCTGGACCATATTGGATTTATTCTTGGGCATTCTGGCGAAGTGGATAAGTGGTACGATTACATGTTGACTTATGATGTGCGGATGAAGACTGCTCCGCGTACTCATCGAGATGGTGCGAGGAGTTTTTACTGCTATGATCCTGATGGTAATACTGTTCAAATGATCTATCATCCGCCGATTGCAGATAAATGTTGACTATTGATTAAAGCGAGCAAGCAGTAATGGTCAAACAGAGAAAACTCAAATTACATGGATTTAATAATTTAACGAAAACGTTAAGTTTTAATATCTATGATATTTGCTATGCCAAGACGCCGAAGCATAGAACTGAATATATTGAGTATATCGATGAGGTGTACAACGCTGAGCGGCTGACTCAAATTTTAACCGACGTGTCTGATATTATCGGTGCAACTATCCTGAACATCGCTCGCCAGGATTATGAGCCTCAGGGTGCAAGTGTTACGATGCTGATATCAGAGGAGCCGGTGGTATCTGAAAATCTGTCCAATACTGAAGCGCCTGGTCCGTTACCCGACGCCGTCGTTGCTCACCTGGATAAAAGCCATCTCACGGTTCACACCTATCCCGAGAGTCATCCCGACAATGGTATTAGTACATTCAGAGTAGATATCGATGTGTCGACCTGTGGCCGGGTATCACCATTAAAGGCATTGAATTACCTGATCCATAGCTTTGATTCAGATATCGTCATCATGGATTACCGCGTGCGCGGGTTTACCAGAGATGTGAAAGGCAAAAAACACTACATAGACCACAAGATCAACTCAATACAAAATTTTTTATCGAAGGATACCGTTGAAAAATATCAGATGGTCGACGTCAATGTATATCAGGAACACATGTTTCATACCAAAATGATACTTAAGGAGTTTGATCTGGATAACTACCTGTTCGGGACTGGAGTCATTGATCTTGGTGCGAAGGAATACAAAGCGGTTATGAACCAGGTTAAACGAGAGATGAGTGAAATCTTTTACGGACGCAACATGTTAAAGGGCGTTTAATGCTTAAGCCCCGAAAGCGACCAGACCGAGCACCGAAACCTATTCGGATAAAATGTAAGACAATCGAATTAAAACATGGGGGGATTCGAAGGGGGAGAGATATTATTCTCCCCCTTGGTCGCAAGTGAAAATCACATTTTTCGCGCAGTGATAGATACTGGATTAAATCCAGTATGCCGTTCTTGTCATTACTTTGGATGTTAATGCCATCAGCTTCTTGACTGGCGTTGGGAGATCGGCGCCTCCAGCATCAAGTGCGGTCGTTGCATGATGGGCTTCATCTTCCTTCATCTGCTCAAGAATAGCGCGGCTTTTGTCGTCCTTTTCTGAAACGCGCGTCAGGTGGTCATCAAGATGTCGTACAACCTGGTGTTCAGTCTCGGCGACAAATCCCAGGCTCCAGTGATCGCCTGCTCGTCCCGCCAGCGCACCAATAGTGAGTGAGCCAAGATACCACAATGGGTTAAGCAGGCTAGTGTGGCTACCGAGTTCTTTAACGCGTTTCTCACACCATGCCAGGTGATCGTTTTCCTCCAAAGCAGCACGTTCCATCTTTTCTCTAACTTCAGGTAGTTTCGCGGTTAGCGCCTGTCCCTGGTACAGGGCCTGAGCAGATACTTCTCCAGCATGATTGATTCGCATCAGGCGCGCAGATAACTTCCTGTCTCCCTCTGACAACTCATTTTCTTTTTTTGCATCGGCAGGATCGGGACGTTCAGTCTGTGGCGGGTTTCCGAGCACTGTACGCAGGCCGTGGTCTATATTGATCAATAAGTGATCGATTGGTGTGTGGTTTCTACTCATGATTAAAATTTGCGAGTCGCTAGGTTTTCAGTCTATCAACCAACTGCTTTTTCAGCAATACAGCCGGATGCATTAACCGGGAGGGTAGTTTTGCTTTTCGAATACCCGCTGCAATATGTATAGCGCAACCAATATTAGTCGTCAGCAAGTAATCAGGCTCCATCTTTTTAAGATTCTCGATTTTGTCATCTCGCAAGGAATCGGCCATATTTGGATGTTTGATCATATAGTTCCCGGCAGCCCCGCAGCATTTTTCATTTTCCGGCAACGTGAAAACTTCAACCTCGGGAATTTTATGAATCAATTCAACAATGCTTTGGTTTCTATGTAGAACGTGGGTTTGGCTACAGGGGGTGTGGATAGCAATTTTCTTTGGTAGCGGTTCAAAGGTTAAAGCATTACTATTTGAGTGACGATTAATGAAGTCGTTAATGTCGAGTAACGGTGCTGCGAATGATTTATCGCTACCGTGTTCAGCATTAGTCAGGCTGAAAAGTTGAGTGTACTCCTTCAGTGTTGCGCCGCATGCACTGCTGGTATAAATGATCGCGTCTATATTTAACCGATTAAAAATTTCCACATTAATCACTGCTTTTTGTATTGCGCTTTCACGATCGCCTTCGCGTAGAAATAGAGCACCGCAGCAAACTTGCGCATTGGGTACATATACCCCATAACCCAGGTATCTGATAAGAGAAATGCTTGCCAGTAATGTTTCACCGTCAAAAACGTTGCCAACACAACCGGTGAACAGGGCGATATTGCCCTCATTGCCTTGAATGGGCTCGTAATAGGATAGAAGCGGGGCAGTGGGTTGAATTTTTGGTAAAAGACTGTTTAGTCTTTCTAGCCCAAACAGTTTGAGAAAACGACTTTTATCAGCGAGCCATCTAAGGCCCGATCTTTGATAAAATCGTAGTAGTCTGGAATTGTTCAGGGCAAGCCCGGTTAACGATGTCTTTGGCGACGAGCGAGCACAATTTTGCTGTTTGTAGACAACCGCACGGGTTGCATCGATAATCTGGCCATATTGTACGCCCGAAGGGCACGCCGCCTCACACGCCCTGCAAGTCAGGCAATTATCCAGGTGTGTCTGGAGTTGTGAGGAATAGGGCAGCTGCTGACTAACCAAGGCCTGCATTAAAGATAGCCTTCCCCGGGGTGACTCTGCTTCACTGTTGGTTTTCAGGTAAGTTGGGCAATGAGGGAGACACAAGCCGCATTTTACGCATTGGTCTGTGCCAAGTTTTATGAAATTTTCGAGTGACAATGTATGCTAGCCAATGTTTATTACAAATTTGACTAGTTTGGAGTAGTTTTTGGGGTATATCAAATGTCTTATCAATACCATGTATTTTTTTGCACAAATTGTCGTGAAGATGGGCGAGATTGTTGTCAACGATACGATGCAAGCGGCATGAGAGCCTACGCAAAGGAGCGCGTAAAGTCGCTTGGATTATCCGCAGAAGGCAAGGTAAGGGTCAATACGGCTGGCTGCCTGAATCGCTGTGAATTCGGGCCAGTGCTGGTTATCTACCCACAAGGCGTCTGGTATACCTATGTGGACCAGGAAGATATTGATGAGATAATCGATGAGCATCTCTGCAATAATCGAATTGTTGAACGTTTAATCGTTTGATTATTAAGAAATATTAGGAGTCTGGCTCGTTACGATTTGAGCGGTTCAATAACAAGGAAATTTATTTAGCGTTAGCTTGTATCTTATTCCTGATTTCTGTAGAATTTTCGCTCTTTACTAGCTGGCCCTTATTGGTTAGCCGGCGCGGTGACGTGTTGAGCCGAATTAAAGATGAATTAGCCTGTTTTAAAAATGGAACAAAAATGAAAACATTTAGTGCAAAAACCGAAGAAGTAAAGCGTGACTGGTATATTATGGACGCTGATGGTAAAACGCTTGGGCGCCTGGCGACCGAGGTGGCGCGCCGACTTCGTGGTAAACATAAAGCCGAATACACGCCCCATGTTGATACCGGGGATTATATCATTGTCGTGAATGCTTCGAAGGTCAGGGTAACCGGTCGCAAGACAACCGATAAGATGTATCATCACCACACAGGATTTATCGGCAATCTTAAGTCTATTTCATTTGATAAATTACAAGCGAAACATCCTGAGAGAATTATTGAAATAGCAGTGAAAGGGATGTTGCCTAAAAACCCGTTAGGCCGTGCGATGTACCGAAAACTACGGGTCTACGCAGATGGTGACCATGGGCACACTGCGCAACAACCCATCCCACTAGAAATCTGAAAACAGCGGAAATAGTTATGGCAGAAAATGTAAATTACAGTACCGGTCGACGCAAAAGCTCATCAGCCAGGGTTTATCTCAAGCCTGGTAGTGGCAAGATAAGCGTAAACAAACGTTCTCTAGAAGAATATTTTGGTCGTGAGACGGCACGTATGGTTGTTCGTCAGCCACTGGAAAAGGCGCAGTTGATCGATAGTGTTGATGTTGACGTCAAGGTCCGTGGTGGTGGTGGTAGCGGTCAGGCAGGTGCAATAAGACTTGGTATCGCCAGGGCATTGGTCGATTACAATGAGACGCTGCGTGGTTCAATGCGTCAATCCGGCTTTTTAACCCGTGATGCCCGTGAAGTTGAACGTAAGAAGGTTGGACTACATAAAGCGAGAAAGCGTCCACAGTTCTCCAAGCGTTAATGCTCATTATAATAATTGAGTAGTCAATAGCCTCCGCAAGGAGGCTTTTGACATTTTTAGGCACAAGATTTACTAAAGATACTTTACGTTACAGTTTAGCTCTTGTATCTTTTCTCTTGAACATAACTGGGGGATCGTCTAGCGGCAGGACTGCGGACTCTGACTCCGCCAACCAAGGTTTGACAGATTTGCCGGGAGCAAATCTGGACAGCTGAAAGCTGCCCCGAAGGGGTGAGGCCCAGGATGGGCCGAATCAGGACTTGTCCCCACTGTTCAGAATGAACAGTATGTGATGATGAAGTGTAAAGGCTTTACCTGAAAGCCATCGTCTTGTATCTTTTCTCTTGCTCATAACTGGGGGATCGTCTAGCGGCAGGACTGCGGACTCTGACTCCGCCAACCAAGGTTCGAATCCTTGTCCCCCAGCCAAAAAACAAAAACCCGCCATTTTGGCGGGTTTATGTTTTTCGGGGGGCAAGGATGAGAAGCTCAGGTTCGACCGACGAGAGAAACGAGTCGGAACGTCGCAGCGTAGCGAAGACGGCCCCGTAGGGGTGAGGCGTGAAGCGCCGAATAGGACTTGTCCCCCAGCCAAAAAACAAAAACCCGCCATTTTGGCGGGTTTATGTTTTTCGGGGGGCAAGGATGAGAAGCTCAGGTTCGACCGACGAGAGAAACGAGTCGGAACGTCGCAGCGTAGCGAAGACGGCCCCGTAGGGGTGAGGCGTGAAGCGCCGAATAGGACTTATCCCCCAGCCAAGTATAAGAGGCTCGCCTGAACAGGGGGTTAAGCCGGTTCTGAATATTGAAACCTTTTCCACGTCCCATCTTTTCCGGTTTGGATTGCTAGGCCCCATAACTGTGCAATATCCACTAAATGCTATCTATTATGGTGCGATCGATAGTATTGCAAATAACCCATTATTATTATAACTATCTGTAATAAAAAGAAATAATAGGCTTGGTATGGTTCGTGCTCTACTTACGCTGAGTTTAATTATTTTATTTAGAGCGAGGAGAATCGTTAAATGACACATTCTGTAAGAACGGCCCTGATAGGGATTACCATGGCATCGTCAATAGCGGCACCCAATTTTGCATCGGCCGGGAGTCTATCTGGAAATATTGGCGTGTTGTCAGATTATTTTTTCCGTGGAATTGACCAGGGTGCTGGTGCAATTGGCACGGCTGGGCTGGATTACGATTTTGGTAATGGTCTGGCTATTGGTACCTGGGGTGGTGATGTCGGTGACGGATTAGAGGTTGATGTATACGGTAGCTACAGTGGGGAGGCGAGCGGTTTTGCCTATGGCGTAGGGTTTACTACCTATAACTATACGGGCGAGTTTGACGACAGCTATCAAGAGATAAATCTTTCGGCAGGTTATGGTCCCGTGAGTCTGGCCTACGCGATGGGAACTTATGATAGTAGCCCTAGCCAGGATTATACGTTTACAAGTTTAACCCTTGAGCAGGGGGGGGTGTACGCAACACTAGGGGCGCACGGAAAAGATTTTGATGGCTCCTATGTTGAGCTAGGTTACGGTGCCGAGGTCAGTGGACTGGATTTGGGCGTATCAATTATCAGTGCAGACGAGGATTTGAGTGTTGTCGACCAGGATGGAGACAGCAAAAATGACGCTGAAGTTTCGATGGTGTTTAGTTTAAGTAAATCCTTTGACATAGGAGGTAAATAACTGAAAAACCCGTAGCAAAAAACACGAGATGTGGAGCGGCTCTCCCTGCTTCTCTCCCACATGCAAACCGCCGCTTTACGTCGAGTGTTTCGTTATAAGATCGCTTGGTTAAATCATCCCTCTATCAGTATCTAAAGCTCGGCCCAGGATGCCGGACCGTTTTTCTCTTCTTGTATTTGATATACTTAACCGGCCAGTGGCGTTGCGTTGGATTTTCGTGCGGCGGCATTGCTTAAGGATAAGGATAACTCTATGTTGGGAGCGACCATGAAGAAAAATCATACAGTCAGTTTATGTGTCTTTTTTTTACTGCTATTGGGTGCTGTATCGGTCAACGCCGATGACTTGATGGATAAGGCCAAAGGATTATTTAAACCACTGCCTGCAAAGGCGCCAGACCCGGAAAATAATACGGTTACCCCTGAAAAAGTGGCGCTAGGAAAAATGCTGTTTTTCGAGCCTCGCCTTTCACGAAGCGGATTGATCAGTTGTAACAGTTGTCATAACCTCGGTATGGGGGGGGATGACAATCAATCAACATCCGTTGGTCACCGTTGGCAGAAAGGCCCGCGTAATGCGCCAACCGTTTTGAATGCAGTCTTCAATATAGATCAATTTTGGGATGGTCGTGCGGATGACTTGAAGGCCCAGGCCAAGGGGCCGGTGCAGGCAGGGGTCGAGATGGCCAACACGCCTGCCAGGGTTGAAGAAACATTAAATAGTCTGCCAGCATACCAGAAGAAATTCGCTGCCGCGTTTCCAAATGCTAAACAGGCGGTATCGTTTGACAACATGGCCAAGGCAGTTGAGGCGTATGAGGCAACTTTATTAACTCCCGACTCACGTTTTGATCAGTTCCTCAATGGTGACTCAGGAGCGTTGAACCCGAAAGAAAAGCGTGGGTTGGCTTTATTTATCAATAAAGGTTGTGTCGCATGCCATAGCGGGGTTAATGTTGGCGGTAACAGTTATCAGGTGTTTGGTGCGGTTGAAAAGCCAGGCGAAGCTGTTCGTCCTTCAGCAGACAAAGGTCGTTACGCGGTCACAAAAAACAAGTCTGACGAATATGTGTTTCGTGTGGCGCCATTAAGAAATATTGCGCTCACAGCGCCTTATTTTCACTCTGGCGTTGTCTGGTCGTTGGGAGAGGCCGTCAACATTATGGCTAAAACCCAGCTGGGTCTTGTGTTATCTGAAGATGAAAATGCGGCGGTTGTTGCTTTTTTAAACACCCTGACTGGAGACCAGCCTGAAGTTACTTATCCAATCCTGCCACCAGAGAACGCAGGTACGCCTAAGCCAGAGTTATAGATCTTCCTTAAATCGAAATTCTACAGGTCCCAGGAGGGTAGCTCCTTAATAAGCTACCCTCTTTTTTCATTTAAGATTCCGCGTCGTTTTATCGTGTTTCCTGATTCGAGTGATGATTTATATCATTATTGTGGGCGCGTGTTCACAGATTGGCCCCCTTTCATTGACCGAATCTACGCTATGCGGAGATAAATCAACATTGGTGGGTAAAAAATCAAAATGCGACATTATTTGTCTCAAAAATGCAACATTCGTCACAATTCATGGTTTATTTTACAAATTAATGTTGCATTTTTGTAAAAATCGAGTATAAATAGCGTCGTTGCTTAACGTTAATCAATACATTTCTTTTAACATTTGAGAGAACTAGGGAGAAGTAAACATGAACAAGAAATTAATCGCATTGGCAGTAGCAGGTGCATTTGCAGGCGCTGCTTCTGTAGCAAACGCTGAAGGTAGCGCGAGCGTGAATGGTTTTGTAGACGTTGAATTAATGCTGCAAAATGACCATTCACCTACATCTGAAAAAGCATTTAGTGCTAACGGTGAAGTAGATTTCACAGCTACATCTGGTAGTGTTACTACTCGTGTTGACGTAGATGTTATGGCTGGTGGCGCTAGCATGGAGCAAGGCCTTTTTTCTTGGGGCGTAAATGACGCGGTAACCGTTATTGGTGGTATTTTCAATAACCCAATTGGTGCTGATTCTGTTGATAAGCCAGACATGAACTTTGCTACACACAGTGTTGTTTATAACATTTTAGATCAGCAAACTACGATCAGTGATAACAGCATTGCTGGTTTGGCATTTGCTGGTGCAGCGGGTCCTGTTTCTGTAACCGTAGGACTTTTGAATGATATCGGTGGCGTTGCTGAAGAAAACTCTATTGCATTAGTATTAGGTGGTTCTCCAGTAGATAACCTGAATGTTGAGTTTGGTTATGTAACGCAAGACTCAAGCGCTGAAAATGTTTGGGATATCAATGGTACCTACACCATGGACGCTTTCACAGTTGGTGCTGATATTCTAGGCGCAGACGCAATTGTCGATATGGCTTACTCAATCTGGGGTGGTTTCCACGCTGGTATGTTCGATATCAAACTACGTTATGATTCTTTAGCTTGGGAAGCTTCTGGGATGGAAGATGTGACTGCAACTACATTCCATGTAGGTTTTGAAGCCGCAGAAAATTTAGAGATCGCATTGGAAGTCGTTTCTGCTGATAATGCTCAGAGCAGCGGTGCTAACCAGACTCTTGCAGACGCAGTATCTGGTTTCCACGATGAGAACGAAACTCTGCTAGAAATCATCGGAACGTTCTAAAGTCGCCAAAGTAGTACAAAAAAGCCGGGCGATGCCCGGCTTTTTTTTGAAAAAATTCCTGGTTTAAATGAAATTATGGTTGCATGGTTTTTAAGTTCAGATATATAGTTTTGGCGCAATTACAAAGAGATATCACAGAGGGAGAGATTGAATGAGAAGGGTTCTTGTTAGCGCGATTGGTTTGTTATTAGTGCTATGTTCTACAACCGTGGTGGCTGATTTTGAAATCTATGGCAAGGCGCATGTATCCATCGATTTCTCGCAAAACAATGATAAAACTGCCGGTAATGAAGACAGCGTCATCACACTCGCGAACAATAACTCTCGTATCGGTCTGCGCGGTGAAGAAGATTTAGGTGGTGGCTTGGGGTTTTTCTGGCAGGCCGAGAATGTTATCGATATCGACAACGGTGGATGGGGATCGCCGCGAAATACATTCGCTGGCTTGAAGGGCGATTATGGTAGTGTGCGCGTCGGTAAGCTGGATACACCCTATAAATCATCGACCAACAAGCTCGATGTTTTCAGTGATTCACGGGCGGATTATAATGCCGTCATCGGTAATATCCAGGGCGAGAAGGTGTTCAATAATCGCGCGCCTAATGTCCTGGTGTATGAGTCACCGCAATCAAAAGCAATTCGGGGGGCGATTGCCTATATCACCAATTACGAGGGCGACGATAATTTAACTCAGACAACCAGTGATGATAAGAAAACAGGTACAAGTTTAAGCCTAAGCTATTCTGATGGATCGATTTATCTTGGGGCTGCTCATGAGATTTTAAAAGATCTCACAGGGTCGGCAGATGGGCATGCCACAAAGATTGGTGGATCATGGGATTTTCAGCAAGGTACAAAGCTTGGGCTGGTTTTGGAAGAAGCTGATAAGGGTGCTGGTGAGGCCAGGACCGCTATATACCTGAATGCGGCGCATACAACAGGTAATACCATACTAAAAGCAGGGTTAGGCATGCTCGATGATGTTGATTCAACAACGAACAGTGGGGCAACGCATTTAGCGCTGGGTATAGTCAGGGTTTTATCGAGGAATACTCAAGTCTATGGACTGTATGTCGCCAACAATAATGATGATAACGCGAGTTATGGATTGCCAGAAGGAGACAGTATTCCCGCAACAACAGGTGAAAGTGTATCCTCTCTGTCTTTTGGTGTGGTAAGCAAATTCAGCAGTTTATGAGCTCTAGCGTAATCATGCGCGATTAAAAACCGTTTCTTAAGGTTCATTGCAGCGTCATGATGTGATATAAATGCATGATTATAATGAACGTATAACTGGATGCCAATGCAAATAAATCAGCAGGGTAGTTTAACAATAACAAAACCCTGTCAATCTAACAGAAAATTGTTGGGATTATTTTTACTGGGAGCAGTTTTGCTTGTGCTTGCCCAGGGTTCGCCTGCCGGTATTTTTAATACCAAACACAATCTTGGCAGTACGGGTATCAATGCCGCGAGTAACTTTAGTGGTACCTCCGAGATTTGTGTGTTCTGTCATACCCCTCATGGAGGGGACGCGTCAGCAGCTGTTCCGATCTGGAACAGGCATCTCGATCAGGCAGGTTTTCAAACCTATGATCAAATGGGGACGACGACGCTGGATGCCTCAATTGAGCCTGTCGGTTCCGTGTCAATCGCGTGTCTATCCTGTCATGATGGAACCCAGGCTATGGACTCGATGATTAATGAACCGGGTTCGGGTTCTGATGTGTTTTCATTTTCCAGCGGTATCTGGAGCGGCCAGGCAGCGGGTGTCAATGGTCGGATTGGACCCACGACGGTGGTAACCAATTTGGGTAAGGATCTCACTAATGACCATCCAATTGGTGTGCAGTTTGCGGGTGGTGGTTATTCCAACAGTAATCCAGTGGGGCCGGGCAGAGATAAGGACTTTCATCAGGCTGAGAGTAAAATTATCGGGGTAGGCAGGGTATGGTGGGTTAATACCATCAATGAAGGGGGTACATCCGATTTCGAAAAGACTGATATGAAGCTGTACACGCGTGTGGGGACAAAGGGAGCGTTCCCAGGTGAACCTCAACCTTATGTGGAATGCGCATCCTGCCATGACCCTCACGTAGATTATAACCCAACTTTTTTGCGTATTGACCCAAGTGGCAGTGCTGTCTGTTTGACATGCCATAACAAATAGCTATTTAGCTGAGGCAAATATTTTCCTTGTCTGCCGGGCGAATAGTTAAACGTTCACAGTGGGCTTGAAACAGAGAGTATAGACTGATGACCTGGCTTAAGCGCTGTTTGGTATGGCTACTTTATATAAGTTCAAATTTCGCGATTGCGCAACAGCAACCAACGGGGAATGGGCAGCAGCTTTCAGCAGCGGAATTGGCGAGAGTAGGCGGAGAAATAATCACTGTCGGGGAGTTCAGGGCTAATCTTCATGCCGTGATAAGGCAACGTTATTTTCATGGCAAGGTGTCGGAGAGCGAGCTTCAGTCACTTCGTAAAGAGGTTGCGGAGGAATTAATTAATCGCGTTATCTTGTTCAGGCAAGCACAACAATCTGGCATTAAGCCTGATAGAGACTGGATCGATCTACAAATAAAAAAAACAGTCGATCGTTATGCGTCAAAAGATGGGTGGGCTGAGCAGCGAGAGCGGTTATTGGCATCGCTGGAGCAACAACTGACGAAAGATAGCTTGATCCGACGGCTCGAAGATGTTGTAAAAAGCGACGTCGCAGTGTCAAATGATGAAGTTCGTACATTTTATGACGAGCATCATGAAAAATTTACTACGCCCGAGAAAATCCGTATTTCCATGATCTTATTGGCTGTTGAGCCCTGGGCAGACAAGATAATATGGGATGCGGCTGCTGAGGAAGCTAAAAAGATCATTGCAAAAATTAATAATGGTACCGATTTTGCTTCATTAGCAAAGCTACACTCAAGCGACCAGTCGGCAGGAAACGGGGGAGATCTGGGGTTTGTGCATCAGGGGATGTTGGCAAAAGAGGCGCAGATGGTACTGGATAAACTGCAACCGGGTGGATTGTCCGGGCCTGTTCGGTTGTTGAAAGGGATTGCAATTTTTCGTTTGGAGGAGAGAGTTGCCCCTGTATTAAATGATTTTATGGATGTCAGGGGTAGAGCCAAGGGCTTATTGTTAAGAGAAAAGAAAAATAGCACCTGGTATGCATTTGTTCAGGATCTGCGCGAAAAAACGCCGGTCCTGGTCAATGAAAATATGATATCAGGTAACGACGGGGATTAATGGGGAGCAGCGTGAGCCAGTGTTTTGCTCAAAAATTCCTCCGCAGACGGCAGGTGTTGGGGTTGGACGATAAAACGATAACCAATGTGGATTCCTGCGAATCGACAGTAAGGCTTTTGTCATTTGTCGTATGGGCATTGCTGATGGTCGGGCAGGCGCACGCATTTGAGCTACTCGATACCTCTGGGAACATCGGTTATACGTACCGTTCGCTGGAAAGTAGCGGTGACGACGAGGCGGTTAGCAATCAGGTTCAGGCCGCAGTTCACGCAAATTCATATCTGTGGCAACCATGGATTTCGACCCTAAGCGCAGGTTTGACGTTTACCAGGGACTCTACCGAACTGAATAACAGCAGTAGTAATGATACCAATGTGGTGACTGGTGAACTGAATCTGAATGTACTGCCGCAGAGTCGTTCACCTTTTATGCTTTCATATCGAAAGAGTGACAGTCGTGTCGATACGTTCTCAGCGGCCAGTCCGCTGACGACTCTGGGTAGTAAAGAGTTTGAAACAACCCGTTTAGGTCTGAAACAGTCTTATACCACCGAACAAGGGCATAGATTCCAGGCTCGTTATGACACTAACTCCTGGGACGATAATGCGGGTGAGACTTACGATGATGACCTTGTTGGTCTGGAGATGAATATGCAATTCCCAAAACAGACCATTGTTGCGAAAACCAGTAAACAAACGACAGATCACTCACAATCAGACAGACATGCAGATAATTTCGTTTTCAACGTTGACCATTTCTATTATCCTACCCGTGAAATTAGGATAGATTCAATGTTAAGCCGCTATGACTCGGATGTGACCTCCACCCCGCCGTTGAATGGAACCAACCAGGGAGATAGTGAAACTGCCTTATCGCAAGTGTCGAGTTTCCTGTTCTGGAGGCCGGTTAAACAGCCAATCACTGTTAGCGGTGGTTTAAGAATTTATGACCTGAACGGATCAACAGTGGGGAACTCGACCGAAATGTTCAGTATCAACGCGACAGCAGGTACAATCTACCAGTTCACAAAAAATTTGCGTTTTGATGCCAATATCAACCTGAATAATTTTAAGAATGAGGATAAATCGACAGATTCCGCGAATGAAAGGGCAGAGGTGCTCTATCAGTCTGATATCAGAAATATTTTTTCAGGATTCAATCATCAATGGTATGCTTCAGGTGAGGGTAGTAACCAGAGTAGTAACGATGTGGATCAGCAGATGATTCAGGCGAGGCTGGGGCATGATGCTAACCGGTCATGGGCACTTTCCGAGATGTCGTCATTACGGGTAAGCCTGAGCCAGTCGGTAAATCAGGTCCAGGTCACGGGTAATGTTGGTTCAAATACATCGCAGCTTAATCACTCGGGCAGCATTGGCTGGGATATGCGACACGGTGAAGGAATGACTTATGTGCATTTAACGCTATCGGACGGACGTTATTTTGGGGATAATGAAACAGATCGACAATTTTTTAATTTTCAGGCATTAAGGAACCAGACGATAGACCGAAAAAGCTCATTGTCGGGAAATCTTACAGTTCAATCTGTGCGACAGCAGTTTAATGGCATGGGCGATGAAAAAACCACAACGACGACAACGGGGCAGATAAATTATCAACATTCGCGTATATTTAGCGTTCCACAGTTACGGTTTATGTCGGATTTGCGAATCTCCAGGGCTTCCCTGGATGACGGTGTAGATCGTACTGAATGGGAGAACAGAATAGACTATACTATAGGGCTGTTAGACTCCAGGCTGAGTTGGCGGTGGGTCGATACGAGTAGAGAGGATTTCAATTTGTTGTATTTTCAAGTAACAAGGCGTTTCTAGAGCGCTAATGGCACAATCTTGAGAGAAGAGGGGAGTGTGTAATATGTCATTTAAGACTAAATTAAATTTAAGCTGGAAATCACTGGTGATAGGGGTATTACTCACCGTCGGGTATACCGTGACGCCACAGGTCGCACAGGCGGAGTATGCCGATGTGGTGATTAATAACTATGCTGATGCAGCGGGCATGAGACCGGCAGTTTTCCCACATTGGTTTCACCGCATACGTTTTCGCTGCAAAGTCTGTCACGCTGATCTTGGGTTCAAGTTCAAGGCAGGTGGCAACAAGATCACCATGGCCAAAATTATTGAGGGCAGGTTTTGTGGCGCATGCCACAACGGGGAGATTGCATGGTCTGTAGAAAACTGTGCGATGTGTCACTCAGGCATTCCGGGTACGCCGACCCATTTTCATGGCAGTACATTGCAGCGTCTGGTCGCTCCGGCATACAAACCGCTTGGCAAGCCAAAGGCTGCTGCCAAACCAACCAATAATAAAGCGAAGAAATAAAGGATGAGTGCCATGAGTAAAATAACGAAAGCAATTACCTTTACGAGTGCAGTTTTATTTTCGGTTTTGGTTTTCCATGCTTCTGTTTTAGCTGCGCAGGAATTTGGTGATGATGGTGTACGATTAAGCGCAAGCAATGAGCCACTAATGCTTGCGGACGTATCCTCTGCAAATATCTTTAACCGTAATTTGAAAAAACCGAAATCAAAGAACCTGCCTCCTCCCGAGGATGGGGTTCATGACCCGGAAAATGAGGCAACTTTCACACTTCAACCGCCTAAAGAAGCATACCAGGGATTACCGACGTCAGAGTTTGGTAACTATGTCGACTGGGTGAAGGCGATAGATCAGGGTAAGTTGAAGCCTCGTTGGGACAGGGTTAATCCAACCGAGGAACCATTCGTGATGGATCTGGATATTGTACGCCCGGTGAAGGCCTCCGTGCCTGATGTCGTTTTTCCTCACAGGCAGCATACCGAGTGGCTGTTTTGCTCTAACTGTCACCCGGCAATTTTTATTCCGCAGAAAGGTGCAAACCAGATCAATATGTCTGCCATATTACTAGGCCAGAAATGTGGTGTTTGTCATGGAAAGGTGTCGTTTCCCATTACCACCAAAACATGCAAGAAATGCCACTCTAAACCCAAGCCAGCGGATTGGAAGCCACCTTTGAGTGAGGCGACGCTGAAAAATCCCTGGAAGTAATCATTCCGGATTACCGGCGTATTGAAAGAAGTAAAGGACTGTATGTGATGCAAAAAAGACGACTTCAAAAGGATGATTTATCCACAGCAGGTTTGGCTTGTGTCATTGCCATTCTGTTTTCCTCCTGTGCGACGGTTCAGGAAGATGCTGCAACACCTGCTCAGCAACCTGCAGCTGCGGTTGCGGTTAAAGAAGTGGCCACACCTGAAACGGACACGAAAATGTCTGCGGAAGTGGATACCGGCACTGCGGAAGCAAAATCGTCGGAAAAGACATCGGTTGCTTCAAGCAAAAAGGTTAAGCCGGTGAGCGAACCCCGGCCAGTAGTTGTAGTGGAAAAGAAACCTGCTGAAGTCGTCAAAAAGCCAGAACCGGTTGCAGCGCCAAAGAAAGAAGGGGCCACACCCCAACCTTCCGTCAAGGTGGTGAAAAAACCAAAAGCACCTGTTAAGGAAAAGCCACCGGGCCAGGAAGATCTTTTTGTTGTAAATTCTGGGAAAAAGAACCCTTCCCATCCATTTTTTAACGTCGGCAGTAATATGGGTTTTATTATAAATGATGTCCAGGGCCGTGAGTTGATTGTCATTCGTGGTGAAACCTACCGGTTTAAGGTGGAAACTGGGGTTCAGCATGATTTTTATCTCTCTACCAGCCCGGTTGGTTGGGGCGCTGCGACATTGACTGATGGCGTAAAAGGAAATTTTACCTATCGCGGTATTGTGACTTTTAACCCGGGAGCCAAAACGCCCGATACCGTTTATTACGCCTGTCGTAATCACAAGAATATGGGCGCCAAGATCCATGTAGTAAACAAAGGTGAGGAAGGTAAGGTCGTTTTAGGCAGTAAACCTGCTTCAGCCAAAATCGGCAAGGTTTCGTCCGAGCCAGCGAGCTCGGTAGATGTTAACCAGGTAAAGCAGAAAATCAGTTTTGCTGATATGTTTATTATGCAGTCGGGTGCCGCAAAGCGAATTACCGCCAGTGACGAGGCTGCTGCCAAAGATGCATATCAGCAAGCTCAATCGAAACTTGCCGAGGCTAAAAAGGCACTAGAAGGCGGACAAGCGGGTGCGGCCAAAAGTCTGGTTGATGAGGCACTGCGGCATATGAGTAAAGCATCGCGCCTGGTTCCAACGGTATCACAGGTTGAAGAACATAAAGCGCGTTTCAACGAGCTGTTAAAAGGACTTAAAACCTATGAGGATTCCTATAAACGCAACTATGAGCGTATGGTCAAGAAGAAGGGTAAAGAAAATGTTAAGCGTGTTGACCTTGAAAAAATCAATGCGATAGTCGACGAAGCCAAAGCGCTGGCCGATGATGGTTCTTATAGTGAAGCCAATAAACTGTTAACAAAAACCCAGACGACGATCACATCAGTATTGAGCGAGATGCTCGATGACGAGACCATGTCTTATGAATTGGTATTCGCAACACCTGCTGAAGAGTATGAATATGAATTGTCACGCTATCAAAGTTACGAAGAATTAATTCCGATCGCAATTGAACAAAAGCGGCCACCCAAACAAACCGCTGAACTAATGACCCAGTTTGTTGAAAAGGCTAAAAGCATTCAGCAACAAGCGGTTCCTGAAGCAGAAAGTAAGAATTACAAAAAAGCGATCCTGATGTTACAGGGTGCAACAGGCCATTTGCAAAAGGCATTACGGATTGTTGGCGTGAGATAACTGAATGTTAGATACGATTGGTCGCGGTAATGTAGGTAGCAAATCACTATTTCTACAGCTGGTGATGATTCTCGCAACCATGCTGAGTGTGTCGGGTGCATTAGCCGCCGAGACCACGCAGCCGATGGCTGAATCGTTCTGGTCCAGGGGGCAGCACTTTCAGACAGAAGGAGAAGTGCTACCGATACCAGAGGATGGTATACACGATCCGACAAATGAAACGGTTAATGTATTGCAAGAGCCATACGAATCAATGGCGAACTTCCCGAGAGATGCCGCTGGTATTATCGACTGGGTTCAAGTGCTTGAGCAGGGTCTTATCGATCCTCGTGTGAGTGTCAGCGGTGAGGGCGATATGTTCCCTGTCGATTTCGATATCATTTTCAAAAATACGCGGTCGATGCCTTATGTCAGATTCCCTCATAAACCGCACACCGAATGGCTGACGTGTGCCAATTGCCATCCGTTGATTTTTATTCCCCAGAAGGGCGCAAACCCAGTGACCATGTCAGATATTATTCAAGGAAAATACTGTGGCGTATGCCATGGTAAGGTTGCCTTTCCCCCAACCATGCATTGTGGCAGATGTCATTCTGTACCAAAAGAAACAAATTTGTTGCGTTAAGTCTGGCTGTCTGTAGTGTTTTGCTACAGACGGGCTGCGCAGAGATTGAATTTTCAAAACCACCGGCATTGCCAGCAGATGCTGGCCAGGGTGTTCCTGTATTGCAATCCTGGCAATCGATTGGTGGCGGCATTGAAGGTAATGCGTTTACAGGTGTTGCAGATGTTCGCCTGGTCAATCCCGTTGCGGTGGCAGCCCGTGGCAATTTTGTCTATATCGTCGATTCGGGCAGGGAACAATTACTTCGCTACGAGCATGGTATCGAACGTTTTACCGAGGTCCTCGATCTCAGGGATGTTGTTTCAGGAGAGGTTTCAGATATTTATCTGGCGGGTGACTTGTCTTTTTATCTGACTGATACCCTGGCGGGCAGAGTTTTACGTTTTGATCGCAACGGTGTTCAACAACAAGTCATTCAGGACACACTTAATCTTCGAAGGCCCGTTGCGGTTAGCGTTGACGAAGAGACCGGGTATGTTTATATAGCGGATGCGTCGAGAGATCATATCGTCGTATTCAATCAGCTGGGCGCGCTTCTGGGATCAATTGGTCAGCGCGGCAGAGGCCAGGGTACTTTTCTGAATATCACCTCGATGGCTATATCAGACCGCGGTATTTATGTAGGGACCAGATTTGATGATCGTGTACAAATGTTCCACAAGGATGGTACATACCTGAAATCGTTTCAGAAGAATACCATTACCTTCCCAACAGCAATTGCGGTCGATAAAGACGATAATGAATATGTCAGTGACTATATTGATAACACTATCAAGGTTTATCGAGAGGGTCGCCTGGTTAACAAGATCGGCGGGACGGGCTCGGGTCCCAGCCGGTTTAAACGAATTACTGATCTATGGATTGACGGTGGATTTTTGTATGTTGCAGATAGTCTGAATGCGCGTATACAGATTTTGCGAATCTCTTCAAACTGAACTTATGCCTTGTTCTCCTTCCTTTCGAGGATGTTTCTTACTAATTCTTCCTATTTGTTTTGTAGTGCTTGCCGGTTGCGCGCAAGCGCCCAAAACATTTAAGTTCGAAACTGATAACGCGTCACGATACGTCTGGCCATCGGAACCGGAAATGCCACGATACCGTTTTGTTGGGCAATTAACCGGAGAGGAAAATTTTCAGGCAGCGGAAGATTCGGGCTCTATTGGTAAGAAGATGCTGGCCTGGATAGTCGGACTGGTCTCGGGTCAAAAGCAGCCTGTTGTTTTACAGCGCCCGCAGTCGGGCTTTGTCGATGATGAAGGCAGGATATATGTAACAGATGTAAGCCGTGCGGCGGTATATGTCTTTGATAAAAATCGTGCCAGACTGGACGTTTGGGAAATGGCGGCCAAAATGACCCGATTTGTTTCGCCGGTCGGTATCGGTAAAGATGCTATTGGAAACATTGTTGTTGCAGATGCCGAGCTCGGCTGGATAGCTGTATTGGATAAAAATGGAGAGCCAGTTCGGAAAATCGAGCATGTCACATTAAAACGTCCCACGGGTTTGGCTGTAAACATTGAGCAAAATCTGATCTACGTCGCTGATTCACGGGCACATGATATTAAAGTATTTAGTATGAGTGGACAGTTGACAGATGTTTGGGGACAAAGAGGTGAGCAATCCGGACAATTCAACGGTCCGACGTATTTGGCATTCAGGGACGATAAGCTCTACGTGACGGATACCCTGAACTCGAGGATACAGGTATTTTCGCAAACGGGAGAGCATCTTCAAACATTTGGAAAAAGAGGACTTTATGTGGGTGATTTACCCAGACCCAAGGGAATCACCGTAGACAGCCATGGAAATATCTATGTAGTGGAATCCTATTACGATTATTTGTTAATATTCAATGCTAAAGGGGAGTTCTTACTACCGATTGGGGGTACCGGTGACGGTATCGGCCAGTTCGTTTTGCCCGCTGGTGTGTGGACGGATCAACAGGATCGAGTTTACGTTGCCGACGCGTTTAATGGTCGCATCGTGATTTTTCAATATTTGGAAGGCGCATGAGACGTCATAGTTACTTTTTAATAATTTACCTGGTTGTTGGTCAGCTTTTGGTGCTTGACGTTGCATCGGCGGCTAGAATCTCCGATATTCAGAATACCAAGCACAATTTTTCAGCTACGGTTGCGCCCGCCGGAGTAAATCGGGCAGCACATGCGCAAAGTGAGTCGCAGATCTGCGCGTTTTGCCACACCCCCCATGGGGCGACTGAATTTCCAAAAGCACCGATATGGAATCGTAAACTATCAGGTGCCACGTACGTACCTTATACATCATCGTCACTCGACGCTACAGATCTCGGGCAGCCTGGAGGCAAATCCAAATTGTGCCTGTCTTGTCACGATGGCACGCTGGCATTGGGTGCGGTTAATGTTTTGAATAGAGTTGAGCTGGCAAAGCAAAATCAGACAGTCGATTTTACGGGCCCGGGTATTGGGGCAGGTGATACGATTCCTGAGGGGCTGGGCTCTACCACCGGATTTACCAGGCGAATTGGTGCGGACCTGACAAATGACCATCCTATTTCATTTACATTCGATAGTGCTCAGGCTGCTCGAGACGGCGAGCTTTACGATCCTGTCCAGGTGTCGCATCTTTCCGAACGAAGTCAAGGTAGTGCGCCGGCGCTGCCACAAGGGGAGTTTCTTCCGCTGGAAGACAACAAGGTCGAATGCATCAGTTGTCATGACCCGCACATTCGTTCTGATATTCCGGGTGAGAATATCAAGTTTCTACGTGTAAACCGATTTCAGCAACAACCACCCGCTGACGGTGTTTTTGACAAGGATAATGACATTATTTGTCTGGGGTGCCATGACAAGGATGGATGGGTAGGTTCTGCCCACGCCAATATTGCCGTCGGTGATGAGCGTTATGATGCTGCCGCCGCTGATCTGAGAGAGTTTCCGCGTGATATAAGGGTTTGGCAGGCTGCTTGTTTAAATTGCCATGATCCACATACTGTTCAGGGTTCACGACGTATTTTGAGAGAAGGGACCGATAGCTCCTTACAGACGGATACAACGACAGGAGGAAAGTTTAAACAGGGTGGTGATCCGGCAATTGAACAGGTTTGCTATGCCTGCCATTCAAATCCGGATATTGGGGATCCTACAGGCATTGGTACGGCTCGAACCCTTCAGGGACAGGGTGGTGCCAACTTTCAGGTGCCAGATATCAAAACAGACTTTACGACCATGGCACGAGGAATGCCCATTTCCAGTCAGGACCAGGCCGCGGGTGTCGAGGTCCATAGTATTGGTACCGGTACATCGATTCAGGGTGATCGTAGGGGGCAGGATTTTATCGAGTCTCCGGAGAACCTGGGTAAGGGTAATTTAAATAACCGCCATGCAGAGTGTACCGATTGCCATAATCCGCACCGTGTGATGAAGAATCGTTTGTTTAATGCTGACAATACCATTCCTGACCCTGCTGGTACGCATACCCACCAGGATGGCGTACCTCATACCAACCTTGCGTCAGGTGTATTACGAGGGATATGGGGTGTTGAACCAGTGTATGGATCGACCGCTTTCGGTAGCGATCCGGTGACATTCGAGGTAAAGCGTGGTGATCCTGCTGTAGGCGGGAGCACCAGTGTCAGTGCGCCTTATTTAACCAGAGAATATCAGATCTGCTTCAAGTGCCATTCCAATTATAGCTATGATGTGCCACCGTTACTGGGTTCGTTCACTGGCGGGACGCCCCCAGGTACCAATGCAATGACGCGTTATACCAATCAGGCCATGGAGTATCAATCACCTGATGATCATAAGGGTGAGGGCACATCGGGTACGCCAACCGGTGCCTATGTGGGCACGATTGCCTGTACGTTCGCTGATACCGATTCAGAAGGATCCAGGCCAACCGTCAATGGTACGCTGGACGGTGATGGAAATTGCTCGAATTTTGTAGTGGACAATCACCGTTCCTGGCATCCCGTTGTCAAGGAGACCGGGCGCACCGCAACGCCGAATGGGACGGGAAGTATCAGGCATGCGGATAATAATGATTGGCGCCCACCCTTTAATGCCGCAGTTGGAACGCAAACCATGTACTGTACCGATTGCCACGGTTCCCAGACTGCCGGGGATACCGTAGTTCCAAACGGGGGAGAAGATGGCCAGGTTTGGGGCCCCCATGGCTCTGATGAAAACTTCCTGCTTAAAGGAGCCTGGAGTGATCAAACCGGAGAAAATACAACCAATTTTGCGGCACTAAACAGTCCTCAGAATCATTTATGTTTTCGTTGTCATGATCCGAGACAATATGCGAGGGATGTGCCGCCCGCCCAGTGGGCTACGACTGGCGATGTACGGGAGAGTGGGTTTCAACAAAAATTTGGGGCTGGTGGATGTTTGCCCTTCAAATTATCAAACCTGCATGTCGGTCATGCCAGTATCGTGACTAACTTCCGCTGTACCTATTGCCATGTAGCGGTACCTCATGGATGGAAGAACAAGGTTTTTCTCGCGAATCTGAATGATGTTGGACTTGAGGCGCCGCTATTACCCGGTGAGCTGCCAGATGCGACCGGGCGAAGACAGGTTAGAAACGGTAACCCGGTTGATCCAGCTGCCGGTCCAACTGCACCACGTTACTATAATGGACCCTATTACAATGGTTCAGCATTAAAAGTAAAATATTTTGCCCGAAGCGGTGAATGGGTGGATGCCAATTGTGGATCAACAGGTGCGCCCGGTAACGGACAGGTAGGCGCAGCTAAATGGATGATAGGGAATAACGAATCGTGTGCTAACCTGCCATGAATGCGCTACGTAGTCTGGCTTCCACAAAGTTAACCCTTTTCGGTATGGCAATGCTAGGTATTGGCGCCGCCCTTAGCTACGACAATCCTGTGAATACCCCTGTCTGGGTGCTTGTTATCCCGATGGCATTGCTTGCACTGAATCTCTTTTCGGCAATCCTTACCAACGGAAAAATTAATCGGAATAGCGGTTTGTTATTGTTTCATATAAGCCTTTTGACAATTGTTATTTTAGCCGCTATTGGTCGTTTAACCCACATGGAAGCACGTATCGAACTTGCAGAAGGAAGCAGCTTTTCCCGAGATGAATTGTTTGACGTAAAGTCGGGTGTGTTTCACAACGGTTCTCTTGATGATGTCAGGTTTGTTCAGGAATCCTATACCGTAGACTACGCCCCGAGACTGACGAGAGGATCCACCCGAAACTCATTACGTGTTCTGGATGCCAATGATGGGTGGCGCCAGCAGGTTATTGGTGACGATACACCGTTGGTTATTAATGGGTATCGGTTCTATACAACGTTTAATAAGGGTTTTTCAACCGTGTTGACATGGATTCCGGAGCGGGGAGCGCCAATTACGGGTATCGTAAACATGCCCTCTTATCCACTTTTCAGTTTTCGACAGGCAAACAGCTGGTCACCACCAGGTAGCGAAGAAGTCAAATTTTGGCTGCAATTGGATACTGGCTTGTCAGAAGAAAAGGCGTGGACGCTGGATCGCAATAAAACGGAAAGCAAGTTGGTTGTAAAGGTTGCTAATCGCCGAGTTGAACTGAATCCGGGTGAGGCAGTCCAACTCAGTTCGGGTAAATTGCGTTACGAACGCCTATCAAGCTGGATGGGTTATAAATTATTTTATGATCCAACCTTGTATTGGTTATTTATCTCGGCCATTTTCGGCATTATCGGGCTTTCACTGCACTATTGGAAAAAGTTTGGCAGTCTGAAGGTCTCCGCGGTTGAGATGCCTCAAGTTGAAGATACTGCCACAAAAAACATTCCAGTCATTTAATTATTTATGAACGAAGTCATAACAGAATTACCTTGGTTGTACGGCGGGTTGGCTGCCTATGCTCTCGCTACGATAATTGCTATTAAGGGCGTTGCAATGAGTGGTGGAGTCGCTAGCCTGGATAACAAGTCTTATGAAAAATGGGTGCTGCTGTCCGCCATCGCCGGTGTTTCACTTTTAACAATGGCTCTGGCAGAACGGTGGGTGCGTATTGGGCATGGTCCCTTTGTCAACCTGTTTGAACTGCTGATGAGTCAGTTATTCAGTCTAGGACTGATATTCTCATTTGTTTATTGGCGGATGCCTGTGATGCGCCCAAGTGCCGTTGTTGCGTTTCCGCTGGTCTGGGTGATCGGTATTTGGGTATTGTTACTCGATCCTGCAGGTGTGCCTTACCCACCAACTTATTATAATAACTGGCTATGGGCACATGTCGGTTTTGGAAAGGTTTTTCTTTCTTTTTGCCTTGTTGGGACAGGGCTCGCGGGAGTCATCCTGCTCAGAGGAAATCAGAAATTCATGAAATGGTTTCGGATCATGCCGGAGGACAGCGTCATAGATCGACTGGCCTGGCGCTTTATGTTGATCGCATTTATTTTTCATAGTTTAATGCTGGTTGCGGGCGCAGTTTGGGCGCAAGATGCCTGGGGAAGATACTGGGCATGGGATGCCCTGGAAACGTCTTCCTTTCTCAATTGGTTACTCTTAGGTGGTTTTATTCATGCACGCACTACGTATAACATCCCAATGCGCGTCAGTGCTGTCGCAATATTTCTGGTATTTATTTTTGCGTTCCTGACTTATTTTGGCACGCCATTCTATAGTGAAGCCGCACATAAGGGTGTGATATGATGGGGCCTGGAAACAAGCCGACCGAATCACCTGTTGAATTAATCTCACTTGTCATGATATCAGTGATGGTCATAGCACTATTCATGATGTCAGCTCGACACGAATACGAAGTTTCATCTCCTCGAGTATTAAAACATAGAACAGAAAGTTCAGTGGTAGAATCGCCTTCCGCCATTCAGCAGAAAGCGTCAGTGGTTAAAGATGAACGTATGCTGGAACTGGAAAATCGTTTTGAACAAGCTGTCGTGATGCTTCATGCCAAGGAATATGAACATGCCATCACAGCGTTACATCGAGTCATTGAACTCTCACCGCGTATGCCAGAGGCCTATGTAAATATGGGTTATGCATTGTTGGGTCTGGAGCGATATCAGGCAGCCCGTGATTTTTTTATCACCGCGGCTGATATTCAACCCTACCAAGGCAACGCCTATTGGGGGCTCGCGGTCAGTCAGGAAAAACTGGGTGATTTAGAGGCAGCGCTCGGCGCCATGAGAACATTTATACACCTGACACCGCCTGAAAGTCCGTTTCTAAAAAAGGCACGCTCTGCACTGTGGGAGTGGGAAGAGACATTGGCCCGGGGTCCTCTGCCTAAAGAAGAAGCCGAATGGCTTGAAAAAAGGGGCAATGAGTGGGATGAGCGAAATAGCCCTGCCCGAGATTCAGTCGAGTTATCAGGGGATGATATTCTCGTTGAACCTGTTCAATGAATAGAATAAATCGATTATTTTCACAACTTCTTCTAGCCGCAATGACTGGCGTTTCGATCAGTTTCGCTTATGCCGCTCCCGCACCACACTCTTTTATAGAAGGCGTGCACTACCAGCGCATTGGATCAGCCCAGTCATTGAAACGGACCGATAAAATTGAAGTCGTAGAAATGTTCTGGTACGGGTGCCAAACCTGTTATTTGTTGCTTGAAGATATCGAGCGCTGGGTTTCCAGAAATCAGAATAAAATAGATTACAAACGCATACCAGCCATTACTGAAGAAGAAATGATATTTTTTGCACGTGCGTTTTATGCGGCTGAAGTCCTGAGTGTAACAGAAAAAATACACAAGCCGTTTTTTAAAGCCATCCATCAATATAGACGACGCTTGAATACCGAAGATTCATTGGCTGCATTTTTCTTTGAACATGGGGTGGCTAAAAAAGATTTCATCAAGGCCTTTCGTAGTAGCTTCGTCGCTAGTAAGGTGAGGCAGTCAAAATTAATCAGTAAGCGCTTTAAGATCAAAGGTGCACCGTCCGTCATCATTGGCGGGCAATATCTGCTGGATTCTTCGATGGTGAGAAGCCCACAGCAATTTATTGACGTGATGGCCCACTTGGTTCGCAAAGTAGAAAATAATAGATAATTAACATCCGCGCTCCATGAATTAATGTATGTGTGGCATCATCCAGATGGATTTTCAGTCAATAACGGTAGTTCGATATATTTAATCACACCTGTTCAATCCATGTAAGGTGTTATCAACGGGGATTACGCGAGACACCCTCGATTTCCATT
>JBHHVB010000029.1:0-28708 GCA_046754065.1 Gammaproteobacteria bacterium
GACACCGGGCCAGTCCATTGTTTTCTATCATGACGAGATATGTATTGGCGGAGGCGTTATTGAAAGCGCAATACGACATGAACAAAATTACAAAGCGAATATGCAATTACAAAAATGAGTCATAACTTTAAAGACATTACCATCTCACTGGCCGGAATCTTCCAGGCCTGTTTTCTCGTTCAACAGGTTGCACGTAATGGTATGCACGATATGGAACCATACCAGGCATCAATTTCAAGTCTGTTTAATCTGGATCCGAAAAACACAGAATCTGTTTTTGGCAATGTTGCAGGTGTTTCAAAAGGTCTGGAAATTCTGGTAGACCAGTTTTCAGAAAACAGGAAAAAACGCAACATGGAATTAACTCAATACGTCATCGCGTCCATGCACCTGGAGCGTAAGCTCACAAAGCAACCAGCACTATTGCAAGCCATTGGTAATGGCATCAAAAAAGCCAATAACCAAGTGGATCACTTTTCTATCACCCATGAAAACGTTATCGCTAATCTGGCCGGTATCTATACTGATACCATTAGCACCCTCACCCCGCGAATCATCGTAATGGGTGAACAGGGCTTTCTTTCAAACCAGGTCAACGCCAACAAAGTGCGTGCATTGCTACTGGCCGCGATCAGATCTGCGGTGTTGTGGCAGCAGTGTGGTGGAAGACGATTGCAACTACTTTTTAAACGAGGAAAAGTCGCTACTGAAGCATCAACATTGCTCAAAAGCCTTTCACATTGATATGGCGAATAATTAAAACCTGTCAGCCGCAGACTTTTTTTAGTGCTTGCCACTCGTCATTACTTAAAGCAGATTCACCTGATTTCATAAATGGCCTAAGCTCTTCAATTCTGGATTCGTTAAAGGGGTGAGTTAAAAGAAAGGAAAGTTCCTTTGGTAAATCCGGCATTTTTTCATCGAGCCGCTCGAAAAAATTGCCCAATCCAGAAGAGTCCAGCCCTGCATTGATTAATATCTGTGCGCCGTATCTATCTGCTTCAGACTCGGCATCACGACTATGGGACAAGTTCAACAGTAACACGCCTAACTCGGCGAGAGAAGCTCCCAGGTTAGAGGCACCGCCTAACATTAGCTGGATTACTGTACTCGTGCCATAGATCCTGATTATGGCTTGAGTGGAATGCTGCTTAACGACATGAGCCATCTCATGAGCCAATACGGCTGCTATTTCGTTGGGTGAATTAGCAAAATCAATTAGTCCTTTATAAATGAGAATATGCCCGCCTGGAGCAGCCAAAGCATTTATATCAGAATGATTACTAACTGATACGCGAAACTGATATGCCGTTTCCAGACCCTGCGAAAGTTTTCCTACAAGCCGTCTTAAAACGGTCTTTTCATCCGTTGTCGCACAGATCTCCTCTTCTTCAACAAGACCGGCAATAACCTGTTTTCCCAGGTTTTGTTCCATTGAAACCGGAACAAGTCTTACCAGCATTGACGTCATTTGTGTTAATACGATGACTGCGGTGGCGAAAAGGGCAACAAGTAGCAACGCCCACGAAACTATTTTTTTGTTTGAGCCATGGCGGATAGAAGCTGGAGAAACAGATAAGTGGCTTAATTGATTCAGGATTTGATGATCTGACACAGAAATTTGCGCATCGCCGTGTTTAGAATGGCAAAACCGCACCGGTTTTCCCTGGTAGACTTCGTCACTCAACTGAAGCCCCAGATAAGGCCATTGGCCAATTATTTCGCCATCTAGATCGATTAACTGTAAACAGGTGGGAAGTAGAGATATTGTTATATCAATTCTCTCTGCGCTTTTACCATCCGTATAATAAGCGTTGTAGGTCTGCACACTGAACGACTAAAATGGTTTGGTACTAAATGCCCGCCAAATCGAAATTATCCAGAACACCCTCTCCAAAACTGGAAGCATCTTTTTTCTGCTGGGTGACAGTTGCCATTTCGACTTCACCCACTAATCGATATCGTTCACAATTAAATTGAATTATACGAAGCAGCACGATTGGAAAGGCAAGGCCAAACGTAAAAAATATCAAAAGAAAATTTACCAACCAGAATTGCATTAACTCAAGCGCGTAGAACTCTGCCTCAAACACCGCACCCTGAAAATGCGTGTTTTGCGCAAAATAGTACTTTTCATATGCGATATACATGAACCAGGAAATCCCTAACGTTGGAATCGCTAAAAAATACGCCTGCAAAAATGGCTTTAGCATGTCTTTACCACAACCGGTATAACTAAGGGGTTCGCTTCCAAACCAGATATTATTGACTTTATAACTGACCAGATTACTCTTTATAAAGGGGTAATAAATGCCGAGTGTGAGGAAACACAATGCATAGTTACCAATCCATTTACCCGCATATTTTATTGCCGAGCCTGTCATGCCGAATTGAATAGCTCTCCATCGGGTACGACTGAGGCTATATCTAAGCGAGGCATATTTTGCAATGCCAATTAATACGGTGAAAAGTATGAATACAGCCCCCATAAAAAATGGAGCCAGATCCGGATGCTGAAGCTCAATGTAATTGCCACCCAGCGAAGCGGAAACGATAATAAGGGCGGCTAAAATACCACCAATCAATAATTCCTTTCCGGTCCCGGTATATTCCATAAATTCCCGATCAATACTGGTATGACTCCAAAGGTATTTTCTTACGCGTGTTTTCGCCCAGAAGTGATACAAACCCAGCGTAACTATTTTTAAAATGGTATTGATAATAATTATTCGATAAAGCTCGCTCGCTTTACCGACATGGGCAAACCTTAATATACGCTTTGAAGAAACTTTGGATTTCATAAACCCCTCATCTTTAGGCCTTTTTCCTGGAACATGCCCAAAGATAACTATTTTCTGGCACCATATTTTTCATCCCTGTTAAATCAACACATGCAGTCATATTATCGGCCCGGGTAACCATAGCTTTAACATAGACGAGGTTGCCTGATATCTATAAGCACCTATTATTTATCACATTTTTAACAGTTCTGGTAAACTGTGTCGATTCAAAACCAGATTAGAACAGGACACTATGGAAATCACATCATTAACTGCCATCTCGCCGATAGATGGACGATATAGCGATAAGGTCACATACCTGCGTAGTATATTTAGCGAATTCGGGCTCATTAAACACCGCGTGTTAGTTGAAGTGCGTTGGCTGGAAATGCTCACATCTAATACCGAAATCCCGGAAGCCCCGCCGTTAAGCAGCCATGCGATCAATATACTGAACACTATGGTAGAAAATTTCAGCCTCGAGGATGCTCAACGTGTCAAAAACATTGAGGCAACAACCAATCACGACGTGAAAGCGGTCGAATATTTCCTAAAGGAAAAAATAAGTGGTAACGAGGAACTGGAGTCAGTCAGCGAATTCATACATTTTGCGTGTACATCTGAGGATATCAATAACCTTGCCTATGCGCTTATGCTGAATGAGGCCCGTAATCAGACTTTACTACCAATCTTTGATGAGGTTATCGAGGCGATTAAACAACTGGCCCATGAACATGCGTCACAACCCATGTTATCCAGAACCCATGGACAAACGGCATCCCCAACGACACTTGGCAAGGAAATGGCAAATGTCGTTCATCGTTTAAAAAGACAACGAAAACAACTTGCCGAAATCGACATTATGGGCAAGATTAACGGCGCCACAGGTAACTATAATGCGCACTTTTCTGCCTACCCCTCGGTGGACTGGCAGCAGGCAGCTGAAAAGTTTGTTAACAATCTGGGGCTGGTCTGGAACCCCTATACTACCCAAATTGAGCCTCATGACTATGTCGCGGAATGTTTTGACTGCATCAGGCGATTTAACACCATTCTCATCGACTACTGCCGCGATTCCTGGGGGTATATTTCACTGGGCTATTTCAAGCAGAAATCGCTGGCTCATGAAATCGGTTCATCGACCATGCCACATAAAGTAAACCCGATTGATTTTGAAAATGCAGAGGGGAACTTGGGAATTGCAAACGCGTTACTGGATCATTTGAGTAGCAAATTACCTATATCCCGGTGGCAGAGAGACCTGACAGACTCGACGGTATTAAGAAACCTCGGTGTCGGTGCAGCACACTCTGTTATTGCGTATAAATCCTGCATCAAGGGCATATCAAAACTAGAATGCAATCCAGACCGGATTAATCAGGACCTTGATAACGCCTGGGAGGTCCTGGCCGAACCCATTCAGACAGTCATGCGTGTTTATGGTATCGAAAAACCCTATGAAAAACTAAAGGAACTGACACGCGGCCAGACAGTTACCCAGGATATATTCGTTAACTTCATTCAGGGGCTGTCGATCCCGGACAACGTAAAAACCCGACTACTTGAACTCAGTCCGGCTACCTATACCGGTAATGCGGAAACTCAGGCGAAAGATATCTAGACATGATGATTTGACCTGCCCATCTCAACGCGCGTGGATTATATTGAAATGGGTATTCCAACACAAAATTGAAGATTTTGTGACCGGGTTCACAGTCAATTTCTCACCAATATCGATAATAGGACTGTGGATGAACAAAGGTGGTAATACGCATCCCCCCCTCAGATTATCACCTCTCCATCAAACCCGGCTTGTATACCCCACCCTTTACAAGCCGGGATTTTTTAACTTCATAACCCTCTATTTTAATTAACTTTTTATTTAATCATTTCATTTTGTGAACCAGTTCACAGAATGAAATTTCTCAATATGGATAATAGAAATCGTTGGGAGTACTAGACGACTACTCCCTTCCTTCCTCCGAAAAGCGTCGTCTGAGCACCCTTAACCCGGGCTACATTCCTCCTCCCTTGTAGCCCGGGATTTTTTCCTAAAAAGACCACATTTACAGGTCAAACAGGTATCTGGACTGGTTAGAAGTCTCTTCAACTCCACATAAATCAATAGAGTCACAAGTCTTGTGCAAAACTTGCGGCTAAGTTATCTTTGAAGTGAGGATTCCACCATTTCAAAATATAATGTCAGAGCAGACTGCTTATTCGGACTACAAATTGGGCGAAACTGATGAACTCATCCAGTTGACATCAAGTGATGAACATCGAGGAATAAGCCACGTAATGGCGGACCAGGCCAATCGTTCAATCAGCATCATCACTCATCATCTGGACGATCCGATATACAACCATCGTGAATTTATCGAGGCTCTTTCAGAACTTTGCAGACGTAGTCATCACGATACGATTCGAATAATCCTGTTTGATTCATCACCCGCTATTAAAACAGGGCATCGCTTGATTGAACTCAGCCAACGTTTAAGCAGCTTTATCAAAATTCGCAACCCGTCTTCTGAACACCAGGATTATCATGGTGCGCTAATGGTCGTTGATGGGACAGGTATCATATACAGAAACGCCGCAGACCGTTATGAGGGCCATGCAAATTTCAATTCACCCAGAGAATCACGTGAAAAAATGAAACTGTTTGATGAAATATGGGGACATGCCATACCAGACCCTGAGCTGCGACGACTGCATATCTGATGGCCGTCCGTATCCGGAATACATTTGAACGATTAACAATCTGCTGTAGCCTGCTAATGGCTACCGGTGCTGTATATGCCAATGAGGATTCGCTGGTATCAATTGAATTAAAGCATCGGCTTGCTTCCGAGATTATTCCCGTTATCTCACCACTACTAGACAAGGAGAGCGCTATCAGCGGTGACAGATTTGGACTGTATATTCGCACGACACCTGACACGTTAAACGAGGTAAACAAACTGATCAGAAATCTGGATCATGAACCGCGAAAGCTAAAAATCTCGATCGTCAGCGCGCCAGCTGGCTCTCCAGGGGGATCTCAAAACAATTCGAATGCCACCATTAGGAAAACTCAACCCAAAAACAATCCAGACGTGATCGCAGAATTTACTACCCTGGAAGGGAAACAAACCAGAATCGAGACTGTTTCGCAGTCACAGGAACCCGTAGACCCGACCATTTCTATTGGCGTAAATGCCACCGCAACCGCCAGTGAACCCGTGATATTGATAAATAATGTTAGTTCTATAAGAGATACCGTTAACAACATCTCGGTCACTCCCCACATATCGGGTGACCACGTAATCATACAGGCGGAAATGTCCTATCCAGTCAGCGATAAACACACCAGCGGGACTCCCCATGTGCGTTCACTGAAAACAGCCGTTTCTGGCGGTTTAAATGAGTGGATTGAGTTGATTGATAGCGGACTAGTAAACGCCACACCCAAAAATTCACTTCATACCAGCACCAGAGGAAAACGTCCTGAGAATCGCCTTTATATCCGGGTATCCGAGTAATACTTATTTTGGAATTATTTGATTGCAATGAAGGAACCTGCCAATTGTGTTGAGCGCGCATCTGTGGCTTCAGAATTTGCAATGATCGCCCTTTCTACCGGTGATGCCATGTACCTGAATAAAAATCAGGCAAACGCAATATACGCCTTGTGTACTAATACAGACACAGTCGGATTGTATTGACATACCTGTATATAAGCGCCAAGCGTTTAACCGGGGAATTGTCAGTACGGGATAATCAGTGGATGCTATCACATTCTGGACGCAGAGAAAAATCGACCCATGGTAAATGTACCAAACAATATCAATAGCAATGATTCCCACAGTGAAACTGAACCACCACCAGATGAAACCACAGGACTGACATTATTGGCATTGGTATTTTGTTCTGCTGGCGGGGTCTCTACAACGCTGACAGCTTTTACACCTATGCCACCCGGATCCTTCACGACGTAGTTCGCCTCACCATCAGCGTCATTAGGACCTCCATCCTCGATCGTCAGCTGTACGCAGAAGCTCCCTTCTGTCAGACTATCAGTATAGGCCATATCGCCTGCCTGAGGGCAGTTACCCAGCTCCCCGGGCGCTGAAGAAACCTTATTGCGCTCGTTCTCAACAAAGTCCTGCCAGCCTGTTTGCGGCATGTATTTTCGATATACCGCGTCTTTGGGAAGCGCTTCCAGCATGGGTATTACGATATTCACCGAATCACCAGGCTGTTTGATTCCATATATCTCAAAATCGAAAAAACCACTGACATTATCGTAATCATCCGCCTTGTATAAACCACTACCGTTACCGTGCTGTGCAATATCCTCTTCCGTGACCTCTGCAGCATTATTTCCAGATACGAATGCTATTTCTCCCAAAGTGATCTTCAGATCAGCTTCAGTAGACAGAACCAATCCGTTTTCTTTTGCATTGGGTAAATCACAGTTTAACTGGTGCCTTGCAGTGGACTGATGACGACAGTTTTCAGTGGAGCCTGTTGAAACACCTGCGTTTAGACCTTTCTTACGCGCTTGCAACTGATTGGGTTTCATATTGTCATCATCCAGGTGATTCGGAATCCCGTCACCATCTTTATCACCTTCCCCTTCTTCTTCATCAGAAATACCATCCCTGTCGCTGTCTTTAAATGTTGTTTCCGCCACCAGATCCTCTTCCGTGGCTACTTGTTCGCTGGTCGCAACTTCGTTCATTACCTCTTCAGCCGCAGCTTTTGCCTTCTCTTCTTCAAGGGCAGCAACTCGTGCCGCTTTCGCTGCCTCTGCTTCAGCCCGCAATGCCTCTCTTCTTGCATTTTCTGCCTTCTCTTTTGCTAACGCGGCCTCCTGCTTTTTCTTCTCCTCAATTTCTTTAGCCTTTAGTGCTTCCAGCTCGGCTTTTTCAGCAGCTTCTTTCATGCGCGCCGCTTCTTCTGCTTCCTTCGCTTCAATCAACTCCAGCGCCTTTTTGGCAGCCGCCGCTTCAGCCAGTGCTTTTTCCGCTTCCAGCTGGGCCAAACGGGCGGCTTCCGCATTTTTATTCGCCTCATCATCGGCCGCGGCAGCTTCATCGGCCTTGTTAATGGCTTCTGCTTCGGCATCTTCCGCAACCGAGAACGCAGCATCGGCAGCTTCTGTCGCTGATTCTGCCGCTATGGTCATTTCGGTAATTTCGTCTTCATTACCCAAAAGAGTCGCTTCGGGTTCTTCCCCAACCAGCGTCTCAGGCCGTTCAACCTTTAACAACAATTCAGCCCCATTGGATTGTCGCGGTGTACCACTATCGGTCACTGTTACATGGATACGATATACCCCCTCATGCAAACTGCCAGTACTGATGACTAACTGGGGGACATCCTGATTTTCGGGAAGAAATGCTGCCAGGTTGTTATCCGTCTGGCTCCAGTCGAAAGTATGTGTATCACCCACGTTTACATCTTCTACCATTGCATCAATAATGACTGGTTCTTCGCTGACCAGCACGGTTCGCTTGACCTCCTCGGTCTGCATTGCAGACAGGGAAACAATCGGTGCTACATTCTGATCAGAAATACTGATTGTGTGAGTATTTCTTTCACCAGCAGTTGCGTTAGTTGGTGTGTCCATCGCCAGCACGATTGACTCATCGCCTTCAAACAGTTCATCGTTATAGATGTCAAACGTCAGCGATCCTGTTACACCCGACTCAATGACAATTTCACTGTCAACCAGTGAATGATCTGCATTTGCTAACGCTGTGCTCATCGCAGAAATTGCAAAAGGAACAACCACTGGGTAGGTTGGTGCCGGATTACTCAACGTAGCATTGACAGTGACCTTACTGCCCTCACTCGCAACCTGGTCCAGTGAAAAATTAACAGCAGGAACAGGATTTGTTTGCCCGCTAACTCTTAATGACATACCACCGGTATTATCGAAATAATAGCGACGGATACGCCCGTTCCTTCTGCTCTCATCCTTAACATAAAACTTTACGGTTGCCGGTGCGTCAAGGGTAAATGTGATAGGCTTGGCGTTACCTAATGCCAATGACGGTGTACGCCAACGGCCATTACTTTTTCCTATGGTACCGAATGGTCCGCTCACATAATACTGATTCATCCACCCTTTCAGACAACCAGACCCATCAGCGTCACATCGATAAACCCTGGAAGACCATCTTCCCCACGCATTCCACGAGTCATAGCTACCGCCGTCGGCCTTACCGACCGGCATAACCTGGTAGGTCCCGGTATCCAGAAGCATTTTTATAGCTCGATCCGGGCTATTTGTTCTCGCGTTGATATTAATAATTTTATCTGTCTGCTCAGCATTGACTTGAGGCGACAAAGATTGAATAGTTTTGGCCACACCACCAGCATAGCGACTGTCGTTGGCCAGCGTTATGACACGAATCCAGTCGCCTGGTTCTGAAACACGCATCGTGAGAACCAGTCGGTTTCCCTTTACAAAGAATTCGTCACTGTATTCGAGACCGCGATTTCTAACTCTTGAAGGATAGGTTGTATTTGGCGCTCCCAGAATACTGTTACTCAACAGCTCATGACTTCCGTGCGCATCAGTCATCACACCAAGGATCTCACCGTCGAATATCCAGGCAATATTCTTCTCATCAATCCGACGCCATCCTGGGGTATTCATAAAGATCATGTGACTGTTCACGACGGTACCAGCGGGAATATAGCCACCCGTTACAGCAAGCTTGCGGAGCAAGGTCACATTCTGGGCCTCGTTAAACCCCTGCTGATAACGATTTTCTACGCCTGGAAAATCATCAATAATTGATTCAGGTGCGGGTATCATTCGCTCTAGTTTCTGATCATTCGTTGCAGAGACAATTGCAGATTCTGAGTCAGCAATTATCGCGTACAGCAATACCGGGATCACAAGAAATTGCCAGATCGAATTTTTCAGCTGCTTATTCTTTTTCAAAATAGTCACCCCGCCTGCGTCATGTTCTGTAACGAGTTGATCGTCATAGATATATGCGGATTCACCGCATAATGAGGGGCTATTTAATCATATTAGGCATTTATAAAACGTGAACAGCGTCACGTTTTTGACTGAAATGTGACGCTGTTCACGTTAAAAACGCCAAATAATTCAGCGCGGACTGGCGGACAGGAAAATTAAAAAATGTAAGATTCTACTGAATATACAATATGTTATGCAGGCTCATACTATTTTCAGAGACAGATTCATCATCTACCTCGTTTAAACAGTTTATCCAGATCGGATATTGTCATTTGCGTCCAGGTCGGACGGCCGTGATTACATTGGCCGCTACGTTCAGTTTTCTCCATGTCGCGCAACATCGCATTCATTTCGGCAATGGTCAATCGACGGTTCGCTCTAACCGATCCGTGACAGGCCATCGTCGATAATACCTCATTGATATGCTCTTTGATTCGAGAACTCTCGCCATAGGCAATCAGGTCGGAAAGCACATCCCTGACCAGGGTTTCTGAATCGGCTTCAGCGAGCAACGCAGGGATTTCCCTAATGGCCAGGCTTGCAGGGCCAAGCCGTTGAACGTCGAATCCCAGCGCCTTAAAAATGTGCGCATTTTCTTCAGCGACCAATGCCTCTTTTTCACTAACGTTAATCGAGGCAGGTACGAGCAGAGGTTGTGATCGAATACTTTGTTCGTCGTATTTACGCTTCATATATTCATAGGTAATACGTTCATGTGCGGCATGCATATCTACAAGTACAAGGCCATTAGCATTTTCGGCCAGTATGTACACACCATGCAATTGGGCGAGCGCATAACCCAGCGGGGGAACATCATCCTCACCACCATTTGCCGATAATTCTTCAGCCTGCTGATCCATGTCCGTGCCGGCCTGGAACAACGCCGCGTAGGCGTCAGTCAATTGTTCCCGCACCTGTAACGGCATCGTAGATTGGGATGCGTGCTGACGAAATCCTTTCACATATCCCCGACTGGAAACATTTTCCTCGATGCTGTGATCCAACACCGAACTACGATTTACCATCAATAAGGAATTTCGATCCTGTTGAGCCGGCCTCACATCAGCCAGCGCCTTATGTATTGCCCGAAAAATAAAATCATGCACCGTGCGACTTTCGCGAAAACGGACCTCATGCTTTGTAGGATGTACATTGACGTCGACAATTTCCGGCGCTATTTCAAAATATAAGACAAAGGCCGAATGTCGGCCATGGTACATAACATCCTGATAGGCCTGCCGGATCGCGTGATTAACCAGTTTGTCACGAATAACCCGGCCATTGACATAGAAATACTGGAGATCAGCCTGACTTCGACTAAAACTCGGTTGGGCAATCCAGCCCCACAATTTCATACCGGCAACTTCGATATCCACAAATATGGCGTTATCAAGAAATTCCTGGCCACAGACTGACGCAACCCGCTTGCCGAATTGCGCCTCATTAACGGGTTTTAACGAATGAATAACGCGGCCGTTATGCTTGAGTATAATTCCAATTTCAAAACGACTTAGTGCGATTCGCCTGACAACCTCTTCAATATGAGAGAATTCTGTCTTTTCTTTACGCAGAAATTTCCTGCGTGCCGGTGTATTAAAAAACAGGTCTCGCATTTCGATACTGGTACCCACTGTATGCGCAACGGGTCTGGGCAGGCTGCTTTCGTTATCTATCTGCCACCCGTGCTCATCGCCGTCTTGCCGATTCGACTTTATGGTTAGTCGGGAGATGGATGCTATGCTGGGAAGCGCTTCCCCGCGAAAACCCAGTGTATTGATATGCCCAAGATCATCCACATCGGAAATCTTGCTGGTAGCATGGCGACTCAGTGCGAGAGCTAAATCATCCCTGTAAATTCCGCAACCATTATCCTCAACCCGAATCAAATTGACACCACCCTTTTCAGTGTCTATCTCAATTTGAGACGCACCGGCATCCAGACTATTCTCCAGCAACTCCTTCACCACAGATGCTGGCCGCTCGACTACCTCACCAGCCGCTATCTGATTAGATAGCAAGGGAGGTAATTGTTTGATTCTGCCAGTCGACGGATCGGAAGGGACTTGTGATGAACGAGATTGATTTGAACTCATGGAGACCGATTATAAAACAATCCGTTCCGTTTTGTTGATTTTAACTGTAGATTCTCTATTTAGACATATAGCTGACCGCTAATCTCCTCCCAAGTTGATTAGCGCTTGTGGATCGAGTTGATACCAGGAAAAGGGCTAGTCAGCTGTCGCTTCCGGACGGAATACGTAACACCTGACCTATCCTGACTTTATTGCTGTTAAGCTTGTTGAAATCACGGATACTGGCAATCGTGACGTTATAACGCTGTGCAATTTCGGACAGCGTATCTCCGCGAGCGATGATGTGCTTTCTGGCGGCATACAAGGTCCCCGGGGGTGCGTATTTAGCAAAATAACCCTTGATTCCACCCAGTATTGCGCGAGCTACTTTTTTCTGATGTTGTTTATTGCGCAGCTTTCTTTCCTCCGAAGGATTTGAAATAAACGCTGTTTCAACCAGGATAGAAGGAATATCCGGGGATTTCAGCACCGCAAATCCCGCTTGCTGTACCCTATGCTTATGTAACTTACCCAAGGGCCTTAACTCGCCCAGAATCTCTGTTCCAGCCTCGTAACTCGCTTCAATCGTTGCTGTCTGGGACAGATCCAGCAAAACAGATGCCAGCAGATTATCCTTATCATCCAGACTGACACCGCCAATTAAATCAGACGCATTCTCCTTTTCTGCCAACCACCTGGCTGCCTCACTGGTAGCGCCGTTTTGAGACAATACATAGACCGATGTCCCCTTGACCCGTCTATCTTTAAATGAGTCTGCATGAATGGATACAAATAAATCAGCCTGATTCTTACGCGCAATCAATGTCCGGTTTCTAAGGCTAATAAAATAGTCACCATTCCTGACCATCACGGGTTTTAGACCGCGTTCTTTTTCAACCATTGCCGCTAACTGCCTGGCTATCTGAAAAACGACATTTTTCTCGAAAGTACCTTTATGTCCTCTTGCCCCTGGATCTTCACCACCGTGACCAGCATCAATAGCAATAACTATATCTCTTAAATGGGAATCCCATTTGATCGTTTTCTTGATAATTTTTTTCTTACTTGAACTGACCTGTTGTACATCGACCACCAAGCGATGACCATATTCGCTGTTAGGATCTAGTAAAAAACTCTTGTATCTGGAATTTCCATACAGATCCAGTACGACGCGTAAATCATTATTACTTCGTCTGGCGCTTCGAATATTTTTCAAGACCTTATCAGTTTTACCGGGACGAGCGAGTTTCTTGAGCAAGCGGGTGTCTTTTATGTCAATAACCAGTCGCGCAGGGTTTTCTAGCCGAAATAGTTTATAATCAACTGGAGAGCTAATATCAAAGACGAGTCGCGTATGATCTGGCGCAGGCCACATACGCAACCCGCTAACGTTGGCTGCCAAAGCCATGTCAATTGAACAAATAATGAAGAGTATTATTACACTCAGCTTTTTCATTAATGTCTTCCCTGCCAAGCGGTGTTAGGCATTTATAATACTTTTAGATAATTTTTGCAATAATTTTAATTAGATACATAATATATCTAGACTACTACTTCATAAAATAGTGATAACCTTCGCGGCTGTTTTCGCTAACAACGCCGTGTTCAGAGAATAATTTATTGGTAATCAATTACTTAAAAATCACTAGCACTCAACCAGGTTATCAAGCGATAGGTCGCTATGGGTCATTAAAAGCACGTTACGTGCCGATTGCTGGTATTCAATTCTAATATCGAGGTCAGCTCTCGGTAACACGCCCTCACCTTTTTCTGGCCATTCAATCAGACAAATCGAATCATCACGTAGATAATCACGCAGGCCGATGTATTCAATCTCCTCCGGATCACTCAGCCGATACAGATCGAAGTGATAAAATATCTGGCTTCCAGGTTGATATGATTCGACTAGCGTATAGGTCGGACTCTTTACCGGGCCGGTGTGCCCGGCTGCTCGCAGCATCCCTCTCACCAATGTCGTCTTGCCTGCGCCAAGCGCACCTTTCAAAAATACGATGCTGCCAGCAGGTACGCATTGGAATAACTCGCCCCCGAGGGACATCATCTCGTTTTCAGACTGGATGATTAATTCCATTGATTAGCGTGGGTTAACCAATCGATGAATATGGGGATATAAATCAGTCGCCATCATTCCGCGCTCTCCAGAGATGGAGGCAACCCTATCGGCTGCTTCGGCGTGAATGGCAACCGCCAGACCGACTGCGTCAGCCACTTCAAAGCGTTGAGCAAGGAATCCGGCTATGATCCCCGTTAATACGTCTCCCATACCTCCGCAGGCCATACCAGGGTTCCCAGCATCACAAAGCCGGATTCTGCCTGACTCATCCAGAATCAAGGTGCCTGCGCCTTTTAACAAACACAATCCTCCATAATTATCCTGAAGCTGCGCAATCGTGTTAAAGCGATCACCCTGAACACCTTTTATATCAAGCCCTAGCAATCGCGCGGCTTCACCAGGATGGGGTGTCAACACCCAATCGCTACGTTTCAAGGGGTTATCGGATAATAGATTTAACGCATCCGCATCGATGACAAGCGGTATTTTTGCCTCAACAACCACGGAAAACATAAGCGTTGCCCAATCCGTTTTTCCCAGCCCCGGTCCTATCGCAACGACACTGGCCTTTTTCAGCAAACTTTTCAGCTGACTGACTGACTCAACTCCATGCACCATCAACTCGGGCCTCGCAGCACTGATGTTTGCCGCGTGAGATTCACGTGTTGCGATACTCACCAGCCCCGCTCCGGCGCGTGCTGACGCTTCACCAGCCATTTGTACAGCACCGCCCATACCGTGATCCCCACCCACTAATACAACGTGGCCGTTTTGTCCCTTATGAGCTGTTCGAGACCGGGGAATTAACCGCTCGGATACACAGTTATAATTAAACTTGATCGAGGAAGCCTGAACATGAGAGAAAACATCAACAGGTACCTGTAAATCATCAAAATTAATTTCCCCGCAATATTCAGGTCCCTGAGCAGAAAACAACCCCTGCTTCAGACCAATGAATGATATCGTTTGGCTCGCATGCACTGCGTCACCCAAAACGCTACCCGTATTCGCACATAATCCGGAAGGTATATCCAAGGATAGTTTAGGCGACGCCGAGGAATTTATCTCGGTGATTACTTTTCGCCAAACGCCATCCACCTCTCTGTCAATCCCGGTTCCCAATAATGCATCCACAACAACATCAAAATCATCAAGAACGCCTTCAGAATAAGGTTGACCTCTTAGCCCGGCATCATTCATTTTCTGAAATGCCTTGAATGCATCACCTGATAGTCGGCTCTTCTCACCCACCACTACGCAAATGACATCCAGCCCTGACTGATGCGCAAGTCGGGCAACTACGAACCCGTCCCCTCCATTGTTGCCAGTGCCGCATATGACCGCTATTTGCGAAGCATTCGGCCATTTTTGTTTGAGAAGCATAAATGCCGCATTCCCCGCGCGCTCCATCAAAACAGATCCTGCTATACCGTATTGATCTATCGTTAAACGATCCAGCTCACGAACCTGTTCTGCTCTATATAAATTGTTAGGAAGTACAGTCATACGCGCTATCATAGCGGATATGCCTATACTAGTGAAAAATAAAAACCCCTTTGGCGACCCAGACTACAGTCAATTAGCGTTAAAAATCAAAGACTGGGGTCGGAATCTCGGGTTCCAGCAAGTCGGCATAACTGATTGCGATCTTGCTGCACACGAAATGCACCTCTTGAACTGGCTAAATGCTGATAGGCACGGTGAAATGGCGTATATGGCAAAACATGGAAAAAAGCGTAGCAGACCCGGCGAACTTCAACCGGGCACCATTAGAATTATCTCGGTTAGCATGAATTATTTACCTGAAAATGAAGCTGATTCAGAAGATGTTCTGCACAACGATTTGATGGCCTTTATTTCACGTTACGCCCTCGGTAGGGACTACCACAAGGTTATCAGACGTCGATTGCAAAAACTGGCTGATAAAATTGAACTGGTCACCGGGTCCTTTGGATACCGGGCATTCGTCGACAGTGCCCCAGTACTGGAAAAAGCATTAGCTGAAAAGGCTGGTTTAGGCTGGATAGGAAAGCACACGAACCTGATAAACAAATCCTCTGGCTCATGGTTTTTCCTCGGCGAGTTATATACTGATCTACCGTTGCCCATCGATATTAAAGCTGAAAACCATTGTGGTTCCTGTCGGTCATGTATTGATATTTGCCCAACAAAAGCCATTGTTGCCCCTTATCAGCTGGATGCTCGTCGATGTATCTCTTATTTGACGATTGAACTCAAAGGCAGCATCCCCTTGGAACTACGCCCACATATCGGAAACAGAATATTCGGTTGTGACGACTGCCAACTCGTCTGTCCGTGGAACAAATTTTCACAAATATCGAAGGACAAAGATTTCATGCCTCGTCATGAATTAGACCGTTCACAACTGACAAAGCTTTTCCTGTGGTCGGAAGAAGATTTTATGCAATATACTCGTGGTTCGGCCATCAGGAGAATTGGTTACGAACGATGGATGCGCAATATTGCGGTTGCACTGGGCAATACAAACAAGACCGATGAAGTAACCTCGGCACTGAATACTCAACTTAACCAGATATCGAATTTGGTAGATGAACATATTATCTGGGCATTAAACCAATAACCATTCCATGCCCATGGATACTGATTATGATATCGCGCGCATAGCTGCAAGCTTTTTCTTGTCTGTTCGACTAAACTTGGTGAAATGTAATTTCAATTAATACCTGATCAATCCATATACGAGCTCAATATGTACACTGAATACCTTCGCTATTGCAAAATATTTATTTATTTGGGGTTGGCCATTTTTCCGGTTAACAGCATTGCAGAATCGTTAACAGCAGATCAGATCATCGACAAGGCCAATAAGGTCTATAGCGGTGATGATAGTGTATCCAGACTTACATTTCGTTTTCATGAAAAGAATGAACAGGAAAGAAAGCTGGTTTACTCAATGATCTGGAAAAAATATGCTGCTGACAGCGATATTCACGAAAAAATGATCTTTTTCAAGGAATTCCCAAGCAAAGATAAAGACGTGTCTTTCATGATGTGGATCTATAAACCCGAGATTAACCATGATGACGATCAGTGGTTGTATCTACCGGATTTGAGACATGTACGGAAAGTCACCAAGCAGATAACCAGTGACAGTGGTAGCCACCGCCGCCGTGGACATCGGCATGACAATAAAGACGAGTTTGCCAAGTCTGTCCTGCATCGGCCACACCTGACTATTCGCCCATCAAGACTCGATAAAAACAGGATTCTAAAAGAAGACTCCGTTGGCGATAGTAAGTTCTATGTCATTGAACGAACACCTGTCAATCAGGATAACGATTTCCCGTACCAGAAAACTGTTAACTGGATTAATAAAGACACCTACTTGCTCGAACGTGTGGAATACTTTGACATGAACGACACAGTGATATTGAAACAGAAATTTTTCTGGAAAAAGTCTAAAAATGCCTGGGTGTGGACACGGGTTGAAGGTATTGATTTGTTAACTGACAATCAAACCATTTTAGATATCAGTGATATTCGCGTTAATGTAAATATCCGCGATAAAGTTTTTAGCAATCGCTCAATGAAACATGGTTTTACCAGCCTAAGACTATGAAGGTATTGTCACAGACATATTAGACTTTAATAAAATGCTGACGATAGTATTTTAATTCATCTATTGAATCTCTGATATCCTGCAATGCAAGATGAGTTGTTTCCTTATTGAAGCCATCATATTTTGCAGGGGACCATCTTTTTGCCAATTCTTTAAGCGTACTGACATCAAGATTACGATAATGAAAGTATTCTTCCAATTCTGGCATACAGCGATGCAAAAAACGTCTATCCTGGCAAATACTGTTACCACACATGGGTGATTTTCCTACCGGCACGTACTGCTTGAGAAATTCAATCGTCATTTTCTGGGCTTCAGCCTCATTAAGCTCACTTTGTTTAACCCGATCAGTTAAACCAGAACCACCATGCTGCCTGGTATTCCATTCATCCATTCTCTCCAGCACTTCATCCGGTTGGTGGATTGCTAAAACCGGACCCTCTTCCAGAATATTCAGATCTTTATCCGTCACAATTGTTGCTACTTCTATGATATAATCACAATCGGTATCCAAACCTGTCATTTCCAGATCAATCCAAATCAGGTTATTTGCATCTTGTGGCATTTTCTCATCTCACTACTGGTTGTCCTGGTGAATTATACTGGATTGTACCAGACAGTACGGATCAGATTCACTTCTTTATCACAATTGAAACGGGCAAATGGAACCAGTTTTAATGGTTATCGTTCTGAAACATGAAGCCCGCATTATCTTACCAGAAATGAGGATTGCAATATGCCAGATATGACAAACAGTGAGCGTACATCAACGAAGCTTGCAGATAAACCATTGAGTCTGGAGCAAGCCATGATACTTTTGAAAAAACTGGATCATTGGAATATCAACGAAACAGGCACCGAAATTACTCGCGAATTCAAATTCGCGAACTATTATGAAACAATATCTTTTATTAATACCGTCGCCTGGATCGCTCACCAGGAAAACCATCACCCGACCCTGATTATCAATTACAACAGATGTAAAGTGCTATACAATACACATTCTGTAAATGGCCTTTCTAATAATGATTTCACTTGTGCCACCAGAATTGATTCGCTTCTCAAAACATAACCCACGCTTGTGACCTGATGCAGACATTATCATCTCAGCGAACAGGACTGGTTATTGCAAGGTATAACAGGAACTACGCAATTGAGGATACAGATGGGCGAATTTTCCAATGTGTTGCCCGAAAAAAGCTACCACCTGTAGTTTGTGGTGACCTGATTGAATGGGATCCTGCAGACCTGGAAAGCGGCGTCATACACACTTTGCATCGTCGGAAATCCCTGTTATCCAGACCGGATACAAAAGGCGTTTTAAAACCCGTCGCTGCCAATGTCGATCAAATTATTGTCGTGATAAATATCGACTCACCCTACTCAATTGAAGACAAATATACTAACGACATGGATTTGAACAGCATCGTCCAGGTTGATCGATATCTCGTTGCCGCGGAAACGATAGGTGCTAAACCCATGCTCGTGATTAATAAAGCGGATCAGATTGGAACTGCAGGACTTTCGCTATCTCGGCTAACAAAAAAAAGATATAAAAATATTAATTATGAGACAATTTATACCAGCACAAAATCAGGCCAGGGCATACCTGAACTCAGGCAACATCTGTCAAATCGCACAAGTATTTTTGTCGGTCAATCAGGCGTTGGGAAATCGTCTTTGATCGATAAAATCATACCTGATCTGGATATAAGGATTGATTGTTTATCCGCAATCTCAAACCAGGGAAGACACACAACGACAACGACAACACTCTACCACTTACCCGATGGAGGCCACTTGATTGATTCACCAGGTGTGCGCGAATTTGGACTATGGAATATGGCACAGGAAAAGATTGCCGAAGGATTTATTGAGTTTAGAAATTACCAGGGAATGTGCAAGTTTCGGGATTGCAAGCACACGGGCGAACCGGGCTGCGCTATCGAAACAGCCGTAAGTACTGGCAAGATTGAAAAAATCAGATTAACCAGCTATCGAGAAATTATTAAATCTGTATCAAACCAGAAGTAAAAGAAAAACTTCAACTAATCGTTGTAATTGGCTTGAGTAAATGAAGTGTCTGAGCAAGTTGTCGATCATTTTTAAGCACATCGGCAAGCGTGTATTGATCCAGCACGTTCATAAAACTTCGAAACGCATCTCCGAGCACACCCTTTAATGCACAGACAGGCGTAATCGGACAGCCTGGCCCTTTATTGCCGAAACATTCAACGATATTGAAGTTCATCTCTGTATGACGTACGACTTCACCAATATTTATCTGCTCAGGCCTTCGAGCAAGCCGCACACCACCACCTTTTCCGCGAGTGGTGTGTATGAATTCCTTAGTCCCGAGATTATGCACGACCTTGACCAGATGATTTCGAGAAATTCCGTAGTTTTCAGCCAGTTCGGTTATTTTTGTAAGCTCGTCACCTTTCAGACCCAAATAGATCAGGACACGCAGGGAATAATCTGTATACAGGGTTAATTGCACATTACTATTCTGTAGCGAACGTATTACATTACATTTATATAAAATATATCTTTAATGAGTGTAGCACGATTTTCAACCAAGCCCAATAAATTCATTCAACCGCCCACAACCGCCTAGGATAGCGCTGCCTCAGGTTCCACTAGCAACGCGCCGGTAATTATTACTAATGCCCTCGCTATCAAAATGCCCTTGGCCTGGGTTCTGTGATCTAGCCGGGCTTTTGCATTACCTGTCAATATTTTACGCCCAGCAATGATCTGGACAACATAGAGCATGTATAACGTAATAATTACGATGAGATGCATCCAGATAAGAAAAGACAGAATTTCCTCATCCTCGATCAAGCGCCTGTACCAGTCTCGTGTCATAAACAAATAAACTGGAAAAAATAGGTCTGTTAGCATTATTGTAATCATAACCGAAACATGAAACTTCCGGAATCGTGCCATATAAAATGCGATGACCATCAGAATATATGAGGCACTTGCGAAAACGACTGTCCCTGCTAGCATAAATTCACAACCTTATTTTAAATTAGGGAATACTTTTATTTCTTTACAGAAGAAAATGTTCATGCATTTAGTTTTTACGACTGTAAACGATCTTCATAATTTTGCCAGATTGATGTCCTGCTACAAAAATCTCACCATCTTCGTTTTCGCCAAAGCTGCTGATATTGAATTCACTTTGTAATACCATTTTTTGATTGGTTACTTTAACTCCATCGTAACGCAATCCCCATACGGTCTTGGTAACATAATCCGCGTAAAAGTAAATGCCGCACAACATTGGAAACTCCTTCCCACGATATACGATCCCTCCAGTCACAGCAAATCCGACCGGGTGAGGATAAGTAAATATTGGAGCAATATATTTTTTTTTGCGTTGCTTACACTTATCGTCACTCTCTAAACAACGATTTCCCTCCAGAACATCCCAACCATAATTGCCACCTTTTCGTATATGATTAATTTCCTCAACATCATCCTGACCAACATCTGCAAGGTAAAGCCTTCCCGTTTTACGATCAAAAGAAAATCTCCAGGGATTCCTTAACCCATAAGCCCAGATTTCTGGACGATATTCAGCATCAGATAAAAAGGGATTATCAGCAGGTATGGCGTAATGGAGAGATTTATCCTGATTATTTACATCCAGTCGCAATAATGCTCCCAGCAATGTGTTCGAATTCTGGGCGTTCTCGAACGGGTCGTTTGCAAAGCCACCGTCGCCCATACCGATATACAAATAGCCATCAGGTCCAAAAGCAATCTGACCGCCATTATGATTTGGAAACGGTTGTGCTATTTCGATAATCACTAACTCACTATCGTGATCAGCTTGATTATCAGTAGAGCGCGTAAATCGAGAAACAACTGTATACAGCCTCAATCCTCGGTAAGCGGTATAGTTGACATAAAAATAACCATTTTTTTTGTAATCGGGATGAAAAGCGAGGCTTAGCAATCCTTTTTCACCACCACTGCTAACCCGATCTGTGATATCCAGAAACGGCTTTTCGATCAATGTATCTCGTTGCAGGATTCTAATTCTGCCTTGTTGTTCGGTAATAAAAATCCTCGCGCTATTATCCCCAGCATGCGTAATAGCGACCGGCTCGGATAGGCCTGATGCTATTGAGGATAATTTTATTAGGGGGATTTCAGCTTTATCATTACAGGTTGAGGAAAATACCGGAGAGATCCATGCGAAATATATTAACGCTACCCACCAACACAACCACCGTGGTGACCCGCTAATATGGATCGGAAAATAATCTGGAGTTCTGTTGAGGAGAATGAAGCTCACATTTCTTTTCGGCCACTAAATGAATGAGACAGCGTGCCACTATCAACATACTCCAGCTCCCCGCCTATGGGTACTCCGTAGGCAATCCTGGTAGCTTTAACTTGATAACTATGAGCCATATCCGCCAGATAATGTGCAGTAGCCTCGCCTTCCACTGTCGGATTGGTTGCGATAATCACCTCCGTTATATTGCCTGAAGCCAGTCTTTCCGAGAGCTTATCAAGACCAAGTTCCGCTGGTCCGACACCGTCAAGGGGTGATAAATGCCCCGACAGGACAAAAAACAGCCCCTTATAATCTGCAGAATGATTAATCGCATTAACATCAGCTGGCGTCTCGACTATGCATACTTGTGACCTATCCCTGCTCGGGCTGGAACAAATGTGACACTCATCCAGCTCAGTCAATGTTCGACAGGTTTTACAGTTCCCTACTTTCTCCACCGCCTCCAAAAGCGAGTTGGCCAAGCGTTTGGCACCTTCCTTGTCACGTTCCAATAGATGATAACTCATTCTCTGAGCAGATTTCGGACCGACGCCAGGCAAACACCGGAAGGCCTCAACCAAACGAAAAATCAGTGAATGATCTGTCATATATAAAAAATCAGGCCGGAACAGTCTTGTCTGTTAGAATGGGAGTTTCATACCCGGGGGAAGATTTATGCCGGATGTCAAATTTGACATTCTACCCTTGGACTCAGTTTCAATTTTACGTACTGCATCATTTACCGCAGCGGCCACAAGGTCCTCCAGCATATCTTTATCTTCTTCCAGCAGGCTTGAATCAATAGATACTCGTTTCACATCATGCCGACCTGTCATGACGACGCTAATCAGACCACCACCAGATTGCCCCGTCACTTCCATATTAGCGATTTCTTCCTGGGCCTTTTGCATATCTTCCTGCATTCGTTGGGCCTGCTTCATCAAATTACCTAAACCACCTTTCATATCAATACCTCTACTGTTAATTTGACCAGAATAAATATTCAATTGAGCCGCACGTGTTACACCAGGTTATCATTCGATCGAATGAATTGAATCCTTTATAACTTGTGCATTAAATGTTTCTTGCAAAATCCGAATGTTTGGATCCTCGTTTATTTCGTTAATTGCCTTTTGCTTTTTTTCTGCTGCAACCCTTGCCTTTTTCTCCGCGGGCGTTTCCTTAGCCGTTTCACCGATCTTGATTGTTAACTTTATCTGCCCGTCAAAAAATGCGCTTAACACCTCTTCCAGTCTTTGCTCAATCTTTTTATTGTGCAAATGCGCATGAGCACCATCGAGCACCAACACTACTGTTTTATCACTTCGGCTTTCAAGTACACAATTTACGGCGAGCTCACGGAGCATACCGTTAATTTTCAGGGAATCAACGATTGAATCCCAATCTCTGGCGAGATGCTCATCGGCACCGTGACCCGATGATTCAGTTTTTTTTGCGACGGGTGGTTTGGGTTTCCGCGATACATTAGTTTGTGTATGCTTCAGATTTGAGCGATTCGAAACCCTGACTCTTTCTGCATCGGCCTCGCTCTGAACTGGTTTGAATGCCAACATTCTTAACAGAGTCATCTCCAGACCGCTTCTTGGATCATGCGATAAAGCCAAATCACGACGCCCCATCAACCCTATCTGATAAAACAGCTGTACATCTTCAGCAGACATTTTCGTCGCCAATTCCTGAATGATGTCTCTATCTGCATCAAACTCGTCCAACGCACCAGGTACAACTTGCGCAAGTGCTATACGATGCAAAACTGACAGCAGCTCATCCAGTACCGAGCTAAAATCAGGCGCTTGCTCTGATGCCAACTCAACACAATTTAAAACTAACTCACCATTATTTTCGGCCAGAGCAGCTAAAATGGAATGGACATACTGGTTATCTATGGTACCTAGCATCGAACGAATATCTGAATCGGTTAATTCTCCGCCACCAAAGGCAATTGCCTGATCCAACAAACTTAATGCATCTCTCATGCTTCCATCAGCAGCATGTGCAATATGCATTAGCGCATTTTTTTCGTATGTTATTTTTTCCGCCATAAGAATATGCTCTATATGGCCCAGTATCAAAGCAATTGGCAATCGTTTTAGATTAAATTGCAAACACCTGGAAAGGATCGTTACAGGAAGTTTCTGCGGATCAGTCGTAGCCAACAGGAACTTGACATGCGGTGGTGGTTCTTCCAGCGTCTTCAACAGTGCGTTAAAACTGTGCGTAGACAACATGTGAACTTCATCGATCAAGTAAACCTTATAACTACCCTTGGTCGGAGCGTATTGAACGTTTTCGAGTAAGTCGCGCGTATCCTCTACCTTGGTTCGCGATGCTGCATCCACCTCAATCAAATCTACAAACCGACCGTCATCAATTTCCGCACAAGTAGAACATTCGCCACATGGTTTTGAACTTATTCCTTTTTCACAATTCAGAGATTTCGCAAGAATTCTTGCAATGGTTGTTTTACCGACACCTCTTGTACCGGTAAAAAGGAACGCATGGTGTAACCGGTTATTATCCAAAGCATTGATCAGGGCGCGAAGAACATGTTCCTGTCCCACCATCTCGCTAAATAATTTCGGACGCCATTTGCGCGCAAGCACCTGGTAACTCATATCAACAAGACCAATAATTTCCAACCACTGTTTTCATAAGGAGTTGACCATTTTAGCGTATTTGCGAAGATATTCACACGGATATTCACCCTAAGGGAAGAAAGGTCATTAGAATGGAGGTGACCCATACCCGCCACACCCCGGCACACGAATTCATTGCTACCGCTGCTCCCTTCCAGGCCTGACGGGGTTTACAACTTATCGTTGCGAGAGGACCGGTACAGGTCACCATTGCAATACTGACATGATTTGTCAGCGAAAGTCCGAAAGCATACAAGGTGCTTTGATGTATATCAAGTGAGTGTAGCTTGTAGCGAAAGCCATCTCATAGATATTTTTAAGGACTATACCTAACCCTTAATGGACCTTTAATCCTTGGCATTAAAAACCGGCAAACTCAGGTTCCACTTTATCGCCGCCAATCTGGACAGAAAAATAAAGGCTCCCGCACCTGCAGCTGATATTTCCGCATCCACCCCCAGTCGAATCAACCCGATAAATACCAGTCCACCAAACCAGGAAAGCGTCGCGTAAAGTGTGCTCTTGAATACAATAGGGGTTTCACTGCAAATCATATCCCTTAAAATCCCCCCGGCTACGCCAGTCACCACCCCCATAAAACTGGCAATTAACCAGGGTGCCCCGATTGACATCGCACTCATGGTACCGGCTATAGAATACGTGGCTAACCCTATTGCATCGGGAATCAGGAACAAACTGAGAGGAAATGAATAAATGCGTGCTAAAAAGAACGTCACAATGCCAGCACAAAGAGATACGATCAGGTATAACTGATTTTTAATCCAGAAGACCTCGCTAGTTAGCAACATATCACGAACTGATCCACCTCCCAACGCGGTGACCAATGCAACGATTATAATGCCAAACAAGTCGAACTGCTTTTTCCCGGCAACAAGCACACCCGATGCCGCAGAAACCGAGACAGCGACGATGGTAAACCAGAACAAGACGTCTTCAAGTTTTAAGTGGCTATATTCCGAAATCAAATCAATCTCACCAGTTAAAGTGGTTATTTCTTCAAGCACATCCATTGAGCAAATTATGATCTCTTGATGCGAACAACCTTCATTATTTCAAAATCCAGACCTGCCACTGTTTCTACAGTTGGATAATAAGTCAAATTAACGCATTGTCCGGATAAACTCTTATAGATCTTTTTCCGTCTGTATTTGAATGGTACATTGCAGCCTTCAATCATAAGTGAGTTATTTATCCAATCCCCGGCACTTCGTTGAACATGGGAAACAACTTTTCGCATATCAGACTGAACGAGCTGCTCATGTTTCTTTAAAAGCTTTTTAGGGCTGGATCGCATATTAAATATTTAAACTTGCCTTAACGCAGCGAAGAATACCGTAATCAAATTCCCCATCAAGCGAGTCGTAAACGGGCTTTAGCTTGCCATCTCCTCCAAACTGCTCAAAGGCCAGGGAGATATGAGAGAGCTGCTGTTTTGAAAGTGACATACCTTGCTGCAATTCAATTTTCTCATCCTCGATCAAAGTAGCTAAATGACTGTAAATTGTAGCCGGTTTCAGCTCTCTTATTGCTGCTATCTCTTCCACATTTTTCCCTTTCCTCAGCAAACCCAGTGTTTCGGAAACACTATCTATATTTGTGGTCGGGAGCACCTCCTGATGCTGCTTTAGTACTTCAAGAAAAGCGCTAGCATAATGTGCCAATTTGCTGTCACCAACTCCGGAAACACGGCTAAATTGCTCAATATTTTCCGGGCGTCGGTCTACGATATCCATCAGTGTTGCATCATGAAAAATCATATAGGCAGGCAATCCATGTTCAGAGGCTAACCTGCTTCTGCATTCACGCAATGAATCCCAGAGTTTTTTCTCATTCTCGTTAGCATAAACAACGCCCTTACGCTCGCGACGGGCCGATTTTACCGGTTTTGTTATCTTGCGTAATTCAATTTTTTGCTCGCCGCGTAAAACGGGTCGACTATTATCAGTCAACTGCAAGCCACCATATCCTGCAACATCTACGACTAATAACCCGTTAGCTATGAGCTGGCGAAATACATTACGCCATTCGTTCTGAGATAGCTCGGTACCGATACCAAATGTTGTAATCTTGTCATGACCAAACTGTACGATGCGGTCATTCCTCTTACCTAATAGTACGTCAACAAGATAATTGACGCCAAAGCGCTGCCCTGTTCGATGAACACATGAAAGCGCTTTTTGGGCGGCTACTGTCGCATCCCATGTTACCGGTGGCTCTAGACAATTGTCACAGTTACCACATGGATTTTCCAGATTATCCCCAAAATAGCGCAGCAGCGCCTGGCGACGACACCCGTTTAATTCGCTAAAACCAAGCATCGCATCCAGTTTTTGGCGCTCAATGCGTTTATACGACTCATCAGCATCTGAGGAGGATTGCATCTGACGCATGGTAATGACATCCTGTAATCCATAAGACATCCAGGCATCTGCTGCCATCCCGTCGCGGCCCGCACGACCCGTTTCCTGATAATAGGCCTCGATACTTTTTGGCATATTCAAGTGCGCCACGAAGCGGACATCAGGTTTATCGATTCCCATACCGAATGCGATCGTCGCTACGATAATGATACTGTCCTCGCGCAGGAACCGGTCCTGATTGTTATTCCGATTCTCCGCAGACATGCCTGCATGATAGGGCAATGCAATTAATCCCTTTGATTCCAGCCAGGCTGCTATATCGTCTACACGCTTTCTCGAAATACAATATATAATGCCCGATTCTCCTTCGTGTTCTTTTAAAATAAAATCCAGCAAGCGCTCCCGGGCATTACCCTGATTTTCATTCACTCTGTAGCAGATATTGGGTCGGTCAAATCCACTGATAAATTTTTTCGCATCGAGAAGCGCCAACCTATGGATAATTTCATTCCTGGTCGGCTCATCAGCCGTGGCAGTCAATGCAATTCGGGGGACTTCGGGAAACTTCTCATGCAATATCGAAAGCTGGATATACTCTGGACGAAAATCATGCCCCCATTGAGATACACAATGCGACTCATCAATTGCAAACAGGGATATAGGGATCCGGGATAGTATAGTTAACATACGGGGCATCATCAGTCGCTCGGGAGCTATATAGAGAAGATCCAACTGGCCATTAATCAATGAATCTTCTACACCGATGACTTCTTCAGCGCTTAGAGTGGAATTAATATACGCAGAATTAATTCCATTTTCTCGAAGTGCATGAACCTGGTCTTGCATAAGTGCAATAAGCGGTGAAATAACCACACCAACAATTGCCGGAATTTGGTAACACAGCGACTTCCCTCCTCCGGTTGGCATTAAGACCAAAGCATCACCGCCAGAAACAAGGTGATCGATTATTTCACGTTGAAGTAGCCGAAACTCTTGATAGCCAAATTTTGATTTTAAAACCTGGTCGATTGAATTGAGTATTTTACTTGAATTTGTCACCAATTTACTCCCGGCCGACAGGCGGAACTGTTCCATTTTTTTATAATTTTCATTCACCACTAGATTAAGTTGCGCGATGAGGCTCGAGCATCGAATTGGCTGGCGAATACAGACAAGCGCAATTACCCATAGACAGATCTTTCTGGGGCAAACCCAAAAACATGATAGACAATAGTAGTGTATCAGGTTAGGCGCGCTTCAATTTTACCAATCTGAAACCAAGTCTTCGACTCAGCTTTTGCAGCAAATTATTAAAGGGGACCTGGATAGGCCCCCTTTAGTAATTTGGCGGAGAGAGAGTCCGCCGATAAATGGTTTTACACCATCCAACACAATCCATAAATACTTTTCAATACAGCTAGTTATATTCCTGCATAGTCCGACAACATCCGCTATAATCCAAGTACATCGGGGGACTGATTGGGGGACTTACCCCGGAGTCCCCCAGCGAAAAAGGAGAATGGCGGCATGGCAATTCACAAACTCACCCCGCGCAAGGTAGCGACTGCTGGCCCCGGCAAATATGAAGATGGTGGCGGTCTCCGGCTGGTGGTTTCCGCCACCGGCGCGAAGAAGTGGGTACTACGCTTCACCATCGACGGCAAGCGCCGGGAGATGGGCTTGGGCAGCTTCCCGGATGTGGGACTGGGAGAGGCGCGGGAGAAGGCCACCGAGCACCGCAAGCAGGCGAAGGGCGGCATTGACCCCATCGAGGCGCGGCAGACCGAACCGGAGAAGACGCCCACCTTCACCACTGTCACCAGCAATGCAAAACTGAGCCACCTCAACGGTTGAAAAGTGAGCCACC
>JBHHVB010000030.1:0-28405 GCA_046754065.1 Gammaproteobacteria bacterium
GATTTAATATTTCCTGCTTTTGATTCAAGGGTTGATCCAAGGATTATGAAGGAGATGCCCAGCCCAGCCAAAATCGCCCAACTTCCCAGATCAAATTGATGAGCAAGTTCGTAAAGTTGCTGTATGGTCCCGGTAAATGCCAGAATGATTCCACCACCAAGCATACAACGTTGTTTTGCTTTATATCCAAATGTAACCATTCCAGCTCCAGTTGTAAAACAAGCCAGCGCGGCGACTACGATCACATGTAAAACGAGATTCACTGACCTGCCCCCAAGATTGCTACCACACCATTCTCAGTTCAGTCTGCATCGATCATAAACGTTTCTCCAATAGGATTTTTCTTAGAGGGTCGGTCAATTGGTGTTACCTTCAATTTAGTCTTTAATTTCGGTATCAATATTGGGTCAAACAGGCTTATTGTTTGAATTTCTCCGGACAACCAGTTGTTGACCAATTTATGATTATTGATATCCAGTATCAATGGAGAGGATTTATCGTGAATCCCTTTCAGTTTTGGGTGAGGAGGCAAAGTAATGATTGAGGCTGAATAAGCGAGCTCGCCTGTTTTTTCATCTAACCACGTTCGATAAAGTCCGCCAAAGGCTAGTGAATGATCTACAGGTTCCAGCAAGAAGTATTTTTTTGTGCCTTTTAATCCCTCGACAAAGCATGATGCCGGAATGATGCATCGTGATTCCCTGTATGCCTTGTAACCGACTGACCTTGGGTTGTTCAATTTATCGTGACGCGTGTTAAAGGTCGCGTAACGCGAATTGGGGCTCCATCCTGTTTCAGTATATTCCAGTAATAGCCACCAGATTGCATTGTCGATTCTGCGTTGTCCGCTTTCTTCACGAATAATGGAAATCAGGTTGGTCGGTGTAATATCGTCACTGAATCGAATTGGCCAGTTATTGATATCTATATCAAGCAAATGACATAGTTCATGAACAGCCGGACTATCAACTATGTTAAATCGACCACACATTCTTTCTTTCCTGGTTCAATCCACTAAAAGTCCGTACTGACCCTGGAGCCAACTAATTCAATTGGAAGACAACGTATGGCTTTGCAACAGCCGGTACATAAATGTTCTAGTTTTATTGCAGTGCCATCTTTATCTGGTTTCTGAAAACCAGCCAGAGTGCTAATTGGCAGTTTTGTAAAATAAAGCCTTAATCGCCGAGCTTTTTGCGTACTTGGGGTAATTTATTACAAGGACCGAGAGGGCGTCATCGGCAAGATCATTTAGCTCGAGCGCCCGGTAGGCTTTTACCATCATTGCCAACGCGTGGGGTACAGAAGTTGTTCTAGCATATTTTTCAAGGACATACTTCGCGCGGTTGGCAGCTGCCAAGTAGGCACCACGCTTCATGTAATAGTTGGCGACATGTAGTTCATACCTTGCCAGATGATCGCGAATATGAACCATACGTTGGGCGGCGTCATCGGCATATTGACTCTGGGGAAATCGATCCAAAAGTTCGGAAAAATATTGGAATGCGTTGCGTGCCGAGCGGGGCGCTCTAAGAGAAGGGTCCAGGTCCGCAATTCTGTCCAGGTTGTCTTTTTCCGGATTGAAACTGGCGAGGCCGCGAAGATAATAGGCATAATCAATATGCTCGTGCTGAGGGTAAGTTTTGATAAACCGTTCAGTGGTCGATATTGCGGTTTCTCGCTCATCATACTTGTAATATGCATATGCCATTTCCAGTTGCGCCTGTTGTGCGTAGGTGCCAAACGGGAAGCGAACCCCTATCGATTCAAAATGACTGATCGCAGCCTGGTAATCTCCTATTTCCAGCGCTGCTTTGCCTTTTTGAAAAAGTTCCTCGGCATTGAGTTCACTGTCATCTTTTTCCTGAAGTGAGGAGCAGCCAATGACAAACAGATTTGCGACAATCAGAGTTACAGCTAAAATGTATTTCATGAGATAAACAGATATTGAGGCTTATTATTATTCTGTATTCAAATTATATCAGATGTTTACTGAACAACATCGGGTTTAATGTCTCCAAATTTTCTAATCCAGGGTTTTTTGTTTCGAAGCTCGGCAGGTAGTCCCGTATTTGCCAAGTTCCGGGCTGCTATCGATGCCTCAGATCGGCTTTTGTAAGTGCCAAAGACTAATGTAAACCAGGATTTGTTGTTCACCATTTTTTCGAAATAGGCTACTTCATTGCCAAGATTGTTGGTTTTAATGAGATCGATCAATGACTTTTCATTGCTGGTTCCCAGAATTTGCAGGGTATAGTAGTTAGAATTCTGATCTAAAACCCACTGTCCAGTGTTAATAGCACCATTCGTACCGCTTGTCGTTCTCGCCGCTGGTTTACTTTTGATTTTGGGTTGGGGTTCACTTGAGTGTGGTTTTGGCTTGGTGTTGGTATTAACTACAGCATGATCGTTTTTTGGTGGCCAAACAAGGGTGTCTGGCTGGTCCGCATCATCAAAGGTGATTTTCGTAGATTGCAGACCAGCATCGTTCTGTATATCGGAACCAGCAGAGGATTTTTCTATACCGAGCATATTATATGCAATATTGGTGATTGATGCTGCTTCAGTAATAGATGGAGTATCAGGATAGTTTGCAATAACAGATCTGGCATGCAGCGCGGCGTTGGCGTAGTCACCTTTGTCGGTAAAATGTTTGGCCAGTCTGATTTCGTGCTGGGCCAATTTTTCGTTCAGATACTTTACCCGCTGTTTTGCATCATCGCTGTATTTGCTTAATGGAAAACGTTTTATCAATTCTGAAAAGTACTGCAGAGAAATTTCTGCCTGCATCTGTTTAGGGGGATTTAGCTCGGATTTTTCACCGTCTGCTGAATTGACAGCAGAGTCAAAGGTCGCGAGACCTTTTAAATAATAAGCATAATCAACATTTACATGTAAGGGGTAATCGTTGATAAAGCGATCTGCTGACGCAATGGCCGACGACGAATCATTATTCTTGTAATAGGCGTAGGCGATTTCCAGTTGCCCCTGTATTGAATGGGGTTGCTCGGGGTAATATATTTCCAACGCTTTGAAGGCCCGGATGGCCTCGGCATAATTACCCTCAGCCATGGATGATTTGCCCAAATCATAAATCTGTTTGGCGTTAAGTTGACTAAGATCCCCGGGTTTTTTGACGGCTGTTGAGCAACCGTTGGTAAGAATCAGTACAAGAATACAGGCTAGAGCGTAAGTCCACTTTATATGCATAGTCCTGGTGTTCACTGTTTGTATAGAGTTAAGAACGAAAAATGTAGCAAATCCTGATACATTATGGGCAGAACCCACGTTCAATTTCAGAGATATTATATTATTCAAGCAGATAAACTACAAAATTATTATTTTTCCGAGGTATTAACTTGAAAGAACAGCTAAATCTGGAGCTTCTTATCCCCGAAGAGATGGCGGGTTCAAGGCTGGATCAGGTCGTGGCAGCGTTAATGCCAGATTATTCCAGAGCTCGACTGCAACAATGGATTAAAGAGGGCAAAATTCTTATTGATGCGCAAATAAGAAGATCAAAGGATAAGGTTGCTGGGGGTGAGAAAGTATCGCTAAAGGTTACCCTTGAGCCGGATACAGACTGGCAACCAGAGGAAATAGACCTTGATATAGTATTTGAAGATGAGGCGCTGATTATCATCAATAAACCTGCTGGACTTGTCGTTCATCCTGCTGCGGGTAACAGACAAGGTACACTGTTGAACGCGTTGATTAATCATGCGCCATCGTTGGCAACGATACCGCGGGCAGGCATTGTACACCGCCTTGATAAAGACACTACAGGTATTATGGTGATTGCGAAATCCCTCCCGGCCCAAAAAAAACTGGTTGATCAATTGCAGGCCCGCACTGTGAAACGTCAATATCAGGCCATTGTTGCTGGAGTCATGACGGCAGGCGGGACGGTTTCCGCCCCGATTGGTCGCCATGCAGTGCATCGCACGCGAATGGCAGTTAACTCGAACGGCAAGGACGCTACGACTCACTATCGCGTGATAAAGCGATTTCGAGGGCATACGCATATCGACGTGAAACTTGAAACCGGTAGGACTCATCAGATTCGAGTTCATATGGCGCATATAAAATATCCGATCATTGGGGATCCATTGTATGGGGGCCGGCTGGGTATGCCGAAAGGGGGTAGCGAAAAGTTGCGCGAGACACTGCGTAAGTTCAGGCGTCAGGCCCTGCATGCCTATAGTCTGACGTTCACTCACCCCGAATCTGGAGATGAAATGGGCTGGGAAGTACCGTTACCTGGAGATATGGCAAGCCTGCTACAAGTGTTGGATGCGGATCAAACCGAGGCTGATGGATAACACAGCAAATAATGACTGGATAGTTCCGGACTGGCCTGCACCGGCAAATGTTCGGGCATGTTCGACTTATCGATTCGGAGGAATCAGCAAACCGCCATTTGGTACCCTGAACCTGGCGGATCATGTTGGTGACGATTCGACCAACGTGCGTGTAAATCGTCAGAAACTGGTCGACAGGTTGCAGTTGCCGGAAACGCCCCGCTGGCTATCCCAGTATCATAGTGATGTGGTTGTCAACGCAGAAGACTCTTCAGGGCTTGCTGAGGCTGATGCCAGCTTTACCAGTAGTCGTAACGTGGTTTGTGCAGTGTTAACGGCAGACTGCCTTCCAGTTCTGGTTTGTAATAAAAGTGGCACCAGGGTGGCAGCAATTCATGCAGGTTGGCGGGGTCTTTATGCCGGAATTATCGAAAATACGATTCAGGCGCTCGCAATTGCCCCGGAAGAAACGCTTGTTTGGCTAGGACCAGCGATTGGTCCTACTGCTTATGAGGTCGGTCGTGAAGTTTATCATCACTTTGTTGATAACAATGTGAATGCATCCCGGGCATTTGAGGCGAGCAGGCCGGGTCATTGGTTTGCCAACCTGTATGAGCTGGCAAGGATAGAGTTACGAGCAACAGGCATACAGAATGTTTGGGGTGGTAATCATTGTACTTATACTGAGTCACAGTGCTTCTTTTCGTATCGTCGTGAAGGCGTTACAGGTCGTATGGCAACGATAATCTGGTTCGACTGAGCCGCTGTCCGTTTTCCACAGGACAAAACAGCTTCAAAAGGGTAATATAGCCGCTCTTTTAGTTATCGAGATCGTTAGTCCAGTGTGTAATAAATCTTGTTTCGCCAGAAAAATATCGGTGATCATTGCCGTCTCAGTGAATCTTTTGCTGTTAGTGGCATGTACCAACCCTGTAGTGACAGCCGTTGAAGAATCCGATCTGAAAAGTGTGACGAGCCTTCTTGATCAGGGTGGTGATGTCAATACAAGAAATAATATCGGTGATCCGGTGTTATCAGTAGCAATACGACTAAATAAAATTGATATCGCCAAATTATTACTGGATCGAGGTGCAGATGTTACTGCTTTCGGGCAACCTGGGGTAACTCCCCTTATGCACGCTGTCTCAGGCGGTTATGTTGAACTGGCTGATACTATGATAAGACGTGGAGCAGATGTTGCTGCGAGGGATAATATCCAGAATACTGCCCTGATTCTTCTACCCGAAGAAGATAATCCGGAAATAGTAAAATTGCTATTGGATAATGGCGCTGACGTCAATGCGGCAAACAAACACGGTGTTACGTCGATTATGGTTGCATCCTATGTTGGGCACGAGAAGATCGTTGAATATTTAATTCAAAATGGCGCAGATATCAATGCGCAGGCCAGTGATGGACAAACTGCCCTGATGCGAGCGGCGCGGCAAGGTCACGTGAATGTTGTGACACTTTTGATAGAAAATGGTGCAGACGTCACGATAGAGAATAACGAAAGAGAGACAGCACTGTCATGGGCGATAAAGAAGGAGCGTAATGAAATTGTAAACCTTCTGAGGCAGGCTGGCGCTAGAGAATGAAATATTCTTTAGTCTATATTCCGAGTATCTAGTTCTATGAACACGCTTTCACTGATCGTTTTATTCTGTTTCCTCGGGGGCGCGCTAAGCGTCCTGAGTGCTTCTGTTTTTCTGCTGTTTCCGGAAAAAATACGAACCAGGATGATGCCTCATTTGATCAGCTTTGCCATTGGGGCGCTGTTAGGCGCGGCGTTTCTTGCGCTGTTGCCGCACGCAATGCTTGAGGCACATGGAACTGATATTCACACCATCACACTAACCGTGCTGTTAGGGATATTGGGCTTTTTTGCGCTGGAAAAAACGATCTTGTGGCGTCATTGTCACCACGTTGGCTGCGAGGCCCATATGCCAGATCATCAGGAAACCACCAGCCATGCAACGGGGGTGATCGTTTTATTGGGAGATGCTTTGCATAATCTTGTGGACGGGGTTTTGATTGCAGCAGCATTCCTGACTGATACCCATTTGGGTATTGTTACGGCGCTTGCGGTGGCTGCGCATGAAATACCCCAGGAAGTGGGGGACTTTGCGGTACTGTTGCATAGTGGGTTTAATCGAGGCAAGGCGTTCAAGTTTAATCTGCTATCCAGTTTTACTACAGTTGTTGGTGGTGTCATCGCATATTTTGGATTATCGGGTTTCGAATCAGTATTGCCGTTCGTATTGGCGATTGCAGCATCAAGTTTCATATATATTGCTGTTGCAGATCTGATACCTGGTTTGCATAAGCGACCCGAGCCAATTGTGACGTTACAGCAGGTTGCGCTTATTATCAGCGGTGTTCTGGTTATTTACGTCGCTCATTCAACGCTGCATTAATACATCTTAACATTGAGGAATACTCGATGAATAAATGGTATATGTTAGTTGTCGTAGGTAAAGATCGCCCAGGCATTGTAGCGAAGGTCACTTCTGCGCTGTTTGATGGTGGCTGTAACCTGGGTGAAGCATCGATGGCGCTTCTGGGAGGAAATTTCTCGATTATGTTAATGGTACAGCATGAGGGTTCCGCAAGAACGCTGGAGGATATGCTGGAAACTGTAGTGGATTCGTTGGGACTGCATCTACATATCGACCAAATTGATGGAGGCCTCCATCGCTACGTTGAACCCGATGTCAGGATTACTATTTTTGGTGCTGATCGTGCAGGAATCGTCGCTCATGCAACCGGTGCATTAGCGGAAGCGGGATTAAACATCCTGAATCTTGAGTCTGACGTTGCGGGCACAGAAGAAAAGCCAATCTATATTTTGCATATTGAAGGTCAGGCAACAGAAGGGATAGAGTCATTGCATTCGGCGCTCGATATTATTTCCAAAGAGGGTGTCGAAACCAGTCTGCTGGAAATGGACACAGTCATTGGCTGATGCTAAAAGTCCTTACTTACCCCGATCCGGCTTTGAAACAGATTGCCGAGCCTGTTTCCCATTTTGATGACGAGTTGGCGGCGTTTGTCGAAAGTCTCGAAGAGACCCTGGATTCGGGGCCCCCGTCTGTTGGCATCGCTGCTCCCCAGGTTGGGCATTCAAAGCGCATCGTCATCGTCGATGCCGCTGGCAGAAAAAAGATTAAACATCATGGGCGGCTCATTCTCATTAATCCGGAAATCGTTGAATGGGAAGGCTCCGTCATCGGCCGGGAAGGGTGTCTGTCTGTACCGGATTATACCGGTAATGTATTGCGCGCAGAAAACATTACCATCGAGGCTTCGGATCTGACTGGGACAGGGAAAACCTATGAGATGGAAGGCTATGAGGCCAGGGTCGCGCAACATGAGCTTGATCATTTGAACGGATTACTGTTTCTGGATAGGCTGGTAAGCCGACGAAATGACCTGTTTAAAAGAAAGATATATAAATAAAAAGTCACCAGAAATATTTTCTGCTTCGGCTTCGCCAGAAGGCGAAAAAATGGGTGATCACAATTTTGATTGTTAGGCCAAATATCTCAACCGCGAAAAGTCTTTTCTTTCATGGCGATATCAATTTGTCTCTTCACCAACCGCATTCGCTTTCCTGGCCGCCGTTGCCGACGATCGCGTTCCAGTAGCGGTCTGTTTCATCCTGGACTGCGGTCGCAACCAGAAACGAGAACGATTCATGGTGTTTAAACTCTGGTCCGCCATTCGGTCCAAGGCAGGAGTGGTTGATAGACCAATTGGCAGAGTCATATATTTCGGAAGCGATTGCCCGAGGTGACTTAAGTAATTTGCCTGGAGAGGGGAAACCCTTGCAGTTGGACGATTATCGATTTGTTCCCGAAGAACGACGAACCGGGTATCGAATGTTGAAAAACGCAGGGTTTATACCACCAGAGCTGGTATTTCGACGCGAAATTAGTGGGCTAGAGTCGTTGATTTCAAAACTAAATGAAGAGGATCAAAAACACCGGGCTGTTCGCAGGCTGAATTATTTGCTAAGTAAGTTGGGAGATGCCTGTCCAAATAAAACCAGCCTGTTCATAAAAGAGCAATACTGTAATAATATGGCAGACAAGCTGGCAGATGATTAACCCTTGCGGCTTATTTTACTGAATTGCCAATTTGTATGTGTTGCTCAATAATAAGCAACGCTGATACGAAGAATCAAGAGATTATTTTATAACTTTTATGAGGCATATGATGAAACTCGGGAAACCTGTCACTACCACAATTTTTCTGATTGGGCTATCAGCCAATGCTTTTGCAGCGGGGGATGCTGCAGCGGGTAAGGATAAAGCTGTGACCTGTGGTAGTTGCCATACGAAGGGAGGGGTTGGTGTAATACTTGACGGCAGATCGGCCGATTATATCGAAAAGCAGCTGACTGCCTACAAGTTAGGTGATGTTAAACATCCGATGATGAATATGATAGCCCAAAAGCTGTCTGTCAAGGATATTAAAGATCTGGCTGCGCATTTTGCCGCACTAGGGAAATGACTTGAATTCGGGGCTGTATTTTCGAATTTGTCAGATATTTTCCCGGAGGTAGAGCAGCCTGAATTATTTGTCACGTGATAGCAGGTCATGTGCCTTGAATGCATCTCTTCATTTGACCGGATTGCTGATGTATCCGGTTATTGACTTTGCGTTTGTCATATAAAGTTCATATTTATTTAACATGGATTTCATAATTCTCCATTAATTATGATATTGATTAATCACTTAAAGGAGAAATTTATGAGTTTTTATATCAAAGAGCTTGATGATGGTAGTGCGGTACTTATGACAGATAATGGTTATTACCTGTTTAAGTTTCACAGCATAGAGGCGGCAATACAGGCGTGCGAAGACTGGTATAGACGTCAGAAAAAACAAGGCACTGAAAACTATTTGTATTTGCATAGCCAGGATCCTGCTGCAGCTTCGTGTCTGGTTTAATCTGTTCGTTGAGTTTGAGAGCATAATAAATTTACCTGGCTACAGGTAAAACTGTTGCTAGCCCCCAAATCAATCAATTTCCTGATCACATCAAATCTTATGATTTTGTATTCACACTGGAGCACAATTTAATCAACAGTAATAGTTTGCAATATGAAACAAGCGGTGTATTTGGCTAAACCGGACTTGATTGACCTGTAATTCATATATTGGGTCTGGAGTTGGTTTGAGTTGCCTACTTTTTACATCTGTTGCCAGTTTTTGGAGAGTTTTGTTCGCTATATTCTTATAAAATCTGTCTGCTCCAATGTAGCCAGGCGCTATTCACCTGATGGAAACCGTCGCTAAATACCCGAATTGGTAATAAGTCACAAAGTTACTGTAATTAATTAGCTGCCGGATTCTTTTTTAGAAATTACGATTTACGTAAATGTTATGGAAAAACCGTAAAAGGAGAATACGGTGAAATCGATAAATCCAAAAGTGATGGTATTAGCGACAGCTCTTTTTGCAAATGCCGGCGTATATGCGGTCCAGCACTCACTTGCTGATACTCAGGGTAATAACCAGATTAGTGACATTGATTATTATATTGAATTACATAAATCCATGAATGCGAGGCATTCCCGGATATATCTGAATCTCTCAGAGTCAAGCGCTTTATTTGACATTGGATTTTTGGTAGCAGAGATTAAAGAACAATTGGGAAATGAAAGATACGATGAAGCTTACCAGCGATTAAATGAAATCTCGGGACTATTTGTTATAACTTCAGCAAAGAAGATACACAAAGAACTGATAAAAAACTCAATAGCCCTCCTTAATAAACAGTATGAACAAAATATTTACAGGTTGAAGGAGTGGATGAGTTTTTTTGATCCCTACATTGCCAGATTATCAAAATCTGGTTCACCGGATTATCTAAAACATTATCAGTTTGGCAGGTTCCTAGCTAACTATCAGCTGCATTACGGAGACTGGGATAATTCTCTAGCGATTTTGAAGGTCGAGGAGTTGAATAACTATATTAATTATTTTTCGATCAGTTGCGAACATGAGAATCTGGTTCAGGCTTTGAACGAAATTCTGGAGGTGAGCCAGCAAGACGGAGTTCACCATACTGATGTAAGCGTATTGCGCAAGAAAATTACTCGTGTAAGGTCCCTGTTGGGGTGACTGATCGCAGATTAACGATCCGGGCTTAACATGGGTTTGAGTTTAAGCCAGACGTTTTCAAGAATGATAGTTTGTGCCTCTGCAGTCGGGTGCAGTCCATCAGCCTGAAACTTCGCCTTGTTATCAAGGCCAGCTAGCAGAAAGGGTACAAGTTGGATTTGATATTTTTTTGCCAGCTCAACATAGATTAAAGCAAAATTCTCGCTATATCTGCGCCCATAATTTGGCGGTATGCGCATGCCAACAAGCAGAATTTTACTATTTTTCTCAATTCCCATTTCAATAATATTTGTCAGATTTTGTTTCATTTCACCAAGCGGTAATCCCCTCAAACCGTCATTGGCACCAAGCTCGAGAACAATAATCTCAGGTTCTTGGTCCAGTATGGAACCAATACGCGATAAGCCACCGCTGGTGGTTTCTCCGCTGATACTTGCGTTAATAATGGTATAGTCTATTTTGCGGGTGGAGATTCTATTTTTTAGCAGTGAGACCCAGCTATCTTTTTGATTAATGCCGTATCCGGCGCTCAGACTGTCACCAAGAACTATTATGTTTGGTGAGGCAAGCGTCAAAGTGGGTAAAAGACAGAAGTTTATTAGCAGGAGTAATTTCATAATGCCAGGTTGTGGTGGTCAAACGATTATCCGGGTTGAAAAGTTGACCAAGCAGGTCGTTAGCCCTGAAGGCACACTAACCATTCTGCATGATATCGATTTTTGTATCAACAAAGGAGAGGCTGTGGCCGTTGTTGGTGCTTCCGGTTCAGGTAAATCGACGTTACTAGGGCTTATGGCAGGATTGGATGTGCCTACTTCAGGTCAGGTACATTTGTCGGGTATCGATATCTTTGCCAAGGATGAGGATAGTCGAGCCAATATAAGACGAGAGAAGGTTGGGTTTGTGTTTCAATCGTTTCAGTTATTACCGCATCTCACTGCACTCGAAAATGTGATGTTACCGCTGGAGTTATCTGCACGAACTGATGCCCGTGAGCAGTCCGTTTTACTGTTGAGTGATGTTGGTTTGCAATCCCGAATGCATCATTATCCCAAACAGCTATCCGGCGGGGAGCAACAGCGTGTTGCAATAGCCAGAGCATTTGTATCCAGACCTGAAATTCTGTTTGCGGATGAACCAACGGGTAATCTTGATCAGGTGACCGGGGAAAAGGTCATTGAACTTTTATTCGATTTGAACCAGTCTCATCAAGCAACCCTTGTTCTGGTTACTCATGATGAAAGTTTGGCGAATCGTTGTTCCAGAAGTTTGAGTCTGGTTGGTGGACAATTGAAATGAACCGGTTGATTTTATCATTACGCATGTTGAGGCGTGAATGGTATTCAGGTGATCTACGCGTGTTGTCGCTAGCGCTATTGATAGCAGTAACCAGCGTAACGTCAGTCGGGTTTTTTACAGACAGAATAAGGCAGGCACTCGAGCAGCAAGCTGGCGAGTTGATAGGGGCTGATCTTGCGATCAGTTCAAGTGATCAATTATCAGGTGAGTACATAAAGTCAGCAAAAAACCACCAGCTGAAGGTTGCCGAATCTGTGGAGTTCCCAACCATGGCGATCTCGGGAGATTCCAGTCAACTGAGTGCGCTGAAGGCTGTTGGTTCCGGATATCCTCTTCGCGGTGATTTGTATATTAGTGACGAGCTTTTTGCCGCAGATCGTATTGCCCGGAAAATTCCCGAAAAAGGTACAGTATGGCTAGAGTCCCGGTTGTTGACAGCATTACAGATCAACGTGGGTGATGTGGTTAGCCTGGGGGATATGAACTTTCGAATATCTGCTGTTTTAACCCAGGAACCTGCGAGAGCTGGCGGTAGTATCTTTGGGGTTGCTCCTCGAGTATTAATGAATATTAAAGATTTGGCCCAAACAAAACTTGTGCAACCAGCGAGCAGGGTTAAATATGGCCTGTTATTTTCAGGTTTACCAGAAAATATCTCGAATTTTCGCAAAATATTAAAAGGGCGGCTGTTAGCAGGTGAACGAATTGAAAGTATTGAAGATGCGAGACCGGAAGTTCAAACTGCTCTCAAGCGATCACGAAGCTTCCTGGGTCTTGCGGCACTTATTAGTGTCTTGTTGGCCGGTATCGCAATCGCCACGGCAACGCGGCATTTTGTTTCCAAGCATATGGATAGTTGTGCAGTAATGCGATGTGTGGGGGCTACTCAAAACGATATTTTACTGATTTATACCTGTCAATTATTAACAATTGCCCTCATCACAGCATCATTGGGTTGCCTGCTGGGGTACCTGATGCAGTCACTATTGATAGTGATATTAGGTTCGTTAGTCACTATTACCCTGCCATCCCCGTCATACTGGCCAGTATTTTCGGGCTATCTGGTCTGCCTTGTTGCGCTGACAGGCTTTGCTATGCCCCCGTTACTGCAACTTAGACATGTATCCACACTTAGAGTACTGCGACGCGAATTGAGTACCATAGAATTCAGTGGTTTATCTATTTATGGGTTGGGTATCACTGCCTTTGTTATCCTCGTTATCTGGCAAACTGGTGAATTCAGGTTAGCAATGGTTTTAGTCTGGAGTACGGCAGCTGTTTTGCTAATTTTGTTGGCTGTTGCGTTGTTATTGATCAGGATGTTGCGATCGATGCATCAATATGCCGGCGTTTCCTTCAAACTCGGTATGGCTAATATATTTAGACGGGGCTGGAGCAGTGTAATACAGATGATGGCATTTGGCCTGGGTTTAACGGTATTGTTGCTATTAAGCTTGGTGCGGTCAGATTTGTTGACGGAATGGGAATCTGGGTTGCCCGATGAGGCACCAAACCGGTTTCTGATCAATATTCAACCAGAGCAGCTCAATAAAATTAAACAGTTCTTTGATCAAGAAGATTTAGCTGTACCTGAATTGTATCCAATGGTTCGTGCACGTTTGATAAAGATAAATGGTGAAGCAGTTTCGGTTGATACTTATGATGAGGACAGGGCAAAAAGGCTGGTTGCAAGGGAGTTTAATCTCTCATGGGCGATGGACTTGCAAAAAGATAATGAGGTAACCAGGGGTGCCTGGGTGATGTCGCGTGTTCACGGTAATATGTTCTCTGTCGAAGAGGGTTTGGCAGAAACGCTTGAAATTCATATTGGAGATGAGTTGCAATTCAGTATCGCGGGTGTTGATTACTCGGGAACAGTAAACAGTTTAAGACTGGTTAACTGGGATAGCTTTCAGGTTAATTTTTTTGTCGTCGCCTCACCGGGAGAACTGGAAACATATCCGCATTCATTTATCACCAGCTTTTATTTACCAAAAGAGCAGTTTCAGATATTAAATAAACTGGTGAGGCAGTTCCCCAATATAACAGTGATTGATGTGGATGCAATTATGGGCCAGGTGCGGCTTATCATTCAGCGCGTTACCATGGCAGTAGAATATGTGTTTGTGTTTACGTTGCTGGCGGGATTGCTGGTTATGTATGCAGCGATAGCTTCTACGCTTGAGGAGCGGATTCACGAAGGAGCGGTTTTACGTACGTTGGGTGCGAATCGCAGGCAACTAAGAGAAGGTCAGGTAGCGGAGTTTTCATTGGTTGGTTTGCTTGCAGGCCTGGTTGCTGCCCTGGCTGCAAGTGCTATGTCATACGTTTTGTCTGAGTATATATTTCATTTGCCGTATTCAGTTAATATCTGGATCTGGCTTGTCGGTGTCCTCACAGGTGTTACAGGCGCGTGTGTGGTTGGCATATTCGGTACCCGTCAGGTTGTAAATTTACCACCTGTTGTTGTGATCAGGAGCGCCGGGTAATTTCCAAAACGGTAGGATGATTGAAACGTATGCGTTACAATATTTGCAGTGAACGAGCCCAGCAGGAGCAACCGTGTATCGATACTTAATCATCTTGCCCATACTTTTTTATGGATTAATTCTTCAAGCAGAGGAAGTAAAATCAAAAGTTGATGAATCTCTCCTGGAAGATGTGGAAGCGATATTATCAGAAGAAATTGACGCCAGGATATCTGAGCCGGATGCGCTATCTGTTGATGAAACCAGCCCAGTTGTGGAGTCGGACACCGTTATACCTATCGAGGCAGAAGTCCTGCCACGGCCACAGATTACTGGGTCAGTGGTTAACCTTAGATCAAGATTTGGCACTCAGTTTGACGCCTATGTCGTTGGTAAAGAACATGCCCAGTATGGCGTCATACTGGTCCATGATGAGTGGGGGCTCAACGACTATGTCAAGGCATGGGCAGATAAATTTGCGCAAAGAGGATATCGGGCAATTGCCGTTGATCTGTTTGATGGCAGGGAAGTTTATAATAAAGATCTGGCACAACTGGTTATTTCACAGATCGACCCGGTTTGGGTGGATGCCGACTTAAAGGCTGCACTCAACTACCTGATGATGAATCAAGGGAAAATCGTCGTGCTGGGCTGGGGGCCGGGTGCAGAGCATGCAGTGGAATTAACCATCAACTGGCCTGACGATATTTCTGCAACGATAGCCTATTTTAGTTCCCTCGTTCACGACGTTGAACGAATTAGTGAGATTGAAAGTCCCGTACTGGGCGTATTTCCTGATAGTAATTCTGAACTACCTATAACCGTATCGAAAGACTCGAAATCGGATCAGGAGACCTGGCAGGCGACCGAACAGTTTCTTATCAGAAATTTCGAATTCTAGCGACAGAGCGGAATGTCTTTATAAGGCAGTATTTTTAAGCGCTGTGGCTTTTATGCTGGCTCAGAATGTGGATTTGTTCCATCCCCATAGATGCCTCGGCGCGTCGGCAAATTCAATATAAATCCGGTCGCCCGGGATGCCAATGGACTCATTCAACTGAGTGCAAAGAGAATGGGACAATGCCTTGGTCCGGTCTCCAGGTAGTTCTATACTTTTTAATTCCATATAGGCCAAAGGGGAATCTTCGCCGGCAAAAAGCATTGATTTTGCATCTTCGACACTGACCATGACATATTGCTCGGATTTGCCAAGGTTTTCTGCGACCGTTCTGGATAGCGCAGCTAATAGCTCCGCGCGGGCATTTGGATCCAGTATGATGTTGGTTTGAACGGTTAAAAATGGCATTTTGTCCTTCCTTTAAATCTATTGAATTGATGGCGAAACAGGCATTCCATCGTTCATATGTGTAGATATTATATGCCAAAAGATTGTGAAGGGGCTTGCTAAAGCCCGAAAAAGCATGGATTTTCTTCTTTAAATTGTTAGCGAATCTGATTAAAATGAACGGTTTATTGCGAGTTTTACCATTTATTGAAATAGTGCCCGCATTGGCGGGTACTTTTATTTTTGCCAGCTATTTTTTACCGGATGAACAGTCCGGTCATTAATTAGGACATTGCTTGGGGTGATTGTGGAATTAACAGGTGCAGAAATTGTAGTCCGTTCGTTGATAGATGAGGGTGTGAAACATATCTTCGGTTATCCGGGCGGTGCGGTGCTACATATTTATGACGCGCTTTATAAACAGGAAGAACTTGAGCATATCCTTGTTCGTCATGAACAGGGCGCAACTCATGCAGCAGACGGGTACGCACGCTCAACTGGCAAACCTGGCGTCGTTCTGGTCACTTCAGGGCCTGGTGCAACCAATGCCATCACAGGTATTGCTACAGCTTATATGGATTCAATTCCACTGGTGGTTTTAACCGGGCAAGTACCGAAGCAACTCATTGGTAACGATGCGTTCCAGGAAGTCGATTCCGTAGGTATTACCCGACCCTGCGTCAAACATAACTTCCTTGTTAAGGATGTTACCGATATTGCTGAGACGATCAAAAAGGCTTTTTATATAGCGACCACGGGACGACCAGGTCCTGTCGTTGTCGATATTCCAAAGGATATAACTGCGGACAAAGCTGATTATAGTTACCCGGATAAGATCAAAATGCGCTCTTATAACCCGGTTGTTAAAGGCCATCGTCGACAAATTAAAAAGGCTGTGGACTTGATGGCGACTGCCACGCGACCGGTTATTTATACCGGTGGAGGCATCATTCTTGGTGGGGGCGCAGAGCCGCTTACTGAACTGACCAGACGTTTGAATTTTCCTATAACCAATACCCTGATGGGCTTGGGTGGTTATCCAGCCACGGACAGGCAGTTTCTGGGTATGTTAGGTATGCATGGTACCTATGAGGCAAATATGGCGATGCATCATTGCGATGTGTTGGTGGCAGTGGGCGCTCGATTTGATGATCGGGTGACGGGCAATATTGAGAAGTTTTGCCCGACAGCAAAGATTATTCATGTCGATATTGATCCTTCCTCAATCTCCAAGAATGTAAAAGTGGATATACCGATAGTTGGATCAGTCAAAACCGTGCTGTATGAAATGCTTGAATTGATCAAGCGACAGAATATCGAATTTGATAAAGAAGCCATGGAGAACTGGTGGGAGCAGATTGAAGAATGGCGCAACATGGATTGCCTGAAGTATGACCAGAAAAGTGACCTGATAAAGCCCCAGTTTGCGCTTGAGATGCTGTATAAGGTAACTAACGGTGATGCATTTATAACGTCGGATGTTGGACAACACCAGATGTGGGCCGCGCAGTTCTACAAATTTGATAAGCCCTATCGGTGGATCAACTCTGGAGGTCTGGGTACGATGGGTTTTGGGTTGCCTGCGGCCATGGGTGTGCAGAAAGCCCATCCAGATGAAACAGTGGTCTGTGTAACCGGAGAGGGTAGCATTCAGATGTGTATTCAGGAACTGTCCACCTGTCGTCAATATGGCCTACCCATAAAGATTATGAACCTGAATAACCGCTACCTCGGAATGGTAAGACAGTGGCAGGAGTTCTTTTATCAAGGTCGTTATGCGATGTCATATATGGATGCGCTTCCGGATTTTGTCAAACTCGCTGAAAGTTATGGTCATGTGGGTATCCGGGTGGAAAAGCCGGAAGATGTGGAGCCAGCGCTGCAAGAAGCGATGAAACAAAAGGATCGCCTGGTTTTCGTTGATGTGATCACAGACCAGACTGAAAATGTCTATCCCATGATTCCCGCCGGCGCGGGTCTGAATGAAATGATCCTGGTGTAGACGATGAGACATATCATTTCAATTCTAATGGAAAACGAAGCTGGAGCATTATCGCGAGTAGCGGGCCTGTTTTCGGCGCGGGGATATAATATCGAGTCATTGACTGTAGCGCCCACCGAAGATCCCAGCTTGTCTCGCATGACCCTGGTTACCCGGGGGTCAGATGAGATTATTGAGCAGATTACCAAGCAGCTTAATAAGCTTATTGACGTTGTCAGGTTGATTGACCTGAGCGATGGTAAGCATATCGAACGGGAAATGATGCTAATCAAGGTTGAGGCCTTGGGGGATGCGAGAGAAGAAGTAAAACGTCTGGCAGATATATTCAATGCGCGAATTGTGGACGTAACAGAAAGGGCTTATACCATCGAGTTAACAGATACCGGTGAACAGATCGAATCCTTTATCAATGCGCTCAACCCGGCAACAATTATCGAGACTGTTCGTACCGGAGTGAGCGGTATAGCACGTGGGGACAAAAATCTTCACGTATAGTGCCGCGTAAAGTTATAAAAGTTTACAAAGAAACGAAAGATATACAGAAAGGAAAATAAAGATGAATATCTATTACGATAAAGACGCAGATTTGTCCCTAATTCAATCGAAGCGTGTTGCAATTATAGGTTATGGTTCGCAAGGTCATGCGCATGCTAACAACCTGAATGAATCAGGTGTGCAGGTTGTTGTTGGTTTGAGAGAGGGATCGAGTTCAGCAAAGAAGGCGTCTAATGCTGGCCTGGAAGTTCAGGCACCTGCCGATGCTGTTAAGGATGCAGATGTGGTTATGATTTTGGTACCAGATGAGCATCAAGCTGCCTTGTATCGTGAAGTCGTTGCACCAAATATAAAAGAAGGGGCTGCGCTTGCATTTGCTCATGGCTTCAATATTCATTATGAACAGATAGAACCAAGAAGTGATCTGGATGTGATAATGATTGCCCCCAAGGGCCCAGGCCATCTTGTTCGGTCAACCTATACTCAGGGCGGGGGTGTGCCGACGTTGATCGCGGTTTATCAAGATGCGAGTGGCAAGGCAAAAGATATTGCTCTTGCATACGCCAGTGCTAATGGTGGCGGTCGGGCCGGTGTGATTGAGACCAATTTCCGGGAAGAAACTGAAACCGATCTGTTTGGAGAGCAGGCTGTATTATGCGGTGGCGCAACAGCGCTGGTTCAGGCTGGCTTTGAAACTTTGACCGAGGCGGGATACGCACCCGAAATGGCTTACTTCGAATGTTTGCATGAGCTTAAGCTAATAGTGGACTTGATGTACGAAGGTGGTATCGCCAATATGCGCTATTCAATATCCAATACCGCAGAATATGGGGATTTAACCCGTGGGCCCAGAGTTATTACTGAAGAAACACGTGCCGAAATGAAGCGGATTCTGACTGAAATTCAGAATGGCGAATTTGCTCGTGAGTTTATTCTGGAGAACCAGGCTGGTGCGGCGACCTTAAAGGCAAAAAGGCGCCTGGGTCGCGAGCATCAAATTGAGGAAGTGGGCGCGAAGCTGCGTTCAATGATGCCCTGGATTAAAGAAAACAAACTCGTGGACCAAGAAAAGAACTAGTTACTGTTCTAGTCACATACATTCCGTCATGTGAGATGATATGCAATCTCGTCAAAGGCCATATGTTGCCAGAGAAGGTTGGATTTTTATAGCCATCGCTTTAGCAGTTGCCGCCGTTTTACAATTTTTACTAGGTATGATAGTAGCGACCCCGTTCTGGATGGGATCGCTACTGCTGATTTACCTGTTCAGGGATCCGGTTCGAGATGTTCCCTCTTCCCCGCTTGGGGTTGTCTGTCCGGTCGACGGAAAAATCAGAAGTATCACGGTTACAAAAGATCCCTTTCTGGACCGCGATGCGATTCAGATATTCATCAAAATGAGCCGTTTCGGCCCCTATTTCATACGTAGCCCAGCCGAAGGTAAAATAGTCAGGCAATGGGTTGCTGGTGATGCAGGGAGCGAAATCACGAAAATAGATCCACGTGCTAATTTTGCCATGTGGGTTCAGACTGATGAGCAAGATGACGTTACAGTCATTGTAAGGGGCAGTATTTTCGGCATGCGGCCTTACTATTTTATGCAGGCGGGCCAGCGAGTGGGGCAGGGACAACGGTTTGGTATGTTAAGATTCGGCAGTAAGGTTTTTGTCTATATTCCCGTAAGTTCAAGAATCCTATCAAATCAGGGTGACCAGGTGTCTGGCGGTACAGATATTATTGGATCATTGATGCATAGTTCAATATAGTAAATATGAATAACGAAACAGAGAAAAAGCGCCGTCGCGGCATTTATTTTTTACCCAACCTGTTTACTACGGCAGGTCTGTTTGCCGGATTTTACGCCATTGTCGCCGCAATGGGTGGTCGTTATGAGGCAGCGTCGATCGCCATTTTTGTTGCAATGATAATGGATGGAATAGACGGTCGTTTGGCGCGCATCACGAATACACAAAGCGATTTTGGCGCAGAATACGATAGTCTGTCAGATATGATCGCGTTTGGACTGGCGCCGGCGCTCATCGTATATGTCTGGTCTCTGTCCTCTCTGGGCAAGCTTGGCTGGTTGGCATCATTTATCTATACCGCGGCGGCAGCGTTGCGACTAGCCCGATTTAATACTCAGGTGGGAACTACGGATAAAGGTTATTTTCAAGGGCTTGCATCGCCTGCGGCTGCTGCGCTGATAGCTGGCCTGGTATGGCTAGGTGCTGAACACGGCATTGACGGCGAAAGCCTCTCCTTCCTGGCATTTATCCTGACGGTGTTTGCCGGCCTTCTAATGGTAAGCAATGTACGATACCGCAGTTTCAAGGACTTCGATATCAAAGGGAAGGTACCATTCGTGGCTATATTGATGCTGGTGCTGGTGTTTGCATTTATCTCTATCAATCCGCCTACCATTCTGTTTACGCTGGCAGTTATTTATATGATATCCGGGCCATTGTTCACGTTATTGCTCTTGCGCAAACATCGAAATGAAAGAAAGATGGGCGCTTCAGGAAATGACGAGGGTGCCGATCAATAACCATGCACCATAAATTTTTCTTGGCATTTATAGATAGGCAGTCTATAGTTAACGACATGGAAACGACAAATACTTCAGCTAATTCACAATTGAAGGCTTACCTGCCTGCTGCTTCATCTATTCTGCGACTGCTGCTGCCGTAAGGCAGACTATTCTATTTCACCTCACAATCCTGAGATTTGCCTGCTTTAAACAGGGCAAATATTTTAAATTCATAAAATGTCAGTTACACTGACATGGCCGAAAGATTCATCCCGTATTCCGGGTAATTCTTCGGAAATACATTAAGTTGGAGCAGATTTATGAGCGATAACGACAAACTCATCATATTTGATACGACCTTGCGCGATGGAGAGCAAAGCCCGGGTGCATCGATGACGCGGGATGAAAAGGTACGTATTGCTAAAGCGCTGGAGAGAATGCGGGTTGATGTGATTGAGGCAGGTTTCCCCATAGCAAGTGCTGGTGATTTTGAGGCTGTGCAGGCGGTAGCGAGTGCTATTCAGGACAGTACGGTTTGCGGGCTCGCACGGGCAATGGATAAAGATATCGACCGGGCAGGAGAGGCTATTAAAGATGCTAATTCCGGCCGTATTCATACATTTATTGCGACATCACCCATACACATGAAGATGAAATTACGTATGGAACCCGACCAGGTCGTTGAACAGGCCGTTAACGCAGTCAAGCGTGCACGGCAATACACTGACAATATTGAGTTTTCCCCTGAGGATGCGGGTCGCTCGGAACTGAACTTTCTGTGTCGAATAATCGAGGCGGTGATTAATGCGGGTGCAACGACAATCAATATACCTGACACTGTGGGCTATAGCATGCCTGCCCAATTCGGCGAGCTCGTTGGTAATTTAATTGAGCGAATTCCGAATTCAGATAAAGCAGTTTTTTCCGTCCATTGTCATAACGATCTTGGGCTCGCCGTATCAAATTCATTGTCTGCTGTGATGAATGGCGCCAGGCAGGTTGAATGTACCATTAATGGTCTCGGAGAGCGGGCTGGCAATGCAGCGCTGGAAGAGATAGTAATGGCCGTTCGTACAAGACAGGATATTTTTAGTTGCCACGTTGATCTGGATACAACACAGATTGTGCCATGTAGTCGACTTGTAGCCAGTATCACCGGGTTCCCTGTACAGCCAAACAAGGCGATTGTTGGTGCCAATGCGTTTGCCCATGAGTCAGGTATTCACCAGGATGGTGTGCTCAAGAGCAGAGAAACCTACGAGATTATGCGGGCCCAGGATGTTGGTTGGTCAGCAAACCGAATGGTTTTGGGAAAACATTCCGGGCGCAATGCATTTCGTACACGTCTTCAGGAGTTGGGGATTGATTTTGATACGGAAGAGGATCTAAATAATGCCTTTTCACGGTTCAAAAGCCTGGCGGACAAGAAGCATGAAATTTATGACGATGATTTACAGGCAATTGTAACAGATGCCATCCTGTCTGCAGAAAATGAGCGCATTAAACTTGTCTCGCTTCGAGTTTGTTCTGAAACCGGTGAAACACCCTGTGCGGATATCACCATAATATTTGATGGTGCTGAACAGTCGGTGTCCTCATCCGGGAGTGGCCCAGTTGATGCAACCTTTAAGGCGCTGGAAGCAATAATCGCCAGTAAAACAGAATTGCAGCTCTATTCGGTGAACGCGATAACCAGCGGAACGGATTCTCAGGGTGAAGTGACAGTAAGACTGGCGAAGGATGGCCATATCGTCAATGGACAAGGGGCGGACATAGACATCGTTATCGCATCCGCCAAGGCATATATCAACGCGTTGAATAAGATTCTGGAGCCATCAGCAAGGGCTCATCCACAGGTGTAATCACTTTCACCGAAACAGATTTGTTATTGCCGATGAATGTTATAAATCAACAATATCTGGACGCGATGGGTATTCAGCAATGGGTGTTGCGGAATTCTGCTGTTGCTGTGGAAAATGAAGCGGTTATTGACCTGGCGGAAGATGACGGAGAAACGCCTGGGATCGCGGATAGAAGAGAAGAAAAACCCGGATGGCAGGCATTGCAACAAAGTGTTTCAATCTGTACGGCATGTGAGCTTCAGTCATCGCGTACCCAAACGGTTTTTGGCGTAGGAAACCCAGATGCGGAGTGGCTAATAATTGGCGAGGCTCCGGGTGCCGATGAGGATAGGCAAGGGGAGCCATTTGTTGGTAGGGCTGGGCAGCTGTTAAATGCAATGTTACTGGCGATTGGACTGCGTCGGGAAGAAGTATACATTGCAAATATACTAAAATGCCGGCCACCGGGTAATCGAGACCCACGTCCAGAGGAAGTAACCCGATGTGAAGCTTTTTTACAGCGCCAAATTGAATTGGTAGAACCAAAAGTAATTCTGGCTGTTGGCCGAATTGCTGCACAGAATATACTCAAGACTGAGGCGAAAATTGGCGCGCTACGGGGAAAATCTCATCAATATAGAGAAACTGGCATACCCGTTGTCGTGACTTATCATCCGGCTTATTTGCTTCGCTCACCTAAAGAGAAACGCAAGGCCTGGGAAGATCTTAAGCTAGCGAGGAAGGTAGTTAGCCTCGCAAGATAGTCATGCAGACTACTTCACCTAATACGCTCGATAATTACCGTTTTCGCCAAATGCTGGATAATGATTTGTCGTCAGTTTTGTCCATAGAGCAGTCGTCGTATGATTTTCCCTGGTCACTGCAAATATTCAAGGACTGCCTGAAGGTGAAATATTGTTGCAGGGTAGTTCTTTATGAAAATGAAATCGTTGGTTATGGCATCATGTCATTTGGTGCTGGTGAGGCACATATTCTCAATTTATGTATTCGAAACGACCTAAGGCGACAGGGATTGGGGCGTAGCTTTCTGGCCTGGCTGATTGATGAAGCCAGACTGTTAAATGTTGAGAATATGTTTCTGGAAGTACGACCTTCCAATACCGCGGCAATCCGGTTATACGAAAGCGTTGGATTTAATGAGATTGGTTTGCGCAAGGCGTATTATCCGACCGATGGTGGGCGCGAAAACGCGTTAATCCTCGGAAGGGCCATGTAATTCAATATAATCAATTAATTGCCTGGGAAATGATAGGAAATCGATCAACTTTTTTGATGTCTGGCTACAATTAACCGAAAAAATAATTGCTCACGCAAGCTTCCTGATTTAATGTTTGCTTAAGAAGCGAGCTATACACTGCCATCCTCAATCGCGAAAAAAAGAGGGGTGGATTTTCGTCATGGCTAAGACTCAAGCCCAGCGGGCACTATTATTGGCAATTGCTATTGAACGGCACAATGCCAAAAAATTCAGAGAGTGGTCAATGAGATTTAGCCCTTACGATATCGGGTTAACCCTGTTACTTGAAGAATTGGCCAAGGAGGAAGGTGACCACGAACTTGAATTGGCCGACCTATATCAAAAAATATTCAGTGTAGAAATACCTGCTACCATTGATGTTCCTGACGAACTTTCTCAATATGATATTGGTCTGGAAAAAATAAAACAGCACTATTTTGTTGTAAATCCGGTAATGGCCCATACGCTTCTGGAGATGGCGCTTGAAATCGAGAGTTACACGAGAGAATACTATTCAGGATTGATTACCAATGAGACCAACCTCGAACTGGTGAGCATGTACAATCGTTTGGCCTCCTTCGAAGCAGACCATGAACAGTTGTTCAACGAAAGAATAGAATTTGAAAAAAACAAGGTATCGAAACAGCTAAACTCTGCTTGACCCGCAAGACGGTATCTGACCCTACTTTCTACATAGAAGGCGGAGAAAATAGCCGTGACAAATATGATATAGAGACGTCTTATAACATGCAAAGGGGTTAGCCACGTAATCTCTGTGTATCAGGCTTTCAGTTCTTCCTCGGAAGATTTGGACGTTACCATCAAAGCCCCGTTCATTGGATCGGGGCTTTTTTTTGCGTGTGCTTTAGTCGATCTGCGGATGTTAACTGCGGAGAGGATTCCGAGCCTGCCGTTTGTAAATTAGAGTTTGTCAGCATTCTTTACATTATCTCATCAACGGTTACCCAGCCTGATAGGGTTTAGGGTGATCGCCTAATTTAAGATTGGGTTAAGATTATATATATTATTGATTATACTGGATAATATTATTTTGTTAGTTGGGGTGTATCGGCTTGTTGAAGGCTGATTCATCTCTGGTATACTTTTCGCATCACTGTTTATATAGTATTAAAGAATATATGATATCCAGGTTCAAGCGTTATTCTTCCAGCAAATCTAGGGATGGAAACCAGAAAATATATTCGTCTTTATTAAGAGCATAAAGTAAATCTTCAAACTTCAATTCGCGATCTGACCAGACTTCATATTTCGATGGGTAATTCAACTCGCAACAAAAAAAAGTGTGACAAAGTTGATTCGACGGGTGTCATCAATTATTGGGCTCTTGAGTCTGATGAATCTCTCATTAAGAACGCGCTCGCTGGAGAGGATCGAGCATTTGAATTTTTATTCAACAGGTATCGTAAGCAGATCTTGTCAAAATGCCTGAAAATGACTCAAGGGGACCATGCGCAAGCTTTGGATCTTTGTCAGGAGACATTTATCAGTGCATTTGATCATTTAGCCGAACTCAGAGAACCCAGTAAATTTTTTTACTGGGTTACCGGCATCGCAAAAAACAAATGTATCTCCTACAAAAATCAAACAGTCAGAAATTTGAATATGCTTGGAGATTATTCGGTGCTCAACGAATCAATTAACGATAAAGATGAAAGATGGACGGATGCAGAACTCAAGCTGGTGGAAGATCTGGTCAATGGTATTGAGAAACCCAGTTTAAGGGATACCATTCGCCTTTATTATATTGAAGGTAACAATTCAGCAGAGATTGCCAGGATACAAGGCATTTCCCAAACAACTGTTACAACCCGTCTGAATCGTTTTCGCGTCAAATTCAAAAGTCGCATTGTCCGTGAGGCACTAAAACTCTCAAAGTAATATTCGATGTTATGACATGTAAAATATTAACAGAAGACCGTTGGTCACAATTGCTCCAAGGCCGTTTGAGTAAAGAAGAAAAGGCATTGGTCTTCGATCATCTCGAGTTTGATTGCCCCGATTGTGAATATATCTTCGAACGCATGGATGAAAAAGAAGAAAAAGTTTTTCGCGATATCATTAATAATCACGCGAATGAAACGGAACGCGCTAGTCAAGCAGAGCATAGGCCTTCAGTGGCTGCTATTGGCGACACGACTCAGCATGTTAATACGATAAACGAGAACAACACAGCATCGCATACGAGCAGTCTGAATGTCGGCCATCAGCATCACGAAAAACAGGGGTTTTTTGCTTCGCTTTTTTCAGGTAGCAGTCATACACCCCTTTGGGCGGGCAGTTTCGCGGTTCTAGTATTACTGGTCGTTGGTATTATGCCAAGAATCCAAAATGTGGATCAGCAGCCAGCCTTTGATGATCCAATGCCATTACAATTCGAAAAGGGCATTGCAGGCAATAAGGTGTTCTTAGGCCTTCAGTATGCTACCGGGCGTATTGCAGATAGAAACGAATTTGTAGTTGATCGGGGCGTTATCGGTGGGCAGGTGAATTCGTCTGACCTCCTTTTTATCCACTATGACTTACCTACCGATGGCTATGTCTACATTCTTGGATATCAACCCAAGACAGATGATGTCTCTCTGATATACCCTCAAGAACAAGGTCAGTCAGTGTTCCAATCCTCTGGTAATTATGATGTGCCTAGTAATGGTGAAATCAATGGTATCCCATTATCAAATGCAGATGGTCGTTACTTTGTGCTCGGTATTTATTCATCGACAGCTTTAGAAGACATTCATTCGATAATTCCAGACATTAAAAAATCGATAGATACTCGCACAGGGTTTATCAATGAAGCCATGATAGAAGCGGTAAAACCAGGCATTTCCCTGGATGTCATCTATTTCGATGTTAAAACGTAAGGCGACTATGATGCGGTGTCTTTCTCATACCCGTCCAAGTATTAACTCCAGCAGGAATCAAAAAAAATAGCTGTGATGTTTCCCTCAGTAGGAAGAAGTACCAAAGTGAAGTAAAAATGATGCAAGCGATGACACGACTGTCATTACCACAAAAGTGGGAATGCAGGAAAAACCCAATTAAAGAATTGTGCCAGAGTTTATGCCCGGATGGGTACAGGAATGACAGTAGTAACAATGCTCAACTTCCCCAGAGCTTGCTGACGTATTTCTTGCTTGCTTTTGGCATAGTCATGACTTTTAGCAATATTCATGCAGCAGAAGGCATACTAAAATATTCTTCGCAACAAAGGCTGTCGTCAACACATCAACAAACAGTTAAGAATGTATTCACCACACCAAAGCGTTTCGCTGTTTTAATTGGTATTAATCAGTTTGACGATAGCGAGTGGTCATCGTTGAAGTATGCAGTGAAGGACGCGCATGATATGGCCGCTGTGCTGAATGATACCCGCTATGGGCAGTTTGATGAGGTGATTACGTTAACCAATCCTCAAGAGACAACACGTAACAGTATTCTAAAAACGATTCGTGATCTTTCTCAATACAATATCTCCAAGCAAGACACGGTAATATTCTATATTTCTACGCATGGCACACTGGCTAGAGATGAGAAAGGCGATATCAAACAATACCTCGTTACACGAGATACACAGTTCAATCAGATTCCTAACTCAGCGCTTGATGTCTCTGTTGTTAAGCAGCTGATCAGCAATTTACGCTCCCATAAAAAGGTCATGGTTATTGCATCGTGCCATAGTGGAACAGGTAAATCACAATTGAGTAACGATCTGCTTGCAGAGCTTAGTTCGCTAAAAGCCCCATTCTTTGTAAAGCCCCTCGAGAATGTCAGTGAAGCGATGGTGGTATTGACTGCTAGCGCATGGGGTGAAGCAGCGCGTGAAGATGTGGTGCTGGAGAATGATGTATACACACACTTCTTGATTGATGGTATTAAAAAACATGATCGCAATAGTGACGGTGCGGTAACCGTAACTGAAGCACATGACTATGCAAAACAGCAAACCTACTACATCACCAAAGGAAAACAACGTCCAACCATGGAGTCAGTAATCACGGGGGTAGATCCTGTTATCCTATCCGGTGAGGTAGTGCGTAGCGGTAAACCAGTGATCTATGACTACACACAGCGCTATGAAAACATGGTGGTTTTTGTCGATGGGCAAAAGAAAGGCTCATTACCACTGGGAATAGCGGTAGACCCCGGTGAACATCATGTCGAGCTGAGAACAGCTGATGGTCTAAAGCCAGTTTATAATGAAGCATTCACTGTCAAAGAAGGACAGCAGGTACCAATACCGCTGCTGATTCATGGCTACGATCAAGGTATATCGTTTAAGCTCGGTTATCAGGGCTTCCTAGAAGATAGTGTTGATCAATCAATCGCCAAACCACTCGTGATGTTTGGATTTGATTATGCGAACCACGCCTATTTCTCTCCACAGTTTGGCTATCGGTTAGATTTGTTTCACGGCAGCGATGAGCAGAAGCTCTATGTCGACCAAACAACAGTCACAGCAGATGTATCACAAACAACGTTTGGTGCATCACTGTTATACCGTTCTGAGGTTGGCGAGGGTATGGCTATTTACGGCGGGCCTCGTTTAGGTGCCTTAGTGCTAAAAAGAAACCTTCATGTTAATAACGTGAATGATGAAGAAAGTACAATCCCAACAGTGGGTGGAATCGCAGGCCTTAATTTCCGCTATAAAAAACAAGTCTCGTTGTCAGCAGAAGCGGCCATAAACTACGCCAACGTCCAGTTAGGAACTACCAACACAGCTTCGTTGTACTACAGCCTATTCGGCAACCTAGCTGTCAACTTCTAGAGAGGGGG